>NZ_JBVOON010000002.1:0-418050 GCF_055664235.1 Rhodococcus sp. NPDC019050 | reverse complement strand
TGCGTCCCGCCATGATCCCTATCGTCCCTTCTTCGCCCTCACCAGGGCAATCAGGACTCTAGAACAACCCGGACCTACTCGCAGGGGACATGCCATTCTCGACCTCGAATTGCGAGCCCAGGCACGCGAGACCAGCGACGCTCTAATGTTTCAGATTCGTCGCGAACTCGGACATGGATAATCGTAAGAGACGAGGAAAGAGACGCTCCTGGGAAGGTCAGAGCGAGGTACCGATCCACAACCCGAGTCCCGCGGCTGCCAGCGCGAGCACCAGCATGACGATGCCGCTGATGAACGATTCTCCGTACCGGCCCTTCTTGATGAGCTGTACCGTCTCGTAGCTCGCCGTACTGAAGGTGGTGTAGCCGCCGAGGAACCCGGTTCCGATCACGTAGCTGATGTCGGTCGAGACCAGATGCTCCACGGTGAGCCCGGTGAGAAATCCGAGCACGAGCGAGCCCGACACGTTGATGATGGTGGTCGCCCACGCGAACTTCGTGTGCATATGTGCCCGGATGAAACCGTCGAGAACGAATCGCGTGATCGCCCCGACGCCACCCGCGACACTCAGCAAGATGAATATCCCCGGTGTCACGACGTCACCCCTCCCCCGGCGGCAGGCGGCGTCGTTCTCGCATTGACGCTACTGGCGATAGCGATGCCCGCCCAGGTGGCGCACGCGCCGACGATCACGGTTGCCAACGCATACAGCACTCCCACCCAGATATGCCCGTCCCGGAACAGCACCGATGTATCGGTCGCGAGGGAACTGTAGGTGGTGAAGCCGCCGCAGAATCCCGTACCCAGGAGAAGCTTGAGATTTCCTGCCGTGGGCTTCGCTTTGTCGAGTCGCGTGACGGCCTCATAGAGATACCCGAGAAGAAACGCGCCCACTATGTTGGCGATGGCAATGGCGATCGGGACTTCGCCGAGTTTCGGAACGACGATGGAAAGGCCTTCACGGCTACCGGCACCGAACAGGCCACCTATCCCGACCAGTCCGATCGACGCCCACCGCAGATACGAGGGCCGGGTGCCACTCATTCGAGGGCTCCGACGCGTCGACTGCGTAAGGACTCCGTGTGAAGATCCATTCGTTCAGGCTATCCGAGCACGCCCGGCACCATTGCGCTTTGTTCGCTTCCGGCAGAGCCGATTACCCGGTCGTGGTCACACTTTCCGGGCAAGTGCGTCGAACCGGTCGATGTCCTCGCGACGGCACACACGGCTTCCCGCGGTCAACAGCGCTGCAGTACCGGATGCGATACCGAGTGCCAAAGCGTCGCGGAGCGAGCGTTCCTGCAGCAGGCCGACGACGAGACCGGCGACCATGCTGTCGCCGGCACCCACGGCACTGCGCACCTCGACTTCGAGTGCGGGCACCTCGACGGCGTCGTCGGCGGTGACCATGATCGCCCCCTCGGCACCGAGGGACACCACCACGATCTCGGCGATACCGCGCTCGACCAGTTCGCGCGACGCCGCGATCCGGTCGTCCGTACCGGGCAGATCACGGCCGACCCACTCGCACAGTTCACCCAGCGACGGCTTGACGAGAAACACCCCGGACTCGATGCTCGCCAGCGCGTCTCCCGACGAGTCGAGCACGAAGCGCGCCCCCGCGGCGTGGGCGACCTCCGCGACCCGGTGGACGAACGCCCCGGAGACACCGGGCGGGAAGCTGCCGCTGGCTACGAGATACCGTGCGCCCCGGGCTGCTTCGGTGAGCACCGCCAGGCATCGCTCCTGTTCGTCGAGAGTCAGGTCCGGTCCCGGTGTGACGAACCGGTATTCGAGCCCGGTCCTGCGGTCGATCGCGGTGAAGCATTCGCGGGTGTCGTCGACGATGGGCACGACATACGCGTCGACGTGGTCGTCATCGAGTAGCCCGCTCATCTGCCGGCCCCGCGCGCCACCCACCGGGTACACCGCTCCCGCCGACGCACCGAGCACACGCGCGACCTTGGCGACGTTGATGCCTCCACCCCCCGCGTCGTAGAACGGCTCCTCGCACCGCAGCTTGCGGGTGGGTACGACCTCCTCGGCGAATGTGGTGACATCGAGGGCCGGATTCATGGTCAGCGTGACGATATCGGGCATACCCAAACCCTAGCCGCTGCGTCAGCCCCGCCGGAGTGAGCCGAATACGGAACGGGTGGCTCGGTCCGGTGTACGCCTTCAGTTCAGGGGTTTGCGCAGTGCCGCCATGAACATCGCGTCGGTGCCGTGCCGGTGCGTCCACAACTGCACACCCGGTCCGTCTCCGAGGTTCGGCACCCCGGGAAGAAGTTCGCGCGTGTCGAGTTGTTCGACCCCGTACCTGCGAACGGCGTCCGAGACCACCCCGACGGTTTCCGATACGTGCGGCGAACAGGTCGAGTACAACACCACTCCACCGGGACGCAGCAGACCGATCGCCGATGCGAGCAGTTCCTTCTGCAACTTGACGAGATCCGCGACGTCCTCGGGCCTGCGGCGCCACCGTGACTCGGGCCGGCGGCGCAGCGAACCGAGTCCGGTGCAGGGAGCATCCACGAGAATCCGGTCGTACCCGGGCTCGAGACCCGGGTCGCGGCCGTCCGCGACGTGTACGTTCACCGGGAGGTCGCGCGCGGTCTTGCGGACGAGGTCGGCACGGTGCTCCACCGGTTCGACGGCGTCGACGGAGAATCCGTCGAGCGCGGCGAGCGCACCGAGCAGTGCGGCCTTGCCGCCGGGTCCGGCACACAGGTCGAGCCAGCGGCCCTTGTCCTCACCGAGCAACGGAGCGAGGGTGAGCGCCCGGGCGACGAGTTGACTGCCCTCGTCCTGCACCGCGGCCATCCCTTCGCGGACCGGTTCGAGCCGGCCGGGGTCGCCGTGCTCGATGTGCACGGCGTACGGCGACCACGGGCCGATCTCGCCTCCGGTGACGAGCGCGAGTTCCTCGGCGGTGATGACGCCGGGCCGGGCCACCAGATGCACGATCGGCCGGGCATCGTCCGCGGCGAGCACGTCCGCGAGTTCCCCCGCATCCGCGCCGAGCGAGTGCACGAATGCCTGGGCGATCCAGAGCGGGTGCGCGTACCGGAACGCGAGGTGCCCCACCGGGTCGCGTTCGGGGTCGGGTGCGAGCCGCGTGATCCACTCGTCCTCGGTTCGCTCTCCCACCCTCCGGAGTACGGCGTTGACGAATCCGGCTCGGCCCGAACCGAATTCGGACCGGACAAGATCGACACTGGTGGCCACGGCGGCGTGGGGGGCAACCCGGGTCCGCATCAGCTGGTAGGCACCCAGGCGCAGCACGTCGAGCAGCGCACCGTCGATCTCGTCGACGGGGCGATTCGCCGCGTCGGCGATGACGGCGTCGAGGAGTCCCTGCGCGCGTGCCGCGCCGTAGGTGAGTTCGGTGGCGAGGGCGGCGTCGCGCGAATCGAGCTTGCGCTCGCGCAGGAGGGCCGGCAGCACCAGATTGGCGTAGGCGTCGCGTTCACGGACCGCGCGCAACACGTCGCGCGCGGCGGTGCGCGCCGGGTCCACGGCGGATTGGGAGGGCCGTCGGGTCTGCCGGGGTGCGGTGTTGCGTCCGGATTGTCCGCCCGGCTTCTGTCCCGAACGTCGGGCCGGTCTACGAGCTTCACTCATTGCGCACGTACCTTCGGGTCGAGTCGGGCTCCACGCGCCCAATCTGCTGCGGCCATGGATTTCTTGCCGGGAGGTTGCACGGTGCCGAGTCGCACCGCGGTGCTCCCCGTCCCGATGAGCAGACCGCTCTTGAGGATTGCGAGTTCGCCGGGCTCGAGGGTCTCGTCTGCCGGAGTGACCGGTCCGAGTTTGATGCGGAGGTCGCCGATGGTGGTCCATGCTCCCGGCGCCGGGGTGACCGCGCGGATGTGGCGGTCCACCACGTGTGCGGGCAGCGTCCAGTCGACCCGGGCGTCCTCCACGGTGACCTTCGGGGCATGGGAAATGCCCTCGGCCGGTTGCGGTGCGGGGACGAGGATTCCGTCCTCGAGGCCGTCGAGCGTCGATTCGAGCAGCGTGGCTCCGGCATCGGCCAGGCGGCCCAGCAGGTCACCGGCAGTGTCGGTGGGGCGGATCATTTCGGTGACCACGCCGTAGACCGGACCCGTGTCGAGACCGGTTTCGAGCCGGAAGGTGCTGGCTCCGGTGATTTCGTCGCCCGCGGCGATCGCTGCCTGCACCGGTGCGGCGCCCCGCCACGCGGGAAGCAGCGAGAAGTGCAGGTTCACCCAGCCGTGCCGGGGGATTTCGAGCACCGCGGGTGGGATCAACGCGCCGTACGCGACGACGGGGCAGCAATCGGGAGCGAGTTCCGTCAGGCGGGCGACGAACTCCGGGTCGCGCGGTGAACGCGGTGCGAGCACCTCGATACCGTGTTCGTCGGCGACCTGCCCGACTTCGGATCGGACCGTCTTCCGGCCACGACCGGCGGTCGCGTCGGGGCGGGTCACGACCGCGACGACTTCGTGGCGGGGCGAGTCGATCAGCCGGCGCAGCGCCGGGACGGCAGGAGCGGGAGTACCCGCGAACACCACCCGCATGTCAGAGCACCGCCGGTGCGGGTCGGCGCACTGTGATGCGGAAGGCTACGGGCTCGTGTGTCACGAATACTGCTCCAGAGGTCGGGCGACGATGGCTACTCCATTCTAGGGAGTCGGTCATCCGTGCCGACACGGTGTCGCCGCGGTGGCGCAGTAGTCTCGCCGGGTATGCAGCAACGACGCCTTTCACGCGGCCCTCTCCTCGACGACAGCGGGACTCTGACCGAGGCCGGATGGAGCGCGAGCGAAACGCGATCCTACGACCGGCGGAAGATCGCGGTCTCGGGGTTGCGCGTGAAGGAATGGGACTACTACTGCGTGCTGTCCGACGGTGATGCCGGTCCGTACGGCATCGCGCTGACCGTGGCCGACAACGGCTATATGGGTCTGCTCGGTGTCAGCTGGCTCGACCTCGCCGCGCCTTCGGACGTCACCGAGAACACGTTGATCCCGTTTCCGTCCGGCAAGCTGGGATTGCCGGCGAGCGCCGACGCGGGCGATGTGGTGGTTCGCCGCGGCGACATGCGCATCGAGTATCGGAACGAGGGACAGGTACGACGCTTGATCGTCGACCATCCCGGGTTCGGCGGAGGCCGTGGGCTGTCGGGTGAGCTGGTGCTGACGCAGCCGCCCATGGACCGGATGGTGATCGCCACCCCGTTCCCGTCCAGCCCGAAAGCCTTCTACTACAACCAGAAGATCAACTGCCTGCCCGCCCGGGGCAGCGTGACGGTCGGCGACCGGGAGCGCCTGTTCGATCCCACGACGGCATTCGGCGTATTCGACTGGGGCCGCGGAGTCTGGACGTACGACAACACCTGGTACTGGGGTTCCGCGTCCGGCACGCACAACGGACTGCCCTTCGGCTTCAACATCGGCTACGGGTTCGGGGACACGAGCGCGGCGAGCGAGAACGTGATCTTCCACGACGGAGTCGCGCACAAACTCGACGGCGTGCACTTCCACCTTCCGGCGAAGACCTACGACGGTGCACCGTGGCAGTTCACCAGCAACGACGACCGCTTTCGGATGGAGTTCGTGCCGATCCACGACCGAGCGGCGGATGTGAACGCACTGGTCGTCCGGTCGACACAACACCAGGTGTTCGGCCGCTACACCGGTTCCGTCGTACTCGACGACGGCAGGCGCCTCGAGATCGAGAACCTCCTCGGGTTCGCGGAACAAGTCCGGAACCGCTGGTGAGCGAGTCGATCCCCGAGACTCTGTCGCGCAGGTAGCAGCGTTCCGCCCGGCCGGGCGGGGTCAGAAGTTCGCCTGCCGGACTATCTCCGGAATTCCGGTTCCGAGGGCCACGCGCGTGCACTCCCCGAGCCCGACCCGGTCGGGGTCGAGCGCGTGCTGGATCATCTGCAGGGCGAAGGCGTCGTAGACCATGTTGAAGTGGCCGGTCAGATTCTGTGGGCACAGGTCCTGTACGACGAGATTGACCGCTCCCTCCCCTCGTAGGGCAACGCTGTCGGCGGGCTGGATCACTTCGTCGAATCTGGTTCCGACGGTCGTGTACTGCACGCCGGGAACGGTGTCGGTGGGCAGGTTCAGTTCGGTGAGAAGGTCGGAACCCTGGAGTTGCTGTGCTAGCGCGACCGAGAACTCTCCCTCGAGGAAATCGGTTGCACCAGGCAACGCGGCGGCCGCGGTCGCGAGGCCGTAGAAGGTACCGCCGTAACTCGGCGATGCCACCCCGACCCAGCGTTCGACCACGTCGGCGCCGCCGAGTTTGTTGATGTAGTACCGGGTGACGGTCGCACCTTGGGAATAGCCGACGATGTCCACCGTGCCGGCTCCGGTTTCCGACAGCACGCGGTCCACGAATTCTCCGAATTGCGCTGCTGAAAGGCGGATCTCGCCTGTTCCGTAGTCCTCAGCACCGGGTGCCAGGCCATAGTTCACCGCAAAGACGCAGCGTCCCGACTCCGCGAGAAGCGGTGCGAGCGCGGCGAAATCGGAATAGCTGTTGGAGTCGGTTCCGTGTGCCAGCACGACCGGGCGTGGATTGTCCGGCGTGGGCGCACACGAGAAGTCGTTCGTGTGCGGCGGCACCGCGCCCGGATTGTTCTCCGCGTATTCCGCAGCCTCCGCGTGGGTTGCCGCCGGTGGCCCCGGATTCACGGGCACCGAGGACGTCGACCCGGTTGCTCCCAGGGACCCGACGGCCGGTTGCGCTCCGGCCACTCCAGCGACAAGCACCGCGACGAACAAGGCGCCAACTCCCGCATATCGCACACGCCGGACCCTCATGTGACGCCTCCTGCCTCAGCGTGCGCGCGTTCCGCCCCCGCCGGAACAAGGTTCGATCACAAACACATCCAGTCTTTTCTGTTGTGGATTCTAATCACATACTCGATCTTGCGGTGTCATTTGAACGGTGGACCCTCGCCGGGCACGAGCCGAACGCGGGAAAGACACAGCAACGCAGGGCCTCCCCACGATGTCGGAATCGATGGGGGGAGGCCCGGAAGCGTGCGTCAACGCAGGGTTATCGCAAGTAGCGCGGGAGCTCGCACCCGCTGTGTGAAAGTCCCGGGTGAGCGGTACCCGGGCGTGGGGTCAGCGTCCGCAGAACGCGTCCGCGATCTCCACCGGGAGTCGGTCGAACAGGTCCTGAGCCGGGACGGCGAGTACCGGATCCGCGGCGAGCCAGCTCACGGCCGGGCAATCGGCAAGGTTGTAACCGGATTCCGGCGCGACGGGGCCGTCGGTGAAGGCGGCGAGCACGTGCTCCGAAAGCTGGGCGGCCGACCCGTAGGTCGACGCGCCCACCGAGAAGTCCGGCCCGAACGATGCGGAGGCGTTGAACGAACGATCGTCGCTCCATCCCCATTTCGTTCCGATCACTCCGGCCAGCAGTGCGGTGCCGTAGTTCTGCGCATATCCGTCGGCTGCCGTCCCGTATGCGGACGCCATGGCGGCGAGCACCGGGGAATTCGGGTCGGTGCGCTTCTTCGTTTCGAGGTAGGTGACCATGTCGTGCGTCGAGGTGGTGCCGTTCCTCCAGTAACCGGGCACATACGTGTCGGTGAGCCCGAACTCCTGCGCGATCGTCGAAATCGCCTGCGGATACTTGGCATGCAACCGGTTTGCGATCGCGTCGTCCGACGCCCGGATCATCTCCGTGGCGTCGGCGTGATCGCCGGCATCGCCGTACCGGAAGACGTACTCGGCCAGATACAACTTGACGATCGAGACGCCGGCGCGGGATTCGTGTTCGTTGGCGGTACCTGCGCGGAACCCGGTCGGCGAGTGCGCAAACGAGATCTGCGTGCTGCTCGGCGCCACGATCGCCCCGTTGTCGTCGAGAACGGGTGCCGGTGCCGCAGCGGCGATCCCGCTGCCGGAGGCAGCGAGTGCGGTCAGAGCGGCGACGGTGAGGGCCTGGGCAAGGGGCGCATGGCAAGCGATCGTAGTTGCCCGACGCCGCTCGCGCGCAGCAACCCCCGATGACTTCGGGTCCCCGCGCGGGTCGAACCATGTGAAGACCGGACACGAGGAGAAGCCATGATCATCGTCGCTGGACACATCGTCGTCGATCCGAGTACACGGGAAAGCTACCTCGCGGGCTGCACCGAGGTCGTCGAACAGGCACGACGCACCCCCGGGTGCCACGACTTCTCGGTCACCGCCGACCTCGTCGACCCCTCCCGGGTGGTCGTGTTCGAGCGCTGGGACTCCCCCGACGCAGTCGAGAACTTTCGGGGTTCGGGCCCCGACGCCACGGCCACGGCAGCGATCCTGTCGGCTTCGGTTGCGGAATACACTGTCGCCGAGGTTCGTTCGCTGACCTGACTTGATCTGACCCGAGCTGATCTGGCCTGATCCGACCGACGGGATCAGCCGATCCGCGGTGGATCCACCTGAACACGCAAAGGACCGTCCGCACGACGAGCAGTGCGGGTCGCCTGCGCATCCCGCAGAGCACTGCCGAGGTCCCGGCCCTGATGCCGAGCGACTCGCACGATCATGCGATGCACCTCTTCGGGTTCCGGACCGTCGGCCCCGAACGGCAACCGTTGGCCGGGTGGCAACGGGACCGGCCCGAGCACTTCGGCGCCTTCGGGCAGGCGAGTCGCCTCGAGCAGTTCCGCGACGGCGGCGGAACCGCCGTCGAGTGCCGCCATGTGCACCGCGGGCGGGAAGCCGACCTCCGCGCGTTCGGCCACCTCGTTCCGGGCGTGCCCCACCGGATCCCACCGGACGAGGGCCTGCACAGTGGGAATCCCGGAATCGGCGACCACGACCACCTGGCCACCCTCGGCGAACGGGCGTACCAGCGCCGACGCCGTGAGCCACCGGCGCATCGTCTCCTCCGCGGCGCGCAGATCGGCACGGCCGAGCAGTGCCCATCCGTCGAGGAGCAGTGCAGCACCGTATCCGCCGTCGGCGACGGGTTCGGCGCCGACCGTGGAGACCACCAGGGCCGCGCCGCCCGGTGCCGTGGCCTTGACCTCGCCGCCTCCGGAGGTGATCACCGGTACTCCGGGAAACGCCCGGCCGAGTTCCTCGGCGGTCCGGCCCGCGCCCACAACCACGGCCCGCAACGAACGGGCACCGCACGCATGGCACCGGTGGGTGGCATCGGCGACCCCACACCACTTGCACGCCGGTATCGCGGCCCCGTCCGGTCCCGCCGCGGCCGGTAATGCCAACGGGCCGTTGCATCGTCGGCAGCGCGCGGGAGCGCGGCACTTGCCACAGGCGAGCGCCGGAACGTAGCCGCGCCGCGGGACCTGCACGAGTACGGGACGGTCCGCGCCGAGTGCCGATCGGGCCGCGGCGAACGCGATGGCCGGCAGGCGGGCCGCGCGCGCGGCGGGATCACGGGCGATCGCCTGGTCGCTGTCGGCGAGTGCGGTGATCTTCGGCGCCCACGCGCGCAGCACTTCGCGAGGTGCGAGCAGGTCGTGCGCCCACCCGGAATCGACGAGGGCCTGGGTCTCGGCGGTCCGCGCGTGCCCGGCGACGACGACGGCGGCACCGGTGGCGTGCGCCCGCAGCGCGGCGACTTCCCGCGTGTGCGGGTAGGGCGAACGGGGTTCGGAGTGCAGGTCGTCGCCGTCGTCCCAGACGACGAGAAGCCCGAGGTCGGGTGTGGGGGCGAACACCGCAGCGCGGGTGCCGACCACGATGCGGGCCGAACCGCGGAGCGCCGCGAGCCACCGGCGGTACCGTTCGGCCGGACCGAGGCCCGCGGTGAGACCCACGACGTGATCCGCACCGGTCACGTCCACGCAGGCGGCGAGTACACGGTCGAGGTCCCGCTGGTCGGGTACCACGAGCACTGCGGCGCGGCCCGCCGCGGCGGTGAGCGCCGCGAGTTCGGCGAGACGGCGCGGCCAGTCCTCCCCGGGGAGCGCCTGCCACGCCGCGCGCGGTGCGCGGCCCGATGCGAGCGCGTCGAGGAAGTTCTCGCCGTGCCGGTACCGCGCCCACGCCGACCGGTCGAAGTCCGGAGCCGGGGGCGGGTCCACCGGCCGCGGTTCCTCCGCTTCCACCCGGGCGTGACGAGGAGGCACCGCGAGCCTGAGGACGTCGGCGCGGGTGCCGGCGTAACGGGTTGCGACTTCGTCGGCGAGCGCCGCGATCTCGGGAGTGAGCACGGGTTCGGCCGACACGACGCGGTCGAGCGCTCCGAGTTTGCCGGGGTGGTCGCTCGTCGCGGTCCGGGAGATCAGGAAACCGTCGACGAGACGACCCGCGAAACGCACGCGGACGCGGACGCCCGGTCGGGCGTCCGCGTCGAGATCACGCGGGATCAGGTAATCGAATTCCCGGTCGAGGTGCGGCACGGAGAGCAACGGGAGCACTCGCCCTACCGGGTCGACCTCGGCGGCGTGGATTTCGGCTGCCACCGGGTGCGACCGTCTCCGTCAGAGTCCGGCGGCCGCGCGCAGCTTGTCGGCGCGGTCGGTGTTCTCCCACGGCAGGTCGATGTCGGTGCGGCCGAAGTGGCCGTACGCGGCGGTCTGCGCGTAGATGGGACGCAGCAGGTCCAGGTCGCGGACGATCGCGCCGGGGCGCAGGTCGAACACTTCGTTGACGGCCTGCTGGATCCGTGCGGGATCGGCCTTCTCGGTGCCGAAGGTTTCGACGAACAGCCCGACCGGGGCGGCCTTGCCGATCGCGTATGCCACCTGGACCTCGATCCGGTCGGCCAGGCCTGCCGCGACGGCGGTCTTGGCGACCCAGCGCATCGCGTACGCGGCGGAACGGTCGACCTTCGACGGGTCCTTGCCCGAGAACGCACCGCCACCGTGACGGGCCATGCCGCCGTAGGTGTCGACGATGATCTTGCGGCCGGTCAGTCCGGCGTCACCCATCGGGCCGCCGAGCACGAACGAACCGGACGGGTTGACGAGCAACCGCACATCGGCGACGTCGAGGTCCACGAGGTTCGGGTCGGCCAGTACGGCGTCGACGACGTGGGCCCGCAGGTCGGGAGTGAGCAGGTTGTTGAGATCGATGTCGGCGGCGTGCTGGGTGGAGATCACAATGGTGTCGAGGCGGACCGGCTTGTCGCCGTCGTACTCGATGGTGACCTGGGTCTTGCCGTCCGGCCGCAGGTACGGGAGCACGCCGGTCTTGCGCACCTCGGTGAGGCGACGCGAGAGGCGGTGTGCCAGGGAGATCGGCAGGGGCATCAGTTCGGGGGTTTCCGAGCAGGCGTACCCGAACATCAGCCCCTGGTCGCCGGCACCCTGCAGCGCGACCTCGTCGTCGGTGAGAGTCCCGCTGCGCGCCTCGAGGGCCACGTCGACGCCACCGGCGATCTCGGGCGACTGCGCACCGATCGCGATATTCACACCGCACGAGTTGCCGTCGAAGCCCTTGGAGGAGCTGTCGTAGCCGATTTCGAGCACGCGGTCGCGCACGATCTTCGGGATGTCGGCGTACGCGGAGGTGGTGACCTCGCCGACGACGTGCACCTGACCGGTGGTCACGAGCGTCTCCACGGCGACACGCGCACGGGGATCCTCGGCGAGCAACGCGTCGAGCACGGAGTCACTGATCGCGTCGCAGATCTTGTCCGGGTGTCCCTCGGTCACGGACTCACTGGTGAAAAGCCGACCGCCGGTCTTGCTCACAGAACTCCCTCTCGCCTGATGTGTCTAGCTCTGAACGGACGCTGTGGAGCGGCACGCTCCCGGTCGGGTCCAGCCCGGCCACTTTGCCGACGCTACTGTCCCGGCAGCGTCGGCGCGAGTATTAAACTCATCGGACTTTACGTCGGGTCGGCCTGCGACAGCAGCGGTCGCAGTGCATCGAGAACCCGGCTCGCCATCAGAGCCTTCGAACCGTGGGCCAGCGCCGTCTCGGATCCGTCCGCGGACAACAGCCAGCCGTCGTTGTGGTCGACCTCGAATGCCTTGCCGTCCCCTACCGCGTTGACGACGAGAAGATCGCAGCCCTTGCGGGCGAGTTTGTCGCGCGCGTAGGTCAGGACGTCACCGTGTGCGTCGCCGGTTTCGGCTGCGAAACCGACGATGACGGTGTCTTCGGACAGGCCACCGTCCTTACGCGCGCGCACCAGGCCGGCGAGGATGTCGTCGTTCTTCGTCAGCGCGATCGAGTCCGGTTCGCCCGCACCCTTCTTGATCTTGCTTTCGGCGAAGGTGGCGGGCCGGAAGTCGGCGACCGCTGCGGACATGACGACAGCGTCGGCGCCCGCGGCGTGCTTGGTGACCGCGTCCTGCATCTGCGCGGCGGTCTGAACCCGGACGACGTCGACGGCGGCCGGATCGGCCAGACCTGCGACAGCGCCCGCGACGAGCGTGACGTCCGCGCCGCGCTGGGCGGCGAGACGAGCGAGGGCATAGCCCTGCTTCCCCGACGAGCGGTTGCCGAGGAATCGGACAGGATCGAGCGGTTCGCGGGTACCACCTGCGGAGACGACGATGCGCCGGCCGACGAGGTCGCGTGGGAGCGCATCGGCGCGTTCGAGCAGCAGCGACGCCAACGCGAAGATTTCGTCGGGCTCGGGCAGTCGCCCGGCGCCGGTGTCCTTGCCGGTCAGACGCCCGGAAGCGGGTTCGACTACCACGTTGCCGCGACGGCGCAGGGTTGCGACGTTGTCGACAGTGGCGGGGTGTTCCCACATCTCGGTGTGCATCGCGGGCACGAACATCACCGGGCAGCGCGCGGTGAGAAGAGTTGCGGTGAGAAGGTCGTCTGCGCGGCCGGACACCGCACGGGCCATGAGGTCGGCGGTGGCGGGGGCAACGACGACGAGGTCGGCCTCCTGCCCCAGCCGCACGTGCGGAACCTCCGGCACATCGGTGAAGACTCCGGTGTGCACCGGGTTACCGGACAGGGCCTCGAAGGTGGCGCGCCCGACGAACTCGAGGGCCGATTCCGTCGGAACGACCCGGACATGATGCCCGTTCTCGGTGAACGCCCGGATCAGGGCGCACGCTTTGTAGGCGGCGATCCCGCCTGCCACTCCGACGACGACGCGGCGGCGCTGACCGGCTTCCGGAGCGCCGTCCGCGGCGTGAAGGCTCACTCGCCTTCGGTGTGCTCGAGCAGATCCGCGTGGATCTCGCGCAGCGCGATGGACAGCGGCTTCTCCTGCAGACCCGGCTCGACGAGCGGGCCGACGTACTCGAGGATGCCGTCACCGAGCTGGTTGTAGTAATCGTTGATCTGACGGGCGCGCTTGGCCGAGTAGATCACCAGGGCGTACTTCGAGGAGGCGCGTTCGAGCAGCTCGTCGATCGGCGGGTTGGTGATACCCAGCGGAGTGTCGTAGACCGGAAGGGCGTTGCCCTCGAGGTCGGTCGCTGCTGCTTGCATGCTGCTCACTCGGTGTTCTCCTGAGTTTTCGCGGGATAGAAACTAGCGTCGGCGGACTTGCGAACCGGCACCGGTCGGGCGCCGGGAGGCACGCTCCGGTTATCCGTTTTCGGGACCGACCAACAAGGATACCAACTCTTCGCACGCATGGTCGACATCGTCGTTGACGATGACCACGTCGAACTCGTCCTGGGCGGCGAGTTCGATGCGTGCGGTGTCCAGGCGGCGGGCCACGACTTCGGGGGATTCGGTGCCGCGTCCGGTGAGGCGCTCGACGAGCACCTCCCAGCTCGGCGGTGCGAGGAAGGCCAGGATCGCCTCGTCCATCGCGGCCCGCACAGCGCGGGCTCCCACCAGGTCGACCTCGACGAGTACGGGACGTCCGGCGGCGAGCGCGTCGCGTACCGGTGCCGCCGGGGTGCCCGAGCGTTGCAGACCGGCGTGGATGTCGGCCCACTCGAGCAGTTCTCCGTCGTCGATCATGCGATCGAATTCTTCGCGGGTGACGAAGCGGTAGTCCACCCCGTCCACCTCGCCCGGTCTCGGGGCGCGGGTGGTCGCGGAGACACTGAACATCAGATTCGGCACCCGGGTGCGCAGACGGCGCACGACAGTCGACTTACCGACCGCGGAGGGGCCGGCCAGAACTACCAGCCGGCCCCTCCGCGCTGCGGGTGCGCTGTCCGTCACGGGATGTGCGTCAGCTTCCACGGTCTCAGGCGTCGAAATCGAACCTGGCGAGCAGGGCCTTGCGCTGACGATCGCCGAGTCCGCGCAGACGGCGGGTCGGAGCGATCTCCAGTTCGGTCATGATCTCCTGCGCCTTGACCTTGCCAACCTTCGGCAGGGCCTCGAGCAGTGCGGATACCTTCATCTTGCCGAGGATTTCGTCGTTCTCGGCGTCCTTCAGTACCTGCTTGAGGTCGGTGCCGCCGCGCTTGAGGCGCTCCTTGAGCTCTGCCCGGGCACGACGGGCAGCAGCCGCCTTCTCCAGAGCAGCGGCGCGCTGCTCATCGGTCAGCTGGGGAAGGGCCACGGTTCCTCCGTCTCATCGTTGGAATTCAGTCTTCACCGCTGTAACCAGCGGCGATAGCGACCGTACTCACGACTTCCGACGAATGCGAACCGGCCCCCCGCCGTGGCGCTCGAAAATCCGTGCGGTAGTGCGCCCGGATTCCGGGGCGAAAACGACACGGCCGGAACGGCGGAATTTGCCGTCCCGACCTGCCGGAACAGAGGAAAGGTGCAGGTCACGGGCCCTTGACGGCGAAAACGGCAGCTCACGCGCCGTTTGCGGGCAAGATCACCGGCACCCGCCGGGAACCTCGTCGCGGACCCCGGAAAAAAATCTCGCGGTTCCGCGTGTCGCGGCGCGCGGATCCGCAGGTCAAGGACCGTACACACGCATGTACGGTCCCCGACCGTTCGGACCGTTCAGTCCTGCAGGAACGCGAATTGCTCGACCGTGCGGGCGACGGCGTCACGCAGCGCCGGTACGGACGGTCCCGCGCGCAGCACCTCGCGCGAGACGTTGGGCACCACGGCCTTCAGATTCCCTGCTGCCAAGCGGCGGACGTCGGAGGCGGTTCCCCCCTGCGCACCCACTCCCGGCATCAGGACGGGGCCGTTCAGCCCGCTCAGGTCGGGCGCCTGGGACAACGTTGCTCCGACGACGACACCCACCGAACCGAGACGGCCGGCCCCGGCATTCCGCGTGGCGGCCTCGTCGACCATCGCCTGGGCGACGGTGCGACCGTCCTCGAGCCGGGCATTCTGCACCTGCCCGCCCTCCGGGTTCGAGGTCGCGGCCAGCACGAAGACCCCACGGCCCGTCCGCTCCCCCAGATCCAGCGCAGGAGCGAGGGCACCGAAACCCAGGTAGGGAGAGACCGTCACCGCGTCCGAGCACAGAGGCGAGCCGTCAGCGAGCCAAGTGCGCGCGTACGCATCCATTGTGGAACCGATGTCACCGCGCTTGGCATCGGCCAGCACGAGGGTCCCGGAACCGCGCAGCACGGCCACGGTGCGCTCGAGCACTTCGAGACCCTTCGAACCGAACGCCTCGAAGAACGCGACCTGGGGCTTGACGACGGCGACGACTCCGTCGAACGCCTCCACGCACAGCTCGCTGAACTTCTCGAGGCCGTCCGTGTCGGCACCGAGTCCCCACGCGGTGAGCAGTTGAGGGTGAGGATCGATGCCGACACAGAGCGGTCCACGGCTCGCGAGTGCATCCGCGAGCCGTTCACCGAAAGTGCTCACGACTGTCCGGCGGCGACGGCTCCACGCATCCGCGCGTGCAACCGCTGGATGGAGCTGACACCGATGTCCCCGCGGATCGCGGCCTCGATGCCCTGCACGGCCGCCGACGCACCCTGCACCGTGGTGATGCACGGAATGTTCGCCGCGACTGCCGCACTACGGATCTCGTAACCGTCGACGCGCGGGCCGGAGTTGCCCCACGGCGTGTTGATCACCATCGCGATGTCGCCCGCACGAATGCGGTCGACCACGTCGAGCGCACCCTCGGGGCGTTCCTCCTCGGACACCTTGTACACGTGCTCACAAGGAACACCGTTGCGGCGCAGCACTTCTGCGGTGCCGACGGTGGCGGCGATATGGAACCCGAGGTCGGCGAGGTGCTTGACCGGGAAGATCATCGACCGCTTGTCCTTGTTCGCCAGCGACACGAACACGGTGCCCGAGGTGGGCAGCGAGCCGTACGCCGCGGTCTGGCTCTTGGCGAAGGCCGTACCGAAATCGTCGTCGATGCCCATCACCTCACCGGTGGACTTCATCTCCGGGCTGAGCAGCGTGTCGATTCCGGTTCCGTCGGCGCGGCGGAACCGGTTGAACGGCAGCACCGCTTCCTTCACCGCGACCGGCGCATCCAGCGGGATCTCGCTGCCGTCGCCCTCGGCGGGCAGGATTCCGGAGGCGCGAAGTTCGGCGATGGACTCGCCGAGCATCACCCGAGCACACGCCTTCGCGAGCTGAACGGCCGTCGCCTTGGACACGAACGGCACGGTGCGGCTCGCCCGGGGATTGGCCTCGAGGACGTAGAGGATGTCGTCCTTGAGCGCGTACTGCACGTTGAGCAGGCCCTTGACGCCGATGCCGGCAGCGAGCGCAGCCGTCGAACGACGAACGTTCTCGATGTCGGAGCGGCCGAGGGTGATCGGCGGCAGCGCGCACGCGGAGTCGCCGGAGTGGATGCCGGCCTCCTCGATGTGCTCCATGATCCCGCCGATGTAGACATCGGTGCCGTCGCACAGTGCGTCGACGTCGATCTCGACGGCGTCGTCGAGGAAGCGGTCGACGAGCACGGGGCGGTCGTCGGAGATCTCCGTGGCGCGGGAGATGTAGTTCTCGAGCGCCTTCTCGTCGTAGACGATCTCCATGCCGCGTCCGCCCAGGACGTACGACGGCCGCACCAGCACCGGGTAGCCGATCTCGGCGGCGATGTCGCGCGCGCCCTCGAAGGTGGTGGCGGTGCCGTACTTCGCGGCGGGCAGCCCCGCCTCGTCGAGGACACGGCCGAACTCACCACGGTCCTCGGCGAGATCGATCGCCTCGGGGCTGGTGCCGACTATCGGAACTCCCGCAGCCTTCAGCCGTCGCGCCAGACCCAGCGGGGTCTGGCCGCCGAGTTGCACGATGACACCGGCGACCGTGCCGGACTCGCATTCGGCGCGGTACACCTCGAGCACGTCCTCGAACGTGAGCGGCTCGAAGTACAGGCGGTCGGCGGTGTCGTAGTCGGTCGACACCGTCTCGGGGTTGCAGTTGACCATCACGGTCTCGTACCCGGCGTCCGACAGGGTCAGCGCGGCGTGCACGCACGAGTAGTCGAACTCGATGCCCTGGCCGATGCGGTTCGGACCCGAACCCAGGATGAGAACCTTCGGCTGGTCGGGCTGCGCCGAGACCTCGGTCTCCGCGCCCGGATCCAGCTCGTACGTCGAGTAGTGGTACGGGGTCTTCGCCTCGAACTCGGCAGCGCACGTGTCGACCGTCTTGTACACCGGGTGCACACCCAGCTCGCCGCGCAGCGCACGGACCGCGTCCTCGTCCGCGAACTGGTTCGGACGCAGTGCTGCGATCTGGCGGTCGGAGAAGCCGTGGTGCTTGACGTACCGGAGTTCGTCGGCGCCGAACGTCTCGGCGCTTCGAACCTTCTCGCCCAACCCGACGATCTGTGCGATCTCCTCGAGGAACCACGGGTCGATCTTGGTGGCGTCGAAGACCTGCTCGAGGCTCGCGCCGAGCTCGAACGCCTGCGCGACCTGGTAGATCCGGCCGTCGGTGGGCGTCTCGATCGCCTTCAGCAGTTCGTCGAGCGAGCCCTCGACCTCCGGGCCGGTCCAGAAACCGGCGCGCTTGGTTTCGAGCGAGCGCAGCACCTTGCCGAACGCCTCGGCGAAGTTGCGGCCGATCGACATCGCTTCACCGACCGACTTCATGGTGGTGGTGAGCGTGCCGTCGGCACCCGGGAACTTCTCGAATGCGAAGCGCGGCGCCTTGACCACGACGTAGTCGAGCGTCGGCTCGAAGCACGCCGGCGTTTCCCCGGTGATGTCGTTGATGATCTCGTCGAGCGTGTAGCCGATGGCGAGCTTGGCGGCCATCTTCGCGATCGGGTAACCCGTCGCCTTCGACGCGAGCGCCGACGACCGCGACACGCGAGGGTTCATCTCGATGACGACCAGACGGCCGTCGCTCGGGTCCATCGCGAACTGGATGTTGCAGCCACCCGTCTCGACGCCCACCTCGCGGAGGATGGCGATCGAGAGGTCGCGCATCTTCTGGTACTCGCGGTCGGTCAGCGTCATCGCCGGCGCCACGGTGATCGAGTCACCGGTGTGCACACCGACCGGGTCGACGTTCTCGATGGAGCACACGATCACGACGTTGTCGCGACCGTCGCGCATGAGCTCGAGCTCGTATTCCTTCCAGCCGAGGATCGACTCCTCGATGAGCACGTTCGCGGTCGGCGACGCGGCGAGACCGCCACCGGCGATGCGCTCGAGGTCGGCTTCGTTGTAGGCCATGCCGGAGCCGAGCCCGCCCATGGTGAACGACGGCCGGACCACGACGGGGTACCCGAGTTCGGCGACGGTCGCGCGGACCTCGTCCATCGTGTAACACACGGCGGAGCGGGCGGATTCGCCACCGCACTTGGCGACGATGTCCTTGAACTTCTGCCGGTCCTCACCGCGCTGGATCGCGTCGAAGTCGGCGCCGATCAGCTCGATGTCGTACTTGTCGAGGATGCCCTGCTCGGACAGCGCGACGGCGGTATTCAGCGCGGTCTGGCCACCGAGCGTCGCGAGCACCGCGTCGATCGGGGTGCCGTTCGCGGCTTCCGCGGCGATGACCTTCTCGACGTATTCGGCGGTGATGGGCTCGATGTAGGTCGCGTCGGCGAACTCCGGATCGGTCATGATCGTCGCCGGGTTGGAGTTGACGAGCGAGACGCGCATGCCCTCCTCGCGGAGGACCCGGCACGCCTGGGTGCCGGAGTAGTCGAACTCGCAGGCCTGACCGATGACGATCGGGCCGGAGCCGATGACCAGGATGTGGGAGAGATCGGTACGGCGTGGCATCAGTTCTTCTCTCCCTCGAGCATGCGGGTGAAACGGTCGAACAGGTAGGAGGCGTCGTGCGGCCCCGCCGCGGCCTCCGGGTGGTACTGCACCGAGAACGCGGAACCGTCGGCGAGCTTGACGCCTTCGACGGCACCGTCGTTGGCGCACGTGTGGCTGATCACGGCGCGGCCGAACGGAGTGTCGAACTCCTGGCCGGCCTCACCCTCGAGCGCGAAACCGTGGTTCTGCGCCGTGATGGCGATGCGACCGGTCTCGTGTTCGACGACGGGGATGTTGATCCCGCGGTGACCGAACTTCATCTTGTAGGTGTTCAGGCCCAGCGCGCGGCCGAGGATCTGGTTGCCGAAGCAGATGCCGAACAGGGGCAGTCCCTGGCCGAGCACCTCCTTGGTCAGGTGCACCGCTCCGTCGGCGGTCGCCGGGTCACCGGGGCCGTTCGAGAGGAACACTCCGTCGGCCTTCAGGTCGAGGATGTCGTGGAGCGTGGCGCTGGAGGGCAGCACGTGGACGCGGATGCCGCGTTCGGCGAACATGCGCGGCGTGTTGGTCTTGATGCCGAGGTCGATCGCCGCGACGGTGAAGCGCGGGTCGCCGCCGGTGGGTTCGACCACGTATCCGCTGGTGGTGCTCACTTCTCCGGCGAGATCCGCGCCGAGCATCGACGGCTGGCTCTTGACGCGGTCGAGCAGCGTGTCGATGTCGAGGTCGTCGCCCTTCCAGGCGAGCGCGTCGCCGGAGAAGACGCCGGCGCGCATCGAGCCGCGGGTGCGGAGGTGGCGCACCAGGGCGCGGGTGTCGATGCCCGCGAGACCGACGACGTTCTGCCGTGCCAGCTCGTCCTGCAACGAGCCGGTCGCGCGCCAGCTGGACACGCGTCGCGAGGGGTCGCGCACCACGAATCCGGCCACCCAGATCTTGGACCCGGAGGAGTCACCGTCGGGCCCTACCGACTCGTTGTCCTCGTGGTTCCACCCGGTGTTGCCGATCTGCGGCGCCGTGGCCACCACGATCTGACGGTGGTAGCTGGGATCGGTGAGTGTCTCCTGGTAGCCGGTCATGCCCGTGCTGAACACGGCCTCACCGAGGGTCTGTCCGACCGCTCCGAAAGGCGTGCCACGGAACACGCGTCCGTCCTCGAGGACCAGCACCGCGGTGCCGGCGCCGAATGTTCCGCCGCTCATGCGTTGTCTCCGTTCTTCTCGACCGCACCAGAACCGGCCGTACGGGCGGAAATCTCGCGTGTCGTGTTCGTCATGTTCGTCGTCGCTGTGATCGTCATCGTCGTTGTGATCGTCACTCTTCGTTCTCGTCCCGAGTCTGTTCCCGAGTCCATTGCGGATAGATCGACTTGTCGTCCCCACGGAAGCCCGTGTCGACCTCGGTCCCCGACGGCAGCTGCCACCGGATCACGAGCACGCCGTCCTTCGTCATGACCTTGCCCGCCAGGCCGCGTTCGGTCCGGATCGCCCGGATCGACTCCTGGGGAATCCAGATCGGCGACTCGCCGTGCCGTTCCAGGAGCACTCCCGTCCGGTACCGGCTCAGTTCGGCGCTTGCCCGGTAGCCCAGGTCTCCCACGGCCACGCGGTCCTGCCAACTCGGTGCGATCGTGCTGCCGACGTACAGACCGGTGCTCGGCTCGATGAGCCGCTCCCCCAGTTCTGCGGGCACCACCGGCAGTTCCCCGATGGCGTCCTGCTGTCGTCGGGCCCGGCCGCGCCAGCCCTTCCACATCAACAGTACGAGCACCACCCACAGCGCCAGGAATCCGACGGTGAGCACTATCCGGTCCATCTCGTCTGCCTACTTTCCGTCGGTCCGGGGGTACACCGCGCCGTCACGCGCGGTGATCCTGCCGCGAAGCACTGTCGCGGTGACCCGTCCCGGCAAGGTCATGTCCTCGTACGGGGTGTTCTCTGCGATGCTCGCCAGGTCGGGGCCGTGCACCGTCCATTCGGTGTCGGGGTCGACGAGCACCACGTTGGCGGGTTCTCCCACCTCGAGCGGGCGTCCCTGGTCGTCGAGCCCGACGATCTCCGCGGGTCGCTCGCTCATCACCTTCGCCACGCCGCGCCAGTCGAGCAGACCGGGACGCACCATCGTCTCGATCACGATGGACAACGCTGTTTCCAGGCCGAGCATTCCGGGGCGGGCCTGGGAGAACTCGCAGCACTTGTCCTGCTCGGCGTGCGGTGCATGGTCTGTCGCGACACAGTCGATCACGCCGGAGGCGAGCCCGCGGCGCAGCGCCTCGACATCGGAGCGTTCCCGCAGCGGCGGGTTGACGCGATTGATGCCGTCGTAGGTCTCGAGCCGGGAGTCGTCGAGCAGAAGGTGGTGCGGGGTGACCTCTGCGGTGATCGAAATCCCCTGTGCGCGAGCCCATTCCACGAGCGATACGGTGCCGGCGGTCGACGCGTGACAGATGTGCACACGGGCACCGGCGTCACGAGCGAGCAGCGCGTCACGGGCGACGATGGACTCCTCGGCGGCGCGCGGCCACCCGGCGAGACCGAGGCGCGCGGCCGTGGGACCCTCGTGCGCGACCGCCCCGACCGTCAGCCTGGGCTCCTCGGCGTGCTGAGCGATGAGCACTCCGAGTGACGACGAGTACTCCAGCGCGCGGCGCATGAGCAGCGGATCGTAGACACACTTGCCGTCGTCGGAGAACATCTTGACCTGGCCGACACCGGCGGCCATCGTGCCCATCTCGGCGAGTTGCTTGCCTTCGAGTCCGACGGTCACAGCCCCGACCGGGTGCACGTCGACGAGCCCGACTTCCTGGCCGCGACGCCACACGTGATCGGTGACGACCGCGGAGTCGGCTACCGGATCGGTGTTGGCCATCGCGAAGACCACGGTGTAACCGCCGCGGGCCGCCGCAGCGGAGCCCGAGTCGATGGTCTCGGTGTCTTCGCGACCCGGCTCACGCAGGTGGGTGTGCAGGTCGACGAAACCGGGCAGCAGGATGCGGCCGGTGCCGTCGAGGACCTCCGCGTCCGCGGCCTCGAGCCCGGAGCCGATGGCGAGGATCTGCTCGTCGCCGAGCAGCACGTCGACCGGATCCCCTTCGCCGTAGAGCCGGACGTTGCGGATGAGCACCTGCGGCGTCACCGGGGCATCTCCTCTTCCCTGTGTTGGTTCCGAAGCCGCGTTCACGACAGACTTCCTTCTGTACCGACGAGCAGCCGGAAGAGCACCGCCATACGCACGTGCACACCGTTGCTGACCTGTTGCAGGACTGCCGACTGCGGTGCATCGGCGACCGGGAACCCGATTTCCATACCGCGCAGCATCGGCCCCGGGTGCAGGACCACGGCATGCTCGGGGAGCAACGCGGCGCGCTTGGCGCTGAGGCCGTATCGGATGGAGTACTCGCGGGCCGACGGGAAGAACCCGCCGTTCATCCGTTCCGCCTGCACACGCAGTACCAGGACCGCGTCGAGACCGGGCAGTTCGGCGTCGAGCGAATCCGCGACACGCACCGGCCAGGTCTCCACGCCGACCGGCAGCAGGGTGCGCGGCGCGACGAGCACGACCTCCGCGCCGAGCATGCTCAGCAGCAGGGCGTTGGACCGGGCGACCCGGCTGTGCAGCACGTCGCCGACGATCGCGATGCGGCGTCCTTCGATCCCGCCGAGCCGCTGACGCAGGGTGAGCGCGTCGAGCAGGGCCTGGGTCGGGTGTTCGTGTGTTCCGTCACCGGCGTTGATCACGGCCGGGCCGGAGCCGGATTCGTTGGTCCACTGCGCAATCCGGTGGGCCGCCCCGGAGGCCGGGTGGCGGACGATCAGCGCGTCCGCGCCGGCGGCGTGCAGTGTCAGCGCGGTATCGCGCAACGACTCGCCCTTCTGCACCGACGAACTGGACGCCGAGACGTTGATCACGTCCGCGCTCATCCACTTGCCGGCAACTTCGAAGGAGACGCGGGTGCGGGTCGAGTTCTCGTAGAACACCGTCATGACGGTGCGGCCGCGCAGCGTCGGGAGCTTGCGGACCTCACGGCCGAGCAGTGCCTGCTCGAAGCGTTCGGCTTCGTCGAGAAGCCCTGTCGCGGAATCCTTGTCCAGATCCGCGATGGTGAGCAGGTGTTTCACTGGGACTTGCCTCCCGAGATCTCCACGGCGTCGCGGCCGTCCTGTTCGGTGAGCAGCACGCTGACGTCCTCGCTGCGCGCGGTCGGCACGTTCTTGCCGACGTAGTCGGCGCGCAACGGGAGTTCGCGGTGGCCACGGTCGACGAGCACGGCGAGTTGCACTGCCTCCGGGCGGCCGAGGTCGCGCAGCGCGTCGAGGGCGGCGCGGACGGAACGGCCCGAGAAGAGGACGTCGTCGACGAGCACGACGAGTGTGTTGTCGACGCCACCGTCGGGTACCGACGTGCGTTCGAGCGGGCGGTGCGGCTTGGTACGCAGGTCGTCGCGATACAGGGTGATGTCGAGGGAGCCGACGGGTACGCGGACACCGGAGAACTCTTCGACGCGGTCGGCGATGCGGTTCGCGAGCGTGATGCCGCGGGTGGGGATTCCCAGCAGGACCACCCGCCGCGCTTCCTCGGGGGTGTCGAGCGCGGTCTTCTCGATGATCTGATGCGCGATTCGCGCGATGGTGCGGTGCACATCCGCCGCGGAGAGAAGCTCACGCGCGGGTGCGTCGGTGGGGGGCGCCGAATTGGCAGAAGACGCTGAATCGGTAGAAGCTGTGGACCCGTCCTCGGACACGGTCATGCAGCGACCTCCTTCTCCGCCTCACTGGACGGATCGTTAAAGGATGTCTGACAGTCGTCGAGCCTATCAGCGTGCACCTGCCCGAAAGCGCGGTGCGCGGGTGAAGCGCAACACAGAAAGTCGAGACATCCCCGGCTACGGAAAACACGGGGAAAGCACGCGAGCGGGCTCCGATGGGACGACACCCACGGGAACCCGCTCGACGAAGTGGAACCGGTACGGTCCGGTCAGGACTCGTCGGAGTCCTTGGTGGGTGCCTCGGTGGGCGGCCGCACCAGGGTGGCCGCCGCAGCCGCGCGCACCTGGTCCGCAACGGTCACGATCTGGCCGAGAACACCGTTGACGAAGGCCGGCGAATCGTCGGTCGACAACTGCTTGGCGAGTTCGACGGCTTCGTCGACCGCGACGACCGGCGGCACATCGGTGGCGTGGAAGAGTTCCCACACCGCGATGCGCAGGATCGCCCGGTCGACTGCGGGCAGTCGATCGAGTGTCCACTCGTGCAGGTGATCGGCGATGACGCGATCGGTCTCGTCGAGGTTGTCGGCGACACCGTTGATGATGGTCTGCGCGTAGGGCGGCACCGGCGCGACCTGGTCGTCGGCGACGGCGAGTTCGACTCGGTCGGCGGCGAGGTCGACGGGATGGACGTCACGTGCCTCTGCCTCGAAGAGCAGGTCGACAGCGCGCTTACGGGCCTTGTGACGGGCCCCGAGCTTCTTCTGGGTACCGGACACTCAGGAGTTCACTCGCCCCAGGTAGTTGCCGTCACGGGAATCGACCTTGAGCTTGTCACCGGTGTTGATGAACAGCGGCACCTGGATCTCGGCGCCGGTCTCGAGGGTCGCGGGCTTGGTGCCGCCGGTGGAGCGGTCACCCTGCAGGCCCGGGTCGGTGTGCTTGACGACGAGCTCGATCGTGACGGGCAGTTCGACGAACAGCGGGGTGTCGTCGTGCGTCGCGACCTGCACGGCCATGTTCTCGAGCAGGAACTTCGCCGCATCGCCGAGCAGCTCGGGGCTGATCGAGATCTGGTCGAACGTCTGCGAGTCCATGAACACGTAGTCGGTGCCGTCGTTGTACAGGTACGTCATGTCGCGGCGGTCGACCGTCGCCGTTTCGACCTTGACACCGGCGTTCCAGGTCTTGTCCACGGTCTTGCCCGACGTCACATTCTTGAGCTTCGTACGCACGAAGGCGGGGCCCTTGCCCGGCTTGACGTGCTGGAACTCGATGATCTGCCAGAGCTGGCCGTCGATCTTCAGAACGAGTCCGTTCTTGAAATCACTGGTGTCAGCCACTTACTTCGCGTCTCCTAGAGTCGGGGAAAAACCGCCTCAAACGACGGTCAATGTCTTGTCGGTGAGCGTGAGCAATTCCGGAGTCTGCTCCCGCACCACGAGCGTGTCCTCGATCCGCACGCCTCCGCGCCCCGAGAAGTACACACCCGGCTCGACGGTCACCGCCGCACCGGCGACTAGTGTACCGGTCGCCGCTGCGCCGATTCCCGGCGCTTCATGGATCTCGAGTCCGACGCCGTGACCGAGGCCGTGGAGAAACAGATCCGCATGCCCCGCGGCGGCGACGACATCGCGCGCCGCGGCGTCCACGGCAGCGCACTCCACGCCCGGTGCGAGCGCCTCGCGCCCGGCGCGCTGCGCCGACAGCACCACCTCGTACAGATCGCGTTGCCAGTCCGCCGCGCGACCCAGCACCAGGGTTCGGGTCATGTCGGAGTGGTACCCGCCCACCTGGGCACCGAAGTCGAGTTTGACGAAGTCTCCGTCGGCGAGCACGGCGCCTGTGGGGCGGTGGTGCGGAATCGCGGAGTTCTCCCCCGCCGCGACGATCGTCTCGAACGAGATGCCGTCGGCACCGTGCTCGAACATGCGCCACTCGAGGTCCCGCGCGACTTCCTTCTCGGTACGCCCGGGACGCAGCCCGCCCGCTGCGACGAGATCGGCCAGCGCACGATCGGCGACCGCGCAGGCCTCGCGCAGCAGGCCCACCTCGTGCTCGTCCTTGACCATCCGCAGTTCCTCGACGAGGCCGGGCGACGGGACGAACCGGGCGGCGCTTCCCAGCCCGTCCCAGCGGAAGCGTTCGTCGACGGTGACGACGTGGCTTTCGAAGCCCCACGTGGCGGGGTTCGTGCTCGCTGCCGCGACGAGATGTGCTGCGGAGGCACGGGCGATCTCCGCACGGAGATCGGGCACCTGTGCGGCGACCTGGGTGACGTACCGGCCGTCGGTACTGATCACGGTGCGACCCTCGTTCGCGTCGTCGTCGGCGGTGACGAGCAGAGCGGCGTTGGATCCGGTGAATCCGGTGAGATACCGGATGTTGAGAAGATCGGTCACGAGCAGGGCATCGAGGTCGCGCTCGGCGAGCAGGGCACGCAGTGCGCGACGACGGGAGGCGTGATCTGCAGGCATCCGACCAACTTACCCCGCATGCACGTGTGGGACGAGACACACTTTCCGGCCGACAGCCGTTACCCTCGGCTACATGAAACCGTGGTTGGTTCGCGGACTGGGACTTTCCCTCGTCCACGTGATCGTGCGCGCATTGCTCGGTGTCGCCCTCATGCAGTGGCCGTTGCAGGGTTCGATCCTGCGCTGGATGGGCCTGGCCGTCGTCATTCTGGCGGCAATCGTGTGGGCCGGAATCGACGGTGTCCGGGACCGGCGGGCCTACCCCGACCCCGACGACGGGGAGGACCTGACGATGCGGTGGCTCGCCGCGGGCGCGGTCACCGGACTCGTCGCCGGTTTCCTGACGTGGCTCGTCGACACGCTCACCGACCTTCCGATCGGCGTGAAGTCCCTGCTCTTCGAGCTGACCTCGGGCGCGGCCTTCACGGTGCTGCTGGTGTTCCTGCCGGCGATGGCAGCGGTTACCGCAGGTCGTTTCCTCGCGGGCCGAGGCCAGTCCGAGCCCGACGCGGGCGACCGGCCGTCCCGTCGGCAGCAGCCGGAACCCGCGGCGGTGGCGAGCGCACCGGCCGCCGACTCCGCGTGGCGCAACGACGACGCACCGACCGAGGTGTTCCCCGCTGTGGACCCGCACGGACCGCGCCCCGAGCGCTGAACCTCCCGGTAGCGTTCGACCCGAGAGATACGTAGCCAGGGTTCCGCCCGCTGTAGCGTCGACACCATGAGCAAGCTGGACGAAGTGGGCGAACGCGACGGGTGGCGTTGCTGGCTGTGTGACGAGCCGGTGGATCCCGCCATGTCGGTCAACGATCCGCGCGGCCCGAGTGTCGACAGCATCACGACCGCGAAGAAGGGCGCCAAGGGCGGGCAGGAACGACTCGCCCACCGCGCGTGCAACACCAAGAAGGGCGCGGTCAAGCCCGTTGTGCCGTGGCCCGATCGGCTGTTCGTCGTCGATCCCGCCCCGATCATCGGTGTGGTCGAGCAACTCACGCGCAAGGGTGGCCGGGTCGCCGTCGCCCGGTGCCCGAGCAAGGCCGATGCGGTCGAGGCCGGCGACTGGCTCGTGGACCGGTTGTCGCGACTCGCACCGGGGCTGTCGGTCACGACACGGATCAACGCCGGTGGCGGCGGATTCCTCCTGGTACTCACCACCTGATCGCCCCGCTCCTCCAATTCCTCAAATTACCGTATCGCTCCCTATTGACATCACAATAGGGAGCGGTACGGTTCTTTTATGGAAGAAGCGTTGTTCTCCGTCGAGCAGGTCGCCGAACGCCTCGGACTGCATGTCCGCACCGTGCGCAACTACGTACGCGACGGAAAGCTGCCGGCGGTGCGCATCGGCAAGCAGTACCGGATAGCGCAGACCGACCTCGACGCGTTCACCGGCAGAGCGGTTCCCGCACCGCCCCGCGAAACCGTGCGGAGGCAACGACATGCCGACGTCTCGAGCATCGTCGAGATCGACGCCGTGGACCCGAACACCGCGCATCGCCTCACCACGGTCCTGACCGCCGCGGCGGGCACCCGTGGCGGCGGACCGCGACTGCGGATCGACACCGTCTACGACGAGGAACGCGGCCGCATGAAAGTCGTCGTCCTCGGTGGGCTCGCCGACACCGCCCGGCTACTCGACTACATCGAAGGGATCCTCCAGTCGTGAACTCCATCTACAAGTCCGCAACCGTCGCGCAGGAAATCCAGCACCGCTATCGGCAGCACCTCGAGTCGTGGCCGGTCCCCTCCGAACACCGACGCATCCCCACCGACGCAGGCGAGACCTTCGTGGTGGCGTCCGGTCCGTCCGATGCGCCGCCCCTCGTGTTGCTGCACGGGGCCGGCGCGAACAGTTCGACGTGGCTCGGTGACATCGCCTCGTGGGCAGGGAGTTTCCGCACCTACGCCGTCGACCTGGTCGGCGAACCCGGCTTCAGCGCGCCGACGCGGCCGCGCCTGGACACCGACGAGCCCGCCCGGTGGCTCGATCAGGTACTCGACGGACTGGGTGTCACCACATGTGCACTGGCCGGCATGTCGCTCGGCGGATGGAGCGCCCTGGACTACGCGATCCGGCGCCCCGCACGCGTGACACGCCTCGTCCTGCTCTGCCCCGGCGGCATCGGCCGGCAGACGCCCCTGCGCACACTGCCCGCAATGGCGACGCTGCCCTTCGGGCGGTGGGGCCGCCGGCGCGCCGTCGCGCGGGTCACGGGACTGACCGGCCCCGAAGCCGCCCCCGTGCTCGACGACGTGGCACACACGTTCGGAGCATTCCGGCCCCGGACGGAAAAACTCCCGGTGTTTCCGGACGACGCGCTCGGAACCGTGACCGCACCGGTCCTGGTGATCGTGGGCACGCGGGACGTCATGTTCGATTCGGGCGAGACCGCGGAGCGCGCGCAGCGCTGCTTCCCCGGCGCGGACGTGCAGGTTCTGCCCGAGGCCGGTCACGCGATCCTCGGGCAGACCGACCGGGTCCTCGAGTTCCTGAACCGCTCGCGGACCGATCCGCGCTGAGTTCCCGGCACGCTGCCGGTCGATACAGGTGAACCCTCGTACCAAGGAGCCACCGATGACCGACATGCCGGATCTGTCCACCGCGACCCGCCGGATGGAGCGAGTTCTCGCCGGGATCGGCGACGAGCATCTGACGGCGCCCACACCATGTACCGGGGCGGATGTCGGGGCCCTCGTCGATCACGTACTCGGCCTGACAGTCGCCTTCACCTCGGCGGCCCGCAAGGAGCTGGGCGAAGTCACCTCTGCGAACCCGCCATTGCCCTCCACAGGGCCGGGTCGGGGTGATTGGCGCTCGGGTGCTCCGGGACTGCTCGACGACCTCGCCGATGCGTGGCGTGATCCCGGCGCGTGGACGGGCACGACCCGCGCCGGCGGCATCGATCTCCCGGGTGACATCGCCGGACTCGTCGCACTCGACGAACTGGTCGTGCACGGCTGGGATCTCGCCGCCGCCACCGGCCAGCCCTACGGGTGCGCGCCGACGGAGATCGCGGCGTGCATGGCGTTCGCCGAATCCGTGTCCGCCGAACAGCGAACGGAGGGCGGGCTTTTCGGGCCCGCGGTCGCGGTACCGAGCGACGCACCCGCCATGCACAGGTTGCTCGGTCTCACCGGCCGCAATCCGTCCTGGGCTCCGCTCGGCTGAACGAGAGCCCAGCCGAGCGGGACCTCAGCCGAGCGAGATCTGCGACGCGTAGTCGTCGACCGGCAGGTCGCCGACGACGACAGCGGTCACTCTCGAACTCCTCAAGGTGAGACTGCCACCGTGGTTGTCGAGGAACGCCGTGTCGGCGGCGTCCCGGCCGGTGGCGATCCGCACGAGGGACGAGCGCGGGGCCAGCCGTGTCGGGTCCACCACGTGCCAGGCACCGTCGACGTACGCCTCGGTGACGGCATGGAAATCCATCGGGCTGCAGCCGGGAGCGAAGACGGAGACCAGGCGTGCAGGAATGTTCACCGCCCGCAACAGCGCGATCGTCAGATGCGCGTAGTCGCGGCACACTCCGGCACCGGTGAGCAGCGTGTCGGTGGCGCTGTCCGTGCCGCGACTGGTTCCCGGCGTGTACACCAGGTGCTGCTCGACGAACTCGACGATCCGCGCGAGCGTCTCGGCGTCCGGTTCCGGGGACCCGAAACGCGACGCCGCGAAACCGAAGAACCTGTCCGCTTCCGCGTATCGGCTCGGACGCAGGTACATCGACAGGTCGGCGTCGGTGACCGGTGTGACCGGAAACGAACCGTGCACCGTCGCCGAGTATTCGACCTTCACCTTGCCGGGTGCACAGTCGAGCATGTGGATACGGGTGCCGTGCTCGACCACGATCTCGCGCGGCGTGATCTCGTCGTCGTTGTGGACCACGCGCATCGACTCACGAACCTCGGCGTCGCCCGGGTTCGCGACGGCGATCTTCATCTCGACCCGGGTGGCTTCGGTAACTTCGAACTCGAGTACGGAGGCGACTTCACGTTTCATGACACGATCCTGTCACCCGGTCCCGCCGGACGCAGAACCGCTACAGCAGAACGGTGCCCGCGTCCGCAGAACCCTGGCTCGCGACCTCGGAATATGCGGCCGCCAGCAGCGCCGGATCCGGTCCTTCGAGCCGGCCCGGCTTCGCGAGGCCGTCGAGCACGACGAAGCGCAGCAACCCCGCACGGTTCTTCTTGTCGCTCTGCATTCCCTTGAGAAGATCGGCGAAGGCGTCCGGAGCGTATGTGGTGGGCAGGCCCACGGATTCGAGGATCGCGCGATGACGGTCCGCAGTGGCGTCGTCGAGCCGACCCGCGAGCCGACCGAGTTCCGCCGCGAACACCAGACCCACCGACACGGCCGCACCGTGACGCCAGCGGTACCGCTCGCGGCGCTCGATCGCGTGGCCGAGAGTGTGCCCGTAGTTGAGGATTTCGCGCAGGTTCGATTCCTTGAGGTCGGCGGCGACGACCTTCGCCTTGACCTCCACGGACCGACGGATCAGCTCGGGCAGCACGTCGCCCTGCGGATCGAGGGCGGCCGCCGGATCGGCCTCGATGAGGTCGAGGATGACCGGGTCCGCGATGAATCCGGTCTTGATGACCTCCGCGAGACCGGCGATGATCTCGTTGCGCGGCACCGTTTCGAGCGTCGCGAGATCGACGAACACGGCGGACGGTTCGTGGAAGGCCCCGACGAGGTTCTTGCCCGCCTCGGTGTTGATGCCGGTCTTGCCGCCCACGGCTGCGTCGACCATCGCCAGCAGGGTGGTCGGAACGTGATAGACCCGCACTCCCCGCATCCAGGTCGCGGCGACGAACCCCGCGAGATCGGTGGCGGCGCCACCACCGAGACTGATGATCGCGTCGGAGCGCGTCAGGCCGATCCTGCCGAGCACTTCCCAGCAGAACCCCGCGACGGCAAGTTCCTTGCCGTCCTCCGCGTCGGGGATTTCGATGCGGTGGGCGTCGATCCCGGTGTCGGCGAGCGCCTCCCGCACCGCCTCCGCGGTCGCCGTGAGCGTGGGCTGGTGGAAAATCGCGACGGTCCGGGTGCCGGACAGCGCCTCGACGAGGTCGCCCAGGAGGCCCCGTCCGATGACGACGGGATAGGGATCGGCGGTGTTGACATCGATGCGTACCGGTTCGGTCACGGTGTGGTGCTCCGATTCTCTGGAGAGGTCTGAACGGCGGCGGCGTCTTCCACCGCACCGAGTTTGGCAAGGACCTGCTGGACGACACGGCCGGGGCTGCGGCCGTCGGTCCGCACCCGGATGGTCGCCGACTGCCGATACAAGGGGCGGCGGCGACGCATCAGGTCGCGGTATTTCTGGGCGGGGTCTCCCCCGTTGAGCAAGGGCCGCGAAGTGTTGTTACCCGTGCGCCGCAGTCCCTCGGCGACACTGAGTTCGAGGTAGACGACGTTGTGCCCGGCCAGACGCTGTCGCGTCCGGTCCGACAGGATGGCCCCGCCGCCGAGCGAGACGATCCCGTCGTGCCGGTCCAGCGCCTCGGCGACCACGCGTTCTTCGATCTCGCGGAACACCGGTTCGCCGTCCTGCTCGAAGATCTCCGGGATGGTGCGCCCCGTGGTCCGCTCGATCTCCGCGTCGGTGTCGAGCAACGACAGTTCGAGCGCCTGGGCGACTCGCCGGCCGATGGTCGACTTGCCCGCCCCGGGCGGACCGATGAGTACTGCGCGCGGCGCCATACCTCTACCGCGGCGGACGCGCCGCAATACCTTTCAGGTAGTGGTCGATGTTGCTCACCGTTTCGGGAAGCGAGTCGCCGCCGAACTTTTCGAGAGCGGCCTGTGCGACGACGAGCGCGACCATCGCTTCCGCCACGACGCCCGCAGCGGGCACCGCGCACACGTCGGACCGCTGATGGATGGCGACGGCCTCGTCGCCGGTGGTCATGTCCACGGTCGACAGTGCGCGGGGAACGGTCGAGATCGGCTTCATCGCGGCACGGACCCGCAGGGTCTCGCCGTTCGTCATGCCGCCTTCGATACCGCCTGCGCGGTTGGTGGAGCGGAGCACACCGTCGGGGCCGGGTCGCATCTCGTCGTGAGCGGCGCTGCCGCGTCGCCGCGCGGTCTCGAACCCGTCGCCGACCTCGACACCCTTGATCGCCTGAATTCCCATGAGCGCCGCGGCAAGTCGCGAGTCGAGGCGGTCGGCGCCACTGACGAACGAGCCGAGCCCGACGGGCAGTCCGTGGACGACGACCTCGACGATGCCGCCGAGGGTGTCGCCGTCGCGCTTGGCGGCTTCGATCTCGGCGATCATCGACTCTTCGGCGGCCTTGCCGAACGCGCGCACCGGGCTCGCGTCGATCGCCGCGAGGTCGTCGGCACCGGGTTCCGGTCCGACGTACGGGTCGGATGCCCCGATGGAGATCACGTGGGAGACGACCTCGGCGCCGAATGCCTGCCGGAGGAAGTTGCGGGCCACGGTTCCGGCCGCGACGCGCGCCGCCGTTTCTCGTGCACTCGCGCGTTCGAGCACCGGTCGGGCGTCGTCGAATCCATACTTGAGCATGCCCGAGAAGTCCGCATGTCCGGGGCGGGGACGCGTGAGCGGCGCGTTACGCGCCTGGCCGTCGAGCAACTCCGGCGCGACCGGGTCGGCCGACATGATGGTTTCCCACTTCGGCCATTCGGTGTTGCCGATCTCGATGGCGATCGGACCGCCGAGCGTGCGTCCGTGCCGGACGCCCCCGATGATGGTGACCTTGTCGGCCTCGAACTTCATGCGGGCGCCGCGACCGTAACCGAGCCGGCGGCGCGCGAGCTGCTCCGCGATGTCGTCCGATGTCACCTCGACAGCGGAAATCATCCCCTCGAGCATCGCGACGAGGGCGGGACCATGGGATTCTCCAGCAGTTATCCAACGCAGCACACCGATATCCTTCCACGCGCGCCGCCCGTGCGGTGACGCCACCCCTGGTCACCCCTCCAGGCAGAATCCCAGCAACGCGGCGGCACACATCGACGGCCCGTGCGGCACCCCGGGCGGCGTGGGCCCGGCACGGGGAACCCGGCGGCGCACGACCCCGAGCATCGCGACGACCAGCACGGTCAGCACCGACGGGAGCAGTGCCGCCACCAGCCACGCCCGCGCGCCCACCACAGCGGTGACGCCGCCGAGCGCGAACGCAAGTTTGACGTCGCCGGCTCCCAGTGACCGCGGCGACGCCAGGTGCACGACGAGCATGGGCGCCGTCATCATCACGGCACCGACCAGCGCCGCAGCGCCGTGACCGGTGATCGCGGCGACGGAGAGCACCGAAACTCCGCCGCCGAGGGTGAGGACGTTCGGCAGCCGCCGCACGAGGATGTCGACGGTGGCCAGTGCGACGCACCACCAGCCGAGGGCTGCGAATCCGAGGGCTGCGCTCGGCGTGGCACCGAATGTCGCCACGGCGCCGATCAGCGCGCACGCGATCTCACACATCCCGGACGCGGGCACCCTGCCCGCCGATCGGGCTGCCAGCGCGTGCACCGCCGAACCCGCCGCGGCCCCCGCGACCACTCCCCCCACGATCATCACGGATGCCAGCGTGCCGCTGCGCGCAGCACGTCCGGCTCCCATCGGCGTCCTCCGCCGCGTTCGGTGGAGAAACACGCGCCCTGTGGACAGAGCACGATTCCGGCCCAGAATCGACGGACTCTGCGAGCATCGACGGGAGGTCTTGCCGCTCACCGGAAGGAACGCTGGAGACATGGAGCTTTCGTCGGTCCTCGAGCACGTCGGTTCCGCCATCGACGTCGTGGGTGTCGCGGCCATCGTCCTGGGAGCCGCGCTCGCCACCTGGACCGCGGTGGCGGCTCGCGTGCGCTCGCCGGGGATCGCGGTCTACGAGCAGTATCGGCGCAGTCTGGGACGATCGATCCTGCTCGGTCTCGAATTCCTGGTGGCGGCGGACATCATCAAGACCGTGGCGGTCACCCCGACATTCACCTCGGTCGGGGTCCTCGCGCTGATCGTGCTGATCAGGACATTCCTGAGCTGGTCGCTCCAACTCGAGATCGACGGTCGGTGGCCCTGGCAACGACGTACAGCGCCTGAGACGCCCGCGGCGCCCCCGGCTTCTTGACCTCCGCGTCGGACGAGGGACTCGGGAATCACGTGGGCGCGCCACCGGTGAGTTCGTCGCGTCGGCTCAGCAGGAAGGCACGCTCGACGTCGTTGGCCGCACGGTCGGCGGCCGTTTCGTACGCGTCCGCCGCGTCGCGTGAACGGCCCAGGCGGCGCAGCAGATCCGCACGCGCGGCGTGGAAGACGTGGTAGCGGTCGAGATCCAGTTCGCCGACGAGTCCCAGCGCCACCTCCGGTCCTTCCACCTCGGCGAGTGCGACGGCCCGGTGCAGCGCCACGACGGGCGTGGGGTGAAGGACGAGCAGATGATCGTAGAGCTGCACGATCTGAGCCCAGTCCGTCGCCGACACGGTCGCCGCGTCGGCGTGCACGGCAGCGATCGCCGCCTGGAGTTGATACGGACCCGGCCGGTTCTCGCGCAGGCAGTGCCGCACGAGATCCTGACCTTCGCGGATGAGGGTCCGATCCCAGATGGACCGATCCTGGTCCGCGAGCAGCACCATCCGACCGTCCGCAGCGGTCCGGGCCGGCCGGCGCGATTCGCCGAAGAGCATCAGTGCGAGCAGCCCCGCCGTCTCGAGGTCGTCGGGGAGGAGTTCGCGCAGTTGCCGCACGAGCCGCAGTGCCTCGGCGCCGAGGTCGGTATCGCCGAGATCCACCCCGCCGCTGGTGGTGTGGGATTCGGTGTAGATCAGGTACAGGACCGCGTGCACCGCACCCAGCCGTTCGGGAAGGTCGGTCGCGGACGGCGTGCGGAACGGAATCCCGGCGTCGCGAATCTTCGCCTTTGCTCGTGAGATGCGTTGCGCCATCGTCGATTCGGGAACAAGGAACGCCCGGGCGATCTGTGCGGTACCGAGACCTCCGAGAAGCCTGAGGGTGAGCGCCACCCGCGTGGCCGGCGCGAGGGCGGGATGGCAGCACGTGAAGATGAGCCGCAGGCGGTCGTCGGGCAGGCCGGGCTCGTCGAGGGCGGTGAAGTCCGGTGTGCTGTCTCCGGGTAGGCGCAGCAGTCGCGCCGCGTCGGCGTGTTTGGCGTCCCGCACGTTCTCGCGCCGGGTGCGATCGATGGCGCGTCGCCGTGCAGTGGTGATGATCCACCCCGCAGGGCTCGGTGGGATCCCCTCGCCGGGCCAGCGGTCCACCGCGACGGTGAACGCCTCCTGCACCGCGTCTTCGGCGAGGTCGAGGTCGCCGAAGACGCGGGTGAGCACCGACACCGCACGCCCGTACTCGTCGCGGAAGATCCGCTCGATCTGCGTCGACGTGACCGACATCGGATTCAGCCGCGCGACACCCACTGCAGGGGCCGCACCTCGATCGGCAAGGTGGTGGCCTCGGAGAGCTTGCGTCCCCAGACGAGCGCAGCGTCGAGATCCGGCGCCTCGATGACGTCGAAGCCCCCGAGGTGTTCCTTGCCTTCGATGTAGGGCCCGTCGGTCGTCACGACGCCCTGACTGCCTGCCCGGAGGACGGTCGACGTGCTTGCCGCGTGGAGGCCTCCGGAGAAAACCCACGCTCCGGCTTCACGCATCTCGTGCTGGAGGACCTCCAGCTTCCGCATGATCGGCTCGAGTTCCTCGGGCGGCGGCGGGTCTCCGTCGGGTTGATAGATGCTGAGCAGGTACTGGACCATTGCCGTTTCCTTCTCTGCGGTGGCCGGCTGTTCCGGCCGCTCATCTACTACACGAACGATAGGCGGCAGATTCGACATCCACCGGTGCGAAGGAGACAACCGGGCACGGAGGCGCCGCACTCCGCCTACCGTGAGGTCATGGACTGGTCGAAGGCCCTCGGCATCCCGGCTGCGGCTCTGGCCGCGGTGGCGTCCTACGACCTGCTTCAGCGCAAGCACTCGCTGTTACGGAACTTTCCCGTCGTCGGACACGCACGGCATCTGCTCGAGACTGTCGGACCGGAGTTGCGGCAATACATCATCACCCGCAACGACGAGGAGCGTCCGTTCACCCGCGACCAGCGCCGATGGGTCTATGCGTCATCGAAGCAGGAGAACAACACCTTCGGATTCGGCACCGACAACGACGTCGAACACACCGATGGGTACACCATCATCAAGCACCGCACCTTTTCGCAGGTCCCCGCATCCGGCGCCCCGCACAGCGGGGAGGGGCTCGAGGTGCCGTCGGCGAAGATTCTGGGCGGACCGCTGGGCCGGGCGAAAGCCTTCCGACCGCGTTCGTTCGCCAACATCTCGGGGATGAGCTTCGGATCCCTGTCCTCGGCCGCGGTGACCGCACTCGACAAGGGCGCTGCCGCCGCCGGTTGTATGCACAACACCGGTGAGGGTGGCCTGTCGCCGTATCACCGGCAGGGCGCCGATCTGATCTTCCAAATCGGCACCGCGTATTTCGGGTGTCGTGACGAGGAGGGCCGATTCGACCTGGACCGGCTTGTCGCACTGACCGAGTCGGCGCCTGTCAGGGCCATCGAGATCAAGCTCAGCCAGGGCGCGAAACCCGGATTGGGAGGTCTGCTGCCCGCGGCCAAGGTCACGCCGGAGATCGCCGAAATCCGTGGCGTGCCGGTGGGACGGGACGTGGTGAGCCCGTCCCGGCACACGGCCTTCCACGACGTCGGCAGCATGCTCGATTTCGTCGAACTCGTCGCCGCGGAGACCGGACTTCCCGTGGGAATCAAATCGGCTGTGGGAGATCCGACGTTCTGGCAGTCGCTGGTGGAGTCGATGCGCAGCGGCGAACGCGGCGTGGACTTCGTGACGATCGACGGCGGTGAAGGTGGCACCGGTGCTGCTCCGCTCGTGTTCACGGATGCGGTCTCGTTGCCGTTCCGCAGTGCGTTCGCGCGGGTCTACCGGCAGTTCGCCGAAGCAGAACTCGCCGATCGTGTCACCTTCATCGGGTCCGGCAAACTCGGTCTGCCCGACAATGCCGTCGCGGCATTCGCCCTCGGCTGCGACATGCTCAACGTCGCGCGCGAACCGATGTTTGCGCTGGGCTGCATCCAGGCCCAGAAGTGCCACACCGACACCTGCCCGACCGGTGTGGCCACCCACAACCGCTGGCTGGAACGAGGACTCGACGTTCCGTCCAAGGCCGCACGAGTCGAGGATTACCTGCGGGCACTGCGGCGGGACGTGTTCAAGGTGGCGGAAGCCTGCGGGGTCGTGCACCCCGGTCTGATCGGCGCCGAGGACGTCGAAGTCGCCGACGGCAATCGCCGGTCGGTGACCCTCGCCGAACTCTACGACTACCGCGAGGGGTGGGGATTGCCGAGCCCCGCCGACCGCGAGGAGATCACCCGGATCATGACGATCCGGACTCCCGAGTCACACGGAACCGGGTCTCCGGGGGCCTCGACCGCGCCTCCGCGAGGCTAGCCGGAGGCTGCCGAACGGCCCTGTTTCAGACGTAGTCGAGACCCACCGCGCGTGCCATCGCCTCCCGCGGCGCGGGCAGGCCGGTGAACTGCTCGACCTGTCCGAACGCCTGGTTGAGGAGCATGTGCAGTCCACTGACGACCACGCCGCCGCGGGTCTTCGCCGCGGTGGCCAGTGGAGTCGGCCACGGATCGTAGATCGCGTCGAGGATGAACGGCGCCCGCGCGAGCGCATCCGCATACGGCGCTGCCGCCGCCGCGGGCACGGTGCTGACCATGACGTCTGCCTCCGCGCACACCTGCCCGAGGCCGGGAGCGTCGAACGAAAGCCACCGCGCCTCGACGTCGTCGCCGAGGCAGTCGAACGTGGCCCGCGCACGACCTTCGTCCCGCGCGACGACCGTGACGTGGCGGACGCCGAGATCGGTGAGCCCCACGAGCGCAGGACGCGACGTGCCCCCGGAACCGACGACCACCGCGGACCCGTCGCGCAGGTCGCGCACGCCACCGGAGCGCAGTGCTCCGGTGACGCCGTCGACGTCGGTGCAGTCCGCCCGCCACCCTCCGGGCACCCGCACGAGGGTGTTGGCCGACCCGATGGTCACCGCACGCTCGGTGCGCTCGGACGCGAACTCGAGAGCCGCGAACTTGCCGGGCATCGTGACCGACACACCGACCCACTCGTCACCGAGTCCCCCGACCAGATCAGCCAGTTCCTCACCGGTGCACTCGATCCGGTCGTAGGTCCACCCCGTCAACCCGAGTGCCCGGTACGCCGCGAGGTGCAGCAGCGGTGACTTGGAATGCTCGATCGGTTTTCCGAGGACCGCTGCCTTGCGGACGCCCGGGTTCGGGTCATCTACCACTGTTGAGAATTCCGCTTTCCAGAGCTTTTTCGGTGTTGACGAGATGTTCTTCGTAGTTGTTCGCGAACAGGGTCGTGCCCTTGTCGTCGATCGTCACGAAGTAGGTCCACTCCCCCGGTTCGGGGTTCTCCACCGCCTGCAGGGCACCGATACTCGGCGACGAGATGGGTGTCGCGGGCAGGCCCACGCTCGCGTAGGTGTTCCACGGGGTGACGAGCGCGCGGTCCGCGTCGGTGGTGGCGAGTTCCGTTTCGTCGAGTGCATAGTTCACCGTGGAGTCGAACTGCAGCATCTGCCCGATCTCCAGGCGGTTGAGGATCACGCGCGCGACTTTCGAGAAGTCCGCCGGCAGTGCTTCCCGCTCGACGAGCGACGCGGCGACGAGCAGTTCGTACGGCGTCAGACCGACCTTGGCGGCAGCCGCGGTGATGCCGGTCTCGTCGTACTTGGCGGCACTCGCGGAGACGAGGCTGCGCAGGACCTCGATCGGTTCCGCGCTCGGATCGATATCCCAGCTTCCTGCCGCGATCAGCCCTTCGAGCTGGCGTGCCCGATCGGGAACGTTCGCGACCGCGTCGCGTGCCCACTCCGGCACTCCGAGTGCGTCGAGGTCGGGGCTCGCGCCCGCTGCTTCGAGTTCCTCGTAGGTCAGACAGCTCGGCGTGCCACCGTCGTCGTAACAGCTCGCTTCGGAGATGAGGGTGTAGATGCCCTTGCGCACCGCGCCGGTGTTGACGTCGCGGATGTCGTGGAGCTGCCGGCCCTCGGAGACGACGAATGCACCGACGCGGCTGGTGTCACTCACCAGCGCCGCCACCGCGTCGACCGCCGGGACGTTGGTCGGCACCCGGTAGTAGCCCGGGTGCAGGGCGTTCATGCCGGAGTTCTGCACGGCCGCTTCGTAGAACGCCGCAGAGCTGGCGACGACACCCTTCTCGACGAATTCGGTGCCGATTTCCTGGGCTGTGTCGCCGGGCTGCACCTGCACCACCACTTCCGGGCCGGCGGGACCGGTGAAGTCGGGTGCCGGATCGGGTCCGGTCAGCTTCGTGTAGGCGAAGTAACCACCAGCCAGCACGACGACGAGCACCATAGCCGCGGCCAGCGACCCGACGATGCGTCCACGCTTCTTGCGGGCGTCCGCACCCCCGGCGCGTTTGCCCCGGCCGTCCTTTGCTCCGACCACAGCGGGCGTTGCCCGTGTCTCGGAGGGATCCTCGTCCTCGTAACGGTCCGAGTCGACGTCGTCGTCTGCGGCGGCATACCCGTCGGAGGTGTCGTAGCCGTCGGACGTGTCGTAGCCGTCGGCGGTGTCGTCGTAGCGGTCGTACTCGTCGCCGGTGTCGTCGTAGCGGTACCCCTCACGCTGCGCGTAGGAGTAGCCCTCGGCGTACTCGTCGTCGGCGTAGGCGGGCCCGCCCCGGCCCTGATCGGCTACGTAACCCTGATCGGGTGCGTACCCCTGATCGGGTGCGTAGCCCTGGTCGGGCGCGTACCTCGGGTCGGGCGCGTACCTCGGGCCGGGCGCCTGACCGGGAGGTGGACCGTCGAAGACGCCCTCCTCGAAATGCAGCACGTTCGTCTCGTCGTCGTCCGGCGAACGTGACGGACGGGGCTGCGGCGGTGGTGGCCCGTCATAGCGGTAGCCGCCCTGTGCGCCCCGCTCGGCGGATCCGCCGTAGTTGCCGGCGTACGGATCGGAGAACAACCCCTGCCGTGTGTTGTCGGAACGGTCGTCGGACTGCCCGTGTCGGTTCACCGGCTTCCCCCGCGGTCTCCGTCGGCTTCGTTCACTGCTGCGCTCCGCTCGTCCAACCAACCCTGCAAAATGGCCACGGCCGCGGCCTGGTCGATCACCGGCCGCGCGCCCCTCGCGCTCACCCCGCTCTCGCGGAGGGCACGCGCCGCAGTGACCGTGGTGAAACGTTCGTCGGCCATGCGCACGGGAACATCCGGTAGCTGCCGACGAATGCGCCGAGCGAAGTCGCTCGCCAGTTTCGCGGCTTTGCCGGGCTCGCCGCGCAGCGTCTGCGGCAGCCCGACGATAACCTCCACCGCCTCGTATTCCATAACAATTTGGACAATGCGCCGGATATCCGGCGCGTCGGGACCGCGCTCCTTCGACCGCGGCACCGTTTCGACGGGCGTGGCGAGGATGCAATCGGGGTCGCTCGAGGCGACGCCGATCCGCACGCTGCCGACGTCGATTCCGATTCGTCGTCCCCGGCCGGGGTCGTCGGCCCCGGGTCGGTCCGGGCCCGGCAGGCCAGCCACGCTCAGCCGGCCAGCTCGCTGAGCCGGGCACGAACCGCGTCGATCGCGGCAGGGATGCCGGCCGGGTTCGATCCGCTCCCCTGTGCCATATCGGGCTTGCCACCGCCGCGACCGCCGATCGCGGGCCCGAAGCTCGCCACGAGGTCACCGGCCTTGATGCCCATCGACTGTGCGGTCTTGGTGGTCGCCACGACGAAGGGCACCTTGCCGTCGGTGTTCCCGAGGAGCAGCACCACGGCGGGCTCGGAGCCCAGTCGGCCCCGCACATCGGACGCCAGGGTGCGCAGTTCGTTGCCCGCCACTCCCTCGGGCGCCGTGTCCGCCACCACGAGGAGGTCACCGATCCGCTGCGCCTTGCCGACGTAACCGGCGGCGGCAGCAGCCACGTTGGCCGCACGCGTCTTCTCGAGTTCCTTCTCGGCCGCCTTCAGCCGCTCGATGAGCGACTCCACGCGTCCGGGCACCTCTTCCGAGGGGACCTTGAGCGTCGAGGACAGCCCTGCAAGCAGCGCACGTTCCTTCGCGAGGTGCCGGTAGGAGTCGAGTCCGACGTAGGCCTCGACACGGCGGACACCCGATCCGACGGACTGCTCGCCGAGCAGGGTCACGGTGCCGACGTGCGACGAATGCTGCACGTGGGTACCGCCGCACAGCTCCATCGAGAACGGGCCGCCGATCTCGACGACACGTACCTCGTCGCCGTAGTTCTCGCCGAAGAGCGCCATCGCGCCCATCTTCTTGGCCTTGTCGAGGTCGGTGACGAACGTGTTGACGGGATAGTTCGCCGCGACGGCCTCGTTGGTGACGACCTCGATGTCGTGCTTCTGCTGCTCCGACAACGCGCCCGGCCAGGAGAAGTCGAACCGCAGATAACCGGGCTTGTTGAGCGAGCCGGCCTGCACGGCGTTCGGGCCGAGGACCTCACGCAGCGCGGCGTGTACGAGGTGCGTGCCCGAGTGGCCCTGGGTCGCGCCCTTGCGCCATTCGGCGTCGACCTGCACGAGCACCGGATCGCCTTCGGTCACCTGTCCTTCGAGGACCGTGACCTTGTGCGTCCACAACTGCTTGGCGATCTTCTGGACATCGTCGACCTTGATCTTCAGGCCCGGTCCGGTAATCGTGCCCACGTCGGCGATCTGGCCGCCCGACTCCGCATAGAGGGGGCTGCGGTCGAGGATCAGCTCGACCTTCTGCCCGGCAGTTGCGGTGTGGAGGCGTTCGCCACCGGTGATCACCGCGAGCACGTGCGCCTCGGTCACGAGTTCACCGAAGCCGGTGAACTCGGTGGGGCCACGATCGAGGAGTTCCTTGTAGACCGTCAGATCGGCGTGCGCGTGCTTGCGGGCCCGCGCGTCATCCTTCGCACGCTGGCGCTGCTCGGCCATGAGCGAGCGGAAGCCGTCTTCGTCCACGCTCAGTCCGGCCTCGGACGCCATCTCGAGTGTGAGGTCGATCGGGAAGCCGTACGTGTCGTGCAGCGTGAATGCGGCGGTGCCTCCGAGGACGGTGCGCCCCTCCGCCTTCGCGGCGTCGACAGCACCCTCGAAGAGTTTGCTGCCGGTGCCGAGCGTCTTGAGGAATGCGGTCTCCTCGCCCACCGCAACGGTCTCGATGCGGGAGAAGGACGTGGCCAGTTCGGGGTACGAGGGCGCCATGGTGTCTCGGACGACGGCCATGAACTCGGCCATCGTGGGCCGGTCGGCGCCGAGCAGTCGCGCCGAGCGCACGATCCGGCGCAGCAGACGCCGCAGGACGTAGCCACGGCCGTCGTTGCCGGGGTTGACGCCGTCGACGATGAGCATCGCGGCCGTGCGGGCGTGGTCGGCGATCACCCGGAAGTGGACGTCGTCCTCGTGCTTGGCGCCGTACACGGCACCCGTCAGTTCAGCTGCCTTGTCGATCACGGGCCGGAGCAGATCGGTTTCGTACACGTTCTCGACGCCCTGGAGCAGGAACGCCACACGCTCGACACCCATACCGGTGTCGATGTTTTTCTTCGGCAGCGGACCGAGGATCGGGTAGTCGTCCTTCGAGGTCCCCTCGCCGCGCTCGTTCTGCATGAACACGAGATTCCAGATCTCGATGTAGCGGTCCTCGTCGGCCTCCGGGCCGCCTTCGACGCCGTAGTCGGGGCCGCGGTCGTAGAAGATCTCGGAGCACGGGCCACACGGTCCCGGGATTCCCATGGACCAGTAGTTGTCCTTCATGCCTCGCCGCTGGATGCGCGACTCGGGCACGTTCATCTTGTCGCGCCAGATCGCGTAAGCGTCGTCGTCGTCGAGATAGACGGTGACCCAGAGCTTTTCCGGATCGATGCCGTATCCGCCGTCCTCGACGGACCCGGTGAGCAGCGACCACGCGAAGGCGATGGCCTCTTCCTTGAAGTAGTCGCCGAACGAGAAGTTGCCGGCCATCTGGAAGAACGTGTTGTGCCGGGTCGTCTTGCCGACCTCTTCGATGTCGAGCGTGCGCACGCACTTCTGCACCGACGTCGCCCGGTTGTAGGGCGGGGTCTGCTGCCCGAGGAAGAAGGGCACAAAGGGAACCATGCCGGCGTTGACGAACAGAAGATTCGGATCGGCGAGGATCAGCGACGCGCTGGGCACCTCGGTGTGGCCGGCCTTCACGAAGTGATCGAGAAAGCGCCTACGGATCTCGTGGGTCTGCACGTCGATGGTCCTTTGTCGTGTGACGGTTTCCGGGAACTGCCCGGTGTGGCCTGCAGGCCGCGTGAAACGGCCATCGTTAAGCCTAACGCGCCGATGCAATCGACTTCCGGTCGGTCCGACGGGGGTCGCTTCCGTCTACCGCTGCCCCCGCACGATGCGGCGCAGCTTCGGGACGCGCGACGCCAGCTCCCGTTCGGCGCCGTGGTTGGTCGGCGCGAAGTAGTCGATTCCGACCAGTTCGTCGGGCGCGTACTGCTGGGCGAGCACACCGTCGGGATGGTCGTGGGGATAGCGGTATCCGACGGCGTTGCCGAGTTTCTGCGCGCCCTGGTAGTGCCCGTCGCGCAGATGCGGGGGCACCATCCCTGCCTTGCCCGCTTTGACGTCGGCGATCGCCGCGCCCAGCGCGGCCGTGACCGCACCCGACTTCGGGGCGGTCGCGATGTGGATGGTGGCCTGGGCGAGAGCCAGTTGCGCCTCGGGCATCCCCACCTGCTGTACGACCTGGGCTGCCGCCACCGCAGTCTGCAACGCGGTGGGATCCGCCATACCCACCTCTTCGCTGGCCTGGATCATCAGGCGCCGTGCGATGAAGCGCGGGTCCTCCCCCGCGACGATCATGCGCGCCAGGTAGTGGAGGGCGGCATCGACATCGGAGCCGCGCAGGGACTTGATGAACGCACTCGCGACGTCGTAGTGCTGGTCGCCGTCGCGGTCGTACCGGACCGCGGCCTTGTCGATGCTCGACTCGACCGTGGCGAGATCGATGACGGCGCCACCGTCGCCGGCGCGGTCCACCGCGGTCTCGGCGGACGCTTCGAGCGCGGTCAGTGCGCGACGCGCATCGCCGCCGGCGAGGCGCACGAGATGATCGAGCGCGTCGTCGGTGATGTCCACCGTGCCACCGAGTCCCCGCTCGTCGACCCGTGCTCGCTCGAGGAGTTTGCGGATGTCGTCGCTGCCCAGCGGTTGCAACTGGAGTACCAGCGAGCGCGACAACAGCGGCGCGACGACGGAGAAGGAGGGGTTCTCCGTCGTGGCCGCGACGAGCAGCACGATCCGGTTCTCGACGGCCGCGAGCAGCGCATCCTGCTGGGTTTTCGAGAACCGGTGGACCTCGTCGATGAACAGCACCGTCTGCTCGCCGTGGGTGAGGCGGCGGCGTGCCACGTCGATGACCGCGCGCACATCCTTCACCCCGGCGGACAGCGCCGACAACGCCTCGAACCGGCGGCCGGTCGCCCCGGAGATCAACGACGCCAGGGTGGTCTTGCCGGTGCCGGGTGGCCCGTACAGCACCACCGACGCCGCTCCGGAGCCCTCCACGAGTCGCCGCAACGGAGCGCCGGGTTCCAGCAGATGTTGCTGGCCGACCACCTCGTCCAGGCCCGCCGGCCGCATCCGCGCGGCAAGCGGGGCTCCCGGGCCGGTCGGCGCGGCAGGCGCACGGCGGATCTCGGGTTCCGGTTCGGGTTCCGCCTCGCGGGGTGTCTCGAAGAGGGCGTCGGGTGCTGCCGAAGGATCATCCGTCCCGAATACGTCACTCACGACTCCGACGCTACAAGCCCGCGCCGACCGTCGCGGGCGCGGACCGCGGCGAACAAACGGTGACATTCGGGTGCATATCTGCCGTTTGCCCCAAATGGCGGCCTACGTCGTGGTCGGATCGACGCCGTGACCCTTCCTCGTGTGACGCGTCGAACACTTCTTCGTGCCGGGGCCCTCGCCGCCGGTACCTCCGCTCTCGCCGCCGCGACCGCTCCCGGTGCGTCCGCCGCCCCGGTCGTGTTCGCCCACGGCGTCGCCTCGGGCGACCCACTGCCCGACGCCGTGATCCTCTGGACTCGCGTGACCCCCGTTCCCGAGGCGGTGCCCGGGTCCGGCGCCGGGCCCGCCACGACCGTCCGATGGCAGATCGCCCGGGACGCCGCGTTCGCCGACACGGTGGCGTCGGGATCGGTGTCGGCGACAGCGGACACCGACCACACCGTGAAGGTCGATGCGACCGGCCTGGCCTCCGGCACGGACTACTACTACCGCTTCGACGCGGGCGGCGCGGTTTCCCCGACCGGTCGCACACACACCGCCCCGAGTGCCGATGCGCACGTCGACCGGCTTCGGCTCGGTGTCGTGTCCTGTGCGGACTGGGAGGGTGGATTTTTCGCGTCGTATCGGCATCTCGCCGACCGCGGCGACCTGGACGCGATGGTCCATCTCGGCGACTACCTGTACGAGTACGCGGCGGGACAGTTCCCGGTATCGGCCGGATCCGAAGTGCGCACGCATGTTCCGGCACACGAGATCGTCACCCTCGCCGACTACCGAATGCGGCACGGCCAGTACAAGACCGACCCGGACCTACAGCGTCTGCATGCACTCGTGCCGTGGATCGTCGTGTGGGACGACCACGAGTCGGCGAACGATTCCTGGGCCGGCGGCGCGGAGAACCACGATCCGGCGACCGAGGGCGATTGGGCTGCGCGCAAGGCCGCCTCGGTGCGTGCCTACGACGAGTGGATGCCCGTCCGCAGGCAGGGCGACCGGCTGTTCCGGCGTCTTCGCTTCGGCGACCTCGCCGAACTGTCGATGCTCGATCTTCGCACGTATCGCAGTCGACAGCCCCGGCCGGTGGACGGACGAGAGATCGACGACCCCGGCCGCACCATCACCGGCAAAGAGCAGATGGCCTGGCTCACCGCGGGCCTGGCGAGTTCCCCGACGCGTTGGCAACTGGTCGGCAACTCGGTGATGCTCGCGCCGCTTCTGCTGCCTCCCCTCGACGTGCGCACGACCGGTGCACTGACCGCGCTTCTCGGTGTGCCGTCGAGCGGAGTGCCTTTCAGCACCGACCAGTGGGACGGGTACCCGGCGGACCGGCAGCGTCTGCTCGACGCGATCGTCCGGGCGGGACGTCGCAACGTCGTGTTCCTGACCGGTGACATCCACACGTCGTGGGCGTCCGAGATCCCCGTCGACCCCGCCGGCTATCCCGGTGCGGGCACCGTCGCCACCGAGTTCGTGGTGCCGTCCGTGACGTCGGCCAATATCGACGAGTTGCTCGGGATCCCGCCGCGCACGGCGTCGCCGGCGCTGGAAGAGGTCGTTCGGTCCACCAACCGGCACGTCCGGTTCGTGGAACTCGATTCCCACGGGTTCGGAGTCCTCGAAGTCACCCCGGAGGCGGCGCAGATGGAGTGGTTCTTTCTCGACGATCGCACCGACCCGGCGACCGCCGCACGACGAGCGGCGGGCTTCAAGGTGGCCGACGGAAGCGCGCGCGTCGAACCCGCGCCGCCGGTGTGACCCGGACGGCGCCGGCCCCCGGCAGGTGGGCGTCAGGCGGCTTCGCGTGCCTCGAGCTGTTCGAGCACCTCGCGCGCATGTCCGGCGACGTCGTCGTGGCCGGCGTCGGCGGCGAAATCGGCGAGCAGCATCCAGCGCGAACGCAACGCCTCGATGCGCGGCACGGACAGTTCGTGCTCGCGCACCGACGCTATTCGGGCATGGTCCTCGGGCAGGAACAGATAGGTGCTGAGCCACACGCACGCCAGGAGCGCGTCGAGAAGACGTTCGGCCAGCACCTCGTCGTACGCCAGATGCGGCCACATACCGACCACTTCGGCGCGCCACGCGTCGGCCATCTCGCGCATCCGCTCCACGGTCATGGGAACGGCACACACGCACAGGGGGAAGGACGTCAGCGCGAATGCGATATCGAGGGTCGCGTCCCGGAAGCCTCCCCACTCGTAGTCGAGGAACTGCACGCCGTCGTCGCCGACGACGATGTTGTCCGGGCACAGGTCGGACGGGCTGAACGCGCGGTGGCGACCACCGGTGAACAGCTTGGCCGCACGCTCGGCCCGGTCCCGGACCGACTCGGGCACGGTGAGATCGAAGTCGGAGGCCAGAAGTTCGGGCACACCGCGGACCGCGTCGATCGCCTGTTCCGACACCATGTCGGTGACATGCGAGACGTCGGCGCGGCGCAGCAACGCCGCGAAGTCCTCTTCTCGTCCCACGGTCGCGGCATGCATCCGGCCGAGAGCCTGTGCAAGCGCCATCAGCGTGTTGCCGACAGTCTCGGTGTCGCCACTGCGCATCAGAGTCGCCAGAGGCGTCGCGTCGCCGAGGTCGCTGAGGACCAGCAACCGGGTCGCGAAGTCGTAGGCGAGCAGTTCCGCACCCGGGCGGTGGTCTTTCGCGAGTGCGGTCGCGAATTGATACGAGACCGCTTCGCGCAGGAATGCGATCTGCTCGTCGGTTGCGGACCCGTGGAGGTCGACGTGTCCCGCTCCGCGCGACGGCGGCACCTGCTTGAGAACGAGGGTGCGGGGCAACGAGAACGGATTCGCGGCGACTCGCACCCGGAGCACGACGGACCGGCCACTGCCTCCGAGGTCGACGGGGTCCGCCAGCTTGACCGGCGCTCCAGTACGACGAGTGAGCAGCTGTTCGGCTGCCTGCACTACCTCTGACACGGGGTCCGCCAATGTTGCAGTCATCACGAACCAATCTACAGGTTCTCGGTCACAAAATGGGCTCGCACAAGACCTCGGCCACCGAGGACCTTCGCCGGTCACGCCCGGACGAGCACCCCCGATTCGTCCCGAACTGCGGAGTTGCGGCAAGGTTCCGGCGTATCCCGGCATCCCGCTGCCGGGAACGGACCGACGTTTGCGGGCCGCTCCGGACTTTCACTCACCCCGATCGGAATGCCCTCCCGGAGCCTGGAATTCTTCGTCGATCGGCGCGACGTCGACCGACACCTCGATGGTGCTGTCCTGTGCCTCGGTGTAGATCACGCCGCGCAGCGGTGACACGTCGGCGTAGTCGCGGCCCCATGCCACGGTCGTGTACCGCTCGTCGCCGAGTTGGTCGTTCGTCGGGTCGAAGTCCAGCCAGGTGCCGTCGGGCAGCCACACCGACGCCCACGCATGCGTCGCGTCCACCCCGACCATCCGTTCCTTGCCGGGAGGAGGATCGGTCGCCAGATATCCGGAGACGTAGCGCGCCGCCAGGCCCTGGGAACGCAGACATGCGATGGCCAGGCGCGCGAAGTCCTGACACACCCCCGACCGGGCGTCGAGCACTTCCGCGACCCGGGTGGACACGGACGTCGACCCGGAGCGGTAGGTGAAGTCCGTGAAGATCCGGTGCGTCAGGTCGATGATCGACTCGGCCAGCGGTCGCCCGGCGGTGAACGTCTTCTCCGCGTAGGCACGCACGTCGTCGTCGATCTCCGGCGGGTTGACGTCGAGCACGAAATCGACTGCGAGTGCGCCGGCAGATCCCGCCGGCCGCGCGGTCTCCCACGGGGCCAGACACGCCGGGGTCCGTAACCGGCCGGGGTCCGGAGGCGAGACCGCGACCTCGGAGCGGCCGATCACTTCCAGTACCTCGTGGGTGTCGGTGACGTGGAAGAACAGGTCGCGGTTGCCCCACAGGTCCACCCCGGTGGACATGTCGGCGGGCTCGGGACTCACGGTGACCTCACTGGTGAGCACCCGTTGCCGGTCGGTCTCGCGGGGCAGCAGGTATCCACGCCCGTAGGAGGAGGTCACCGCGGCCGAATACCGGTAGGTGGTGCGGTGCACGATCCGGTACCGGCGCACGCCGGTCTCGACGGATCCGTCGGCGACGGTCATGGCAGGTCTCTCCGCTCTGTGCCGCCCCAGAGGGGACGAGTTCCACCGGGCAACGACAACGGCCCCTTCATCAACACGACCGCGAGTTCGGTCAGACCGTCGTGCGTCGAGTCCAGAAGACGCGCGAACTCCACTCGTACACCGTCGGTGACGGACTCGAGATCGGACGGATCGCAGCGACGCAGGGTGGCGACCAGGTCGTCGACGAGGCGCTCCGGCAGGGACGATCCCGACGAATGCGGCAATGCGGAGAGGTTCTCGCGCAAGCGGTCGAGGACGTATGCCAGCGAGCGCGGATTACCGGGGTCGAACAGGAGCAGTTGCGCGACGGCGGCGACGCGCACGGTGGTGTTGCGCCGCCGGAAGGTCACCGAACTCTCGGCTGCCGCGAGCACCGACTCCATGAGCGCGCGTTCGGTGGGACGGGCGTGCTCACGCGTGAGAGTCGCCGACAGCAGCGACACCAGCGCGAGGCCGCGCTCGATCCGTTTGCCGATGTCCATCACATGCCAGCCGAGATCGCGGACCATCGACTCCGCACCGAGACCCGAGAGGGCGAGCATCCCGTTGAGCACCGCCGCCTGTGTTGCGCCCAGCTGCGCTCCGTCGTCCTCCGGGTCCACCGCGAGATCGTCGAGCGCGCGCTGTACGTCGGCCAGCACCGTCCAGGTGTCGTGGGAAAGCTGGTCGCGCACGGCGCGGGCAGCGCGTTCGAGACCGGCGAACGATTGTGCCAGCGAGCCCGGCCGTGTGCGGTCCTCGGTGAGCGCGCGGAATTCGGCCGCGACGTTGCGATGGTCGTCGACCATCGACACACCTTCGCGCAACTGCGACGTCGCCACGAGTGTGCCGAGCAGCACCGGCAAGCAGTCGCTCCCCTCGAGCCACGGGCGGTTCCGGTAGTCCTGGTACCGCTCGCGCATCGAAATGAGAAGGCGCGCAGTATCTTCTGCACGCTCGCTGTAGCGGCCGATCCAGAACATGTCGTTGAGCACACGTGGCGAGGCCACCACGTCGGACCGGGGCACGGCGAAACGCGGCAACGATTCCGGCACGGCCGGTCCGGCCGCATCGGTTGTCGCACCGCCGGCCACGGTGCGGACCCACACGTCCTTCGCCGCGACTCTCGGATTCGTCTCCGGCGCCACACCCGGCACCAGAACCTCACAGAGACCACCGGGCATCGGGGTGTATCCCACCCGCTGCGCCACGGTGAACAACCGCAGGCTCACGGGCGACGCGGTGACATTCGTTCCGTCGAGGCTGGGCGCGTGCGAGTACTCGACACGTTCCTGCGCGACCCAGTTCGAGGGTTGCGCCTTCACCCGGGCCAGCAGCGCTTCGCGCTGCGCGACCGTCAAGGCTTCGCCCACGACGGTTTCCGAGGTGACCGTGGATCGCAGGATCAGTTCGGGCAGGCGCGAGGTGAGCACCGAGAGCCCCGAGTCGGTGCCACCCCAGTGGGTCTCCTCCGACTCGAGCAGAAGGTCCTCGTCGAGCAACGCCCGGGAAACGGCCCCGAGGTATCCCGTGAGCGCGGGGTTCTCGAGCACGCCGCTGCCGAGGGGATTGACGAGGGAGACCCCGCCGCGCCGGACGACCTCGACGAGCCCGACCACTCCGAGGCGCGAATCCCGCCGGAGATCGAGGGGGTCGGCGTAATCCGCGTCGATCCGGCGCATCACCACGTCGACGCGCGTGAGCGAACCCAGCGAACGCATCCACAACCGCCCCTCGCGCACGGTCAGGTCTGCGGATTCGACGAGCGGCACCCCCAGGACGCTCGCGAGATGCGCCTGGTCGAAGGCGGTTTCGGACTGCGCGCCCGGGCTGAGGACCACCACGAAGGGATCTTCGACACCGCTGGGTGCGACATCCCGCAGGGCAAGCCTGAGCGCGTGACCGAACGGAGCGAGAGGCCGCGGCCCGGCGGTGGTGTAGATCTCCGGCATCGCGTGGGCGACGACTCTCCGGTCTGCCATGGCATAGCCGAGGCCGGAAGGCGCCTGGGTGTGGTCGCGGATCGCACGGAAGCTGCCGTCGCGATGCCGCGCGACGTCGACCGCGTGGATGAAGAGTTGGTGCGGGCCCGGAAGGGTGACCCCGTGGGCGACTCGGAGGTACCCGGGGTGGCCGAACACCAGCTCCGGGGGGATCAGGCCCGAGGTGAGTGTCCGCTGCGGGCCGTACAGATCTGCCAGCAACGCGTCCAGGACACGCGATCTCTGCACGAGCCCGCGTTCGAGAATCTCCCAGTCGTCCGCTGCGAGGACCAGAGGAAGGGCGTCGATCTCCCAGCGCCCGGGACCGGTCACCTCACCGTCGGCGTCGACCGGGTTGTAGGTGATGCCGTGGTTGTCGACGAGCGTGCGTACACGACGGCGGTACCGTTCGAGCACCGCGGGCGAGCGCCCCTCGAGTACTCCGGCGAGCTCGTTCCAGTGGTCCCGGATCTCGCCTGGAGCACTGTGGAGTTCGTCGTAGGGCAGACCCAGCGGAGTGCCGAACTCCCCTATCGGATCCGCCTCGGCCACATGCTGCATGAAGCGCCGCCCTCTCGATCCTGTTCGTCGGCGCACCGTCTTTCACGACCCGCTCGACCGTCGCACCGGCGACCGGGTCAACTCTGCCAGGTGAAGTTGCTCAACGGGTATTCGTGGACCGGAGGGCGGCGCAAGGGGTGCCGCACATCACTGCGCTGGGTCTCGGTCGGGACTACTCCGGCGAGACGTGGGTGGCCTTCTTGAATCCCTTCGCGGTGGCACGGTTCACGCCGGCTTTCACCACGCCGAAGATCAAACCTTGCAGCGCGGCCGCGATGAGTACGTCGCGGGTGCTCTGTGCCAGGTCCTGTGGTTCCGGCTTCGGACGGTTCGAACCCACCCGCTTCCATACCTGCCTGAAGACCGCTCCCGCGATCACACCTCCCCCGATACTCGCTGCCATAGCGAGGGGCTTGTAGACCATCAAGCGTGCGTCGGGCATCTGGTGGTTCCTCCTTCGTTTCAGCGCCCAGGGGTGGCGCCGCGATCTCCCGACCGAGGTACCCGCTCCTGCCGAGGACAAACGAGGTGGTCGTCGAACAGGCGGGGTTGTTGCATCACGACGGTGGTGCAGCGTTCGGTTTTTCACTCGTTTCCGTCGCGTTCGAAATCGGTTCTGCCCGGAGATACAACGAGGCCGCACGTCCTCGGACGTGCGGCCTCGTTGTAGTGGGAGATCAGGCCTCGGCGGGCGGAGCCTTCGTCTCGGGTTCGGGCTTGAAGTCGATACCCGATTCCTTGCGCTGCTCCGGCGTGATGGGGCCGGGCGCATCGGTCAGCGGATCGACGCCGCCGCCCGACTTCGGGAACGCGATGACCTCGCGGATGGAATCCATTCCGGCGAGCAGCGCGGTGATGCGATCCCAGCCGAACGCGATGCCGCCGTGCGGGGGCGCGCCGTACTTGAAGGCGTCGAGCAGGAAGCCGAACTTGTCGTTCGCTTCCTCCTCCGAGATGCCCATCACCTTGAACACGCGTTCCTGGATGTCGGGACGGTGGATACGGATCGAGCCACCGCCGATCTCGTTGCCGTTGCAGACGATGTCGTACGCGTAGGCGAGAGCCGAACCGGGATCGGTGTCGAACGTGTCCATGAACTCGGGCTTGGGCGAGGTGAACGCGTGGTGCACCGCCGTCCACGCCGAATGTCCGAGTGCCACGTCGCCGCTCGCGGTGGCATCTGCGGCGGGCTCGAACAGCGGAGCATCGACGATCCACACGAACGCCCACGCGTTCGGGTCGATGAGATCGAGCTTGCGGGCGATTTCGCCGCGCGCGGCGCCGAGCAGCGCACGCATCGGCTTCGTCGCGCCGGCGGCGAAGAAGATGCAGTCCCCGGGCTTCGCGCCGACGTGGTCGGCGAGGCCGGCACGCTCGGCGTCGGTGAGATTCTTGGCGACCGGACCGGTGAGTTCGCCGTCCTCCCCCACGAGGACGTACGCCAGGCCCTTGGCTCCGCGCTGCTTGGCCCATTCCTGCCATGCATCGAGCTGGCGCCGCGGCTGGCTCGCGCCACCCTCCATCACGACCGCACCCACGTACTCCGCCTGGAAGACGCGGAAGGTGGTGTCCTTGAAGAACTCCTTGCACTCGACGAGTTCGACGCCGAACCGCAGGTCCGGCTTGTCGGAACCGAATCGGCGCATCGCCTCGGCGTACGTCATGCGCGGGATCGGGGTCTGGAGTTCGTATCCGACGAGCCGCCACAACGCTTCGAGCACGTCTTCGGCGAGCAGCATGACGTCGTCCTGGGTCACGAACGCCATCTCGATGTCGAGCTGGGTGAACTCGGGCTGCCGGTCGGCGCGGAAATCCTCGTCGCGGTAGCACCGGGCGATCTGGAAGTACCGCTCGATACCGCCGACCATCAGCAGCTGCTTGAACAGCTGCGGCGACTGCGGCAGCGCGTAGAAGCTGCCGGGCTGAAGGCGCGCGGGCACCAGGAAGTCACGGGCGCCTTCCGGGGTGGAACGCGTCAGCGTGGGAGTTTCGACCTCGACGAACTCGTGCTGGGCCAGCACCGCACGAGCAGCGGCGTTGACCTTGCTGCGCAGCCGAATGGCCTTACCCGGACCTTCACGTCGCAGGTCGAGGTAGCGGTACTTGAGGCGGGCTTCTTCGCCTGCCTGGTCGTCGAGCTGGAACGGCAGCGGAGCGGACTCGTTCAGCACCTCGAGTTCGGTGGCGTTGACCTCGATGGCACCGGTGGGAATCTCGAAGTTCTGGTTTCCCTCGGGCCGCATCTCGACCACGCCGGTGACCTTGACACAGTATTCGGCGCGCAGACGGTGCGCCTGTTCGAGCACTCCCGGGTCGCGGAAGACCACCTGCGCCACCCCCGACGCGTCGCGCAGGTCGATGAAGATGACCCCGCCGTGGTCGCGGCGTCGAGCGACCCAACCGGTGAGGGTGACAGTCTGCTCGGCGTGCTCGGCTCGCAACGAGCCGGCGAGATGGGTGCGCAGCACGGAAGTCCTTTCGAAACGATCAGCGACGGGTTCGTCGGTCCAATCCTACGAAAGACGAGAACAGGGTGGGCACACGCATGCCGAATAGCGTCGTGACAAGCTTGTGCGACTTCTGGGCACTGCGACGAGAAAGCGATGCGATGACCTTCAACGAGGGCGCACGGATGAACCCCGGCCGAGTCCGCACCGGAAGCGGGGGACGCGGCGGCAAGATCGCCCTCGGCGGCGGAACCGGCGGCATCCTGATCCTGATTCTCGCGTTGTTGTTCGGCGGAGATCCCGCGTCGCTGCTCGGCGCCGGCGACCCCGGCCGGTCCACCGAATACGGGACCGAGGGGACTGTCGAAGGATGTGAGACGGGAGCCGACGCCAACGCGAACGTCGACTGCCGCATCGTGGGCACGGTGGCGAGCCTCGACCTGGTGTGGGAGGAGAACCTCGCACGCCAGACCGGAGTGGCGTACGTGCAGCCCGGCGTCGAGCTCTTCAACGGCGCGACCTCGACGGGCTGCGGCAACGCGACCAGCGATATCGGCCCGTTCTACTGCCCACCCGACGAGACCGCGTACTTCGACACCAGCTTCTTCGACGAACTCGTGACGCGCTTCGGAGCAAGTGCAGGACCGCTCGCGCAGGAATACGTGGTCGCGCACGAGGTGGGGCATCACATCCAGAACCAGCTCGGCGACCTCGGGCGCGCGCAGGCAGATCCGCGCGGACCGGAGTCCGGCGCGGTCCGCACCGAACTTCAGGCCGACTGCTATGCCGGGGTCTGGGCGTACCACGCGGACAAGATGCCCGACCCGTCCACCGGGCAGCCGTTCCTCACCCCCCTCAGCGACACCGACATCCGCGACGCGCTCTCCGCGGCGTCCGCGGTCGGCGACGACCGGATCCAGTCGGCCGCGTCGGGTCGCGTCAACCCGGAAGCGTGGACGCACGGCTCGTCCGAGCAGCGACAGAAATGGTTCCTCGCCGGCTACCGCACCGGTCAGGTCTCGGCCTGCGACACCTACTCGGCACGCAACCTGGACGCTCCGGACGCGTTGCGCTGACCCCCGGTCAGGTCACGGTGACGGTCATGTTCGCCCGGTCTGCGTCGAGGTCCGCCAGTCGCCGCATGCGCAGCGATACCGGCCAACTTCCCGCGCGCCTCGCGTGGAGATAGAAGACCCGCTCGCTGGCCGCCCCGGGAAACGGGTTCTTCGACGGCACGAACCGGACGTCGTGCAGCACAAGGCCCGCGCCCACCCGGTTGACGAACCAGCAGTAGTCGCGGGAAGTGTTCTCCTCCACGCGCAGTTCGATCATGTCTCCCACATCGACGGTCAGATCGCGTGGGCCGGTGCTGACGTGTTTCATCACCTCAGGGTACGAGGCGCCTGTGATGTGGACCACTACTCTTACGAACGGACGTGCACCTAGTGCGGAAGTGAGATGTGTGACATCGCACCGTCCCGGGCACCCGAACGGGATGAACGACGAATCACCCGGCACAACGCTAACCGACGCGGAGATCGGCGGCTATCTGCTCGCCCTGGCGGACGATAAGGCGTACAACGAACTGACCGAAGCCGTCGGGATGCTGATCTCCAGCACCGACTCGCACCCCCCTCCCTACAACGGCGTGTTCCGGTGGGTCGTCAGCGCCATCGCGGACGTCTTGGTCAGTAAGTGCGGACCGGAAGTCCGTGGCGGCGAGGGTGTCTCTCTCACGATCCGCACCATGGGCGGCGGGGTTGTCGACCTGAGCAGTGTCGCGGAACCCGAATCGAGCGTCATGAAGGCCGTCGCCGCGGTACTCGCCGGCGGCGCATCCGAAGCGCGGGTGAAGTTGGGGCCCGTCGGATTGGGCATGGACTGGATGAGCCGCCTCGAAATGCTCGTCGAAGCGGTGTTGTGGCTCGACAAGCTTCTCGACGCACCGGCGTCCGACACGCCCGACACGTTCCCGTGGTGACCGTTCTCGCGGTCCCCGAATCCGGTCCGCACGACCCCGCGCCATGGGCGACGGTCTTCACCACGTAGGCCCGCGTGAGCGTGTACGCAGGCCTACGGCTTCGCCTGCACCGGAACCACCGATCCCCTGCCCTTGCAGGGCCACCCGTACAGATCTTCCGTCACAGGTCCTCGGGCCCGCCTTCGGTGGTCCGGTCGCCGGCGATCCTCCCTTCACGTACGACTCGACAGCAGCAACAGTCCGATCGCACCGAAAGCCGCCACCAGCAGGGCGACCGGAGCGAGTCCCTCGACTCCGGACGCGGCGACTCCAGACCCGACGATCAATCCCCCGAGCGCGGCGCCGCCCGCAACGCCGAGACTGAGAACGGTGACGACGACACTGCCCGCCGCCGGGCGGAATTGCGGCGAAGCAACTCGGAGAACCCGGACCTGCATCGCAGGCGGAAACAGGCCGATGAACCCTCCCCAGACCACGATCGCGGCCATGAACACCGCTGGCACCGCGGGTGCGACCCACAGCATGGTGAAGGCGGCAAGCGCCGCGAGGGCGGAGGCAGGCAGGGTCGCCCGGGGCCAGCGATCCGACAGCCAACCCGACAGCACAACCCCGACGGCACTGGCCACGCCGAACACTGTCAGCAACACCGCTACGGCACCGGCGTCCCATTCTGCGACCTCGGTGATCAGCAGCGTGACGTAGGTGAACAGCACGAAGTGCGCGACGAGCACGAGTGCCGCAGCGACCGCGGTACCGACGGACAGGATCGCGCTGCGGTCCCAGCGCGCTCCCGTGGCGGTGCCGGCAGCGTCCGTCGCATCGGGAGCAGTCGCATCGCGAGCATCGGTGAGTATCGGTACGAGGACGCCCGCGGTGAGGGCCAGCACGACTGCCGCACCGCCGAATATCGCGCGCCATCCCGCGACGTCGACGAGTGCGGCACCGAGTGGGAGTCCGACGAATCCCGCGATCGTCGGGCCGGACAACACGATTGCCAACGCGCGTCCGATTTGATCGGAGGCGACGATGCCGGAGACGTACACGACGATCACCGCCCAGAACACTCCGTGCCCGGCCGCCGCGACCACCCGTCCGAGGAGGGCGACTTCGAAGGTCGGCGCGAATGCGGTCACCATCCCCGCCACCGCGACCACACCGAGTGCCGCCGGAATCAGCAGCGTACGGCGCACACGCATCGTGGCGCGCACCAAGGGAATGCTGGTCAGCGCGACCGTCAGTGCCCAGGCCGTCACCAGCGTTCCGGCCACCGCCGGTTCGACGCTCAGCCCGCGGCCGATCTGCGGGAGGAGACCTGACGGCAGCATCTCCATGGTCACCGTGGCGAACGCGGCGAAGGTCACCGCGATCAGTTTCGTCCAGGGCAGCGACGGCTTCGTCGGAGATCGGGCACCGCCTTGCGTTGCGGGATTCGTCGATATCGCGGAATCCGTCGATACTGCCGAATCCATCGATGTGGGGGAATTTTCGGATGTGGTCGAACGGTCGACGTCTGTCATGTCACGACGCTAAACTTTGACATCAACGTCAAGGTCAAGGAAGAAATATGCGGATCGGTGACTTGTCCCGCAAAACCGGACTCTCTTCCCGGATGCTGCGCTACTACGAACAAGAGGGCCTGCTCCACCCGGAGCGGACCGCGAACGGCTACCGCGATTACAGCGAGAACGACGCCGCTCGCGCGATATTGATTCGCGACCTCGTCCGCTCGGGCGTGCCCACGCGTCTGATCCCGGCGGTTCTCGATCAACGAGACGGCCTCGAAGGCCGATGGACACGCAACTGCGACCGGGTGTTCGCCGACATGCTCGGGAGCGAGATCGAAGACCTCGACAGCCGCATCGCGTGTCTGACGCGCAGCCGAACCGCCCTCGACGAGTTGCTGCGCTTCGCGCAATCGCAGATCGGGTCCGAGCGAGCGAACGCCTGAGCACTCACGCCAGACGTGTTCGGCGCGAATGACGTGGCAGGATCCCGGCCATGAATCGCGCCGCCTCGAGAGCCGTCCACCGCGTCCTGCGTTCGGCACTTCGCCTCGTCGATTCCGCCGAATCGTCGGATGGGCAACCGTTTTCGGAGCCGGAGATCCTGGTGCCGCACACGCAGTCCCGGCGTGTGGGATGGACCCACTACGGGGTCATGATCCCCGACCTCCCGGAACCGCACCGGTTCTTCTCGATGATGTCCCTGATCGGCGCCACCGGCTCGACGGCGTTCGACAACGACCACGCCCTCGCCGGCAGTCCCCGCCGCAACGCGTCCGTCGTCGCCGGTACCGCGGCGTCACACCCCGCACACTTCGGCAACTACGCCTTCGACGACACGTTCGTCGCGGCTTCCGACGGCTCGATGCTGCGGTTCGGCGACGACTTGACCCTCACGGGCGGGTATCCGCACTTCCTTCTCGAAGGTCGCCTCGGTAGCGTCGACATCTCGTTGCGCCTGACCAACACCGACAAGGTGTCGTGGTTCTTCCGCAATCCGGTCTACAAACACTTCGGTCTGCTCACCGAATATGCGGGCACGATCACCCACGGCGGCAACACGGTCGACGTCGAAGGGTTGTGCTCGTTCGAGTACGGCGCGTGCCCGAGTCCGTACCTGCTGCGCGACGCCCCACTTCCCTCGTCGGTCAAAGCGCCCCTCGATTACTTCGTGTATCAGATCGTCAATCTCGACGCCGACAACCAGATCTTGCTGAGCCGGTACTCGATCGGTGGTGCTCCGCTGATGACGACCGCGCTGCACCGGTCCCGCGACCGCTACGGCACCCGGTTCGAGGACGTGTCGTTCGAGGTGGTGAGTCTGCGCGACACACCCGAACCGACGCCGTACGGCACCCCGATGGAAGTTCCGGGCGAAACCCGGTTCCTGGTGAAGGACACCGACGGACGTCCGTGGCTGGACCTGCACGCGACCATGGACACGAACCTCACGTTCGGTCTGGGCAGCGGGTTCGTCACCGGGTTCGCGTACACGGCGGTTTGGCGTGGAGCCGAAACATCGGGACGGGGCCATTTCGAGTTCATCGATCGGCGGTCGGCTTATCGACGGGCTCTCCCAGGCCGCGGGCACCTCGGCGGATCACCAACACGGGACACGCCGCGTGCTCGGCGACATACGAACTGACCGAACCGATCAGCAGCCCAGCAAACCCACCGTGTCCTCTGCTGCCCACCACGACCATCGTCGCGTCCCTACTCGCTTCGGTGAGAACCTGTGCCGGATTCCCCGCGACGACTCGCTCGCGTAACCCCGGAGGACGATTCTCTCCGAACGCCTCGACGAGAGCCGTTTTCAGGACGGACGCCGCGTCATCGTCGGGGCGGTACCCCTCGGGATAAGCCGCGAAGCCGTATGTGTTCGGCAATTGCCACGCGGCGACCGCATCGATACTCGCGCCCAGGCCGGGTGCAAGTCGCGCTGCCCATCGAAGCGCATTGATCGACGGATCGGACCCGTCGACGCCCACCACCACCCGCGGAGACTCGCTGCTCGACGTCATGACCGGCCGCCCTTCGTCGCAATGCCTTCGACGGTAATCGCCCGCCGCGCGCGGGCGCAGTCGAACGCCGACGATCGGCGACCGTGGTTCAGATACCGGGGATGAAGCCCGGATAGACGTAGTGCCCGGGGCCGCCGCCCGGCATCGAACTGCCGGTCACGCTGGGAAAATTGACAGTTGAGTCCCGGATAGTGGTGTAACGCGGTCCTCGTCTCGTTGGCGGATTCGCCTCCACGAGACACGGCCACCGCGTGATCCTTTCGAGTGAACCTTCCACAGCACTCTCGATCGGAGCATCACGATGACCGCACCGAACATTGTCGACCCTGCCGGCCTGCTTGGCGAGGCCTTGGCCGAAGCCTCCCCGGATCTGATGCGCACGTTGCTGCAGACCATCATCAACGCCCTGCTCTCGGCCGATGCCGACGCGGTCGTCGGCGCCGAATGGGGACAGCGCTCATCGGAGCGCACCACCCGGCGTAACGGCTACCGCCACCGCAGCCTCGATACCCGCGTCGGCACCGTCGACGTCGCGATCCCCAAACTGCGCACGGGCACCTACTTTCCCGAATGGCTGCTCGAACGCCGCAAGCGTGCCGAATCCGCCCTGATCACCGTGGTTGCCGACTGCTACCTCGCAGGCGTGTCGACCCGCCGGATGGACAAACTCGTCAAGACCCTCGGCATCGACTCGTTGTCGAAATCGCAGGTCTCGCGCATGGCCACCGAGCTCGACGAGATCGTCGACGATTTTCGGCATCGGCGCCTGGACACCGCCGGGCCGTTCACCTTCGTCGCCGCCGATGCGCTGACGATGAAGGTGCGCGAAGGCGGCCGTGTCGTGGGGGCCGTCGTGCTGCTGGCCACCGGTGTGAACGGGGACGGTCACCGTGAAGTGCTCGGTATGCGGGTGGCCACCAGTGAGACCGGACCGGCGTGGAACGAGTTCTTCGCCGACCTGGTCGCCCGGGGCCTGGGTGGGGTCCGGCTGGTGACCTCCGATGCGCATGTCGGTCTGCGGGAGGCGATCGCGGCGAATCTGCCCGGCACGGTGTGGCAACGCTGCCGGACGCACTACGCAGCCAATCTCATGTCGATCTGTCCGAAGAGCATGTGGCCGGCAGTGAAGGCGATGTTGCATTCGGTCTACGACCAGCCCGACGCCGCCTCGGTGCATGCCCAGTTCGGCCGGCTGCTCGACTACGTCGACGACAAACTCCCCGCGGTGGCCGAGCATCTCGGGCAGGCCCGAGAAGACATCCTGGCGTTCACCGCCTTTCCGAAGGACGTGTGGAGTCAGATCTGGTCCAACAACCCCACCGAGAGGCTGAACAAGGAGATCCGGCGCCGCACCGACGCGGTCGGGATCTTCCCGAATCGGGACGCGATCGTCCGTCTGGTCGGTGCGGTGTTGGCCGAACAGACCGACGAATGGCTCGAAGGCCGACGTTATCTCGGCCTCGACGTGCTGGCTCGATGCCGTCTGAACACCGTCACCGACACCGACAGCGAGATGGGAGCGGACACCATGCCTGCACTCAGCGCCTGAGACTGACGGGGTCACGCAGCGCTACACCACTTCTGGGGACTTGACCAAATTGACAGGCAGTCGCACGAGCTTGTGCGGGTTGCCGCGTTCGTCGGCTTGCCAGCAGTCATAGGTGACGCCGTTGAACGCGGTACACACGATGCGGGTACTCGTGCCGAAAGGCGAGGTGAGTCGTTCCGCCGCGACGAGTGGATTCCAGTAGGCCGGATCGGTCGGGGTCAGGAAGTTCTTGGTCTCGTACGGCACGAACGGCGTGGAATAGTCCGGCATCGGAGGCCATTCATCCGCCGCCGCGGTTGCGGCACCTCCGACAGCAACAGCGGCGATGCACGCCGCGGTGACGGCGAACCGGGTGGCGTGTCGCGAAGCTGTACCCATTGGATCCCCCTGCGGTCGTTGCCGGGTCGAATTCCAACAGTTCCGCAAAATGTAAACCGAAGTGTCGCGGTGCGGAGCGGTTTCAGCCGAAGCGAGTGGCGCCCACCCCTTGTTGCGTCCTCCGATTCGCTCGGTGCGTCTTCGGGTACGCCCGAAAGTACTGCCAATTCGATTCAGGAGGACGATGTGTCAACCCATCTGACGGCCGCGGATCTGCGCGACCTGCTCGACGCCACTTCCCCGGACCCCGTGCTCGTTCTCGACGAGGGCCGGTTCCATACCGTCGACAGCGCGGACACCGACGAGCGGACTCGGGCGTTCGTCGTCGTGACGCGGGATGAACTTCGGCAGCAGTTGCCGCAGGACCGGGAGCACACCGAGACCGACCTCGAACTCGTGGCGAGCACCCTCGACGCGACCGTCGCACACCTGGGGGGATGACCGGACAGCCGGTGGCTGAACGGCGAGGGCCCGTGGGTCGAAACCCACGGGCCCTTGCCATACGAGCCTGCTACAGACCGGCGGCCTCAGCCGAACCGGAGAAGAAGTCCAAGGCAGCGAAGAGTGAGGAGGCGTTGCTGAAGAACTCTGCGAGGAAGGCCAAATCGATTATGGTGCTTCTCCTATCAGGCGGTGTACATCGGTCAGACCAGTAACGTCTGTCACTGCATTCCCATTGTTACCGCATTCCCCCGCTCTCGCAGCATGAGCGCGCCGAGATCGACACGGGCAGTGGTTATTACGGCATTTGCCCGATTCTTCAGTCGAGGTTTCCCGAGAGTCGCTCGAGGCGTTCCATACTCGCACCGTCGAGCCCGACGATCTCCACACGCTTCCCTTTCTCCGCGTACTTGTGCTGCACGGAATCGAACGTCGCCACGGTCGAGGCGTCCCACACCTCCGCATCGGTGAGATCGATGACCACATGCTCGGGGTCGCCCGCGTAATCGAAACTGTGGACCAGGTCATTGCTCGACGCCCAGAACAACTCACCCGACACCCGGTAGGTGCGGGTCCCCGGGCTTTCGTCCACCGTCTCGACGCGAATCATGTGAGCGACCCTCCGCGCGAAGGCGACCATCGCGGTGAGCACACCCGAGACGACACCGATCGCGAGATTGTCGGTGGCCAGCGTTGCGCCCACGGTGACGAGCATCACCAGGGTTTCGCTCCGGGGCATCAGTCGCAGTGTCCGGGGCGCGATGCTGTGCCAGTCGAGCGTCGTCACGGCGATCACCAACATCACCGCCACCAGCGCGGCCATCGGGATGGCCCCGACCACGTCCCCGACGGTCACACACAGCAGCAGCAGGAACAGGCCCGCGAGGAACGTCGATATCCGGGTCCGTGCGCGTCCCTCCTTGACGTTGATCATGGTCTGCCCGATCATCGCGCAGCCGCCCATGCCCCCGAACAGTGCGCCGGCCCAGTTCGCGACGCCCTGGCCCCATGCTTCGCGGGTTTTGTCGGACCGGCTGTCGGTGATCTCGTCGACCAGTTTGGCGGTCATCAACGACTCCATGAGTCCTACGAGCGCCAGACCCACCGCGTACGGCGCGATGATCGCGAGCGTTTCCGTGGTGAATGGAACGTCGGGGATCATCCACGTGGGAAAACCGCCGGGAAGATCGCCCTGGTCGGCCACATCCGGCACGTCGAGTCCGAACAGGATCACTGCGCCGGTGAGAACGACGATCGAGATCAGCGCGGCCGGCACCGCAGTCGTCAGTTTCGGGATGACCACGATCATGACGATCCCGATCGCGACCATGGGGTACACGAGCCACGGCACCCCGAAGAGGTGCCGCAGTTGCGCCGTGAAGATGAGAATTGCGAGCGCGTTGACGAACCCGATCATCACCGAGCGGGGTATGAACCGCATCAGTTTCGCCACCCCTGCGACGGCGAGCACGATCTGCAGGGCACCGGCGAGCCACACCGCGGCGATGAGGTAGTCGAGCCCGTGCGAGGCCACGAGCGGCGCGATCACCAATGCCGTCGCTCCGGCGGCGGCGGAGATCATCGCGGGCCGCCCCCCGACGAATGCGATGGTCATCGCCATGATGCACGAGGTGTAGAGCGCGACCTTCGGATCCACTCCGGCGATGACGGCGAACGACACCACTTCAGGAATCAACGCCAACGCGGTCACCAAACCGGCGAGAACCTCGGTGGTGAGGCGTCGCGGTGATCGGAGGGTTTCTGACACGGTTTGCACCGAAAGAGTCTAGGCGGGCCGATCGCGGCCGCCGTGTCACGCCGCCGCTGTCCGCCCCGGCGTATATGGTGTGCCGCATCGGAAGGTGCTCCCACGCCCCGCTGCGACCGAGCAACACCGATGCTCCACAGCCACATCCGCGGATCGCGGTCGTAGTGATCCCGCACCGTCCCGGCCCCTCGCCCACACCTCTCACCGTGGGTGACGATCAACCGGCCGGTAGGGCCGAAGCACCGAAAGAAGGACGGCATGAGCAACGACTCCGAGTTCACCGGACCGCTCTTCCTGCAGCCGGGCAACCCGAACGACGACCCGACGCCGGAATCGGTGCCCCAGACCCCACCGCCGTCGGCGCCGGAGTACGAAGGGTTGTTCTCCTCCCAGCCCTGACTCTGTTCACAGCCCTGACTCTGTTCACACCCCTGATGTGGCCCGGGCGGGCGATGTCGTCGGGTCCCGGCACAGAGCACGGCCGACGGTGGCGCACCGGTGTGCGGGAGATCGCATTTGCGGCACGGAGGGAACTTTGCGGACGGGGCATCCGTCATATTCTGTGAGTACCCTTTGTCCGCGAGTTACCAGAGAGAGCCATGAGTCGCGCCAAGCGCAAACCTCGAAGACCCATCCCGCCCAAGAGTGACGATCACCCCGTCACCGAGCACCGGATCCTCCCGTGTTGACCGCCCTCGGAATCGCGTTCGGTATCGCCGTCGTTCTGGCCATCACCGCCGTGACCGGCTACTTCGTAGCCCAGGAATTCGCCTACATGGCGGTCGACCGGTCGCGTTTGAAATCCCGCGCCGAAAGCGGCGACACCGCCGCGGCCCGCGCCTTGTCCGTCACACGACGCACCTCCTTCATGTTGTCGGGTGCGCAACTCGGTATCACCGTCACCGGCCTTCTCGTCGGCTACGTCGCAGAACCCCTCATCGGTAAGGGACTCGGCGAAGCATTCGGCGGAATCGGCATCCCCACAGCGGTAGGCGTGGCATTCGGCACAGTCCTCGCCGTGCTCTTCTCCACAGTCGTCCAGATGGTTTTCGGTGAACTCGTACCGAAGAACCTCGCCATCGCGCGGCCCGAACCGGTCGCCCGGTGGCTGGCGCTGTCGACCACCATCTATCTCAAGCTGTTCGGCTGGCTGATCCGCCTGTTCGACGCATCGTCCAATCTGCTGCTGCGCGCGCTGCGCATCGAACCCGTCCACGACGTGGAGCATTCGGCGACACCGCGCGACCTCGAGCACATCGTCGCCGAATCGCGTGACGCCGGCGAACTCCCCAAGGAACTGTCGACGCTGCTCGATCGCATCCTCGACTTCCCCACCCGGACCGCCGAACACGCGATGATCCCGCGCGCTCACGTGGACGTCGTCGACCTCGACGAACCTGTGAGCGACATCCTCGCCAAGATGAGCACGGGGCACACGCGGTATCCGGTGGTCGGCACATCGTCCGACGATCTGCGCGGCGTGGTGCACCTGCACGACCTTCTCGACGTGCATGCCCAGGCGGGAACAGCCGCATCGGTGTGCCGCTCGCCGGTCATCGTCCCCGCGACGCTGCCCCTGCCGGACGTTCTGAAGGAATTGACCGCCGCGAACGACGAGATGGCTCTGGTGATCGACGAATACGGCGGTTTCGCCGGCGTGGTCACGATCGAGGACATCGCCGAGGAACTCGTGGGCGAGATCGCTGACGAGCACGATCCGGCGGTCTCCGCCGAGGTCATCGTTCGTGACGGCGACGGCTGGCTGATCCGCGGCGATGCCCACCTCGACGAGGTGAGCCGCACGCTCGAACACGAACTGCCGGAAGGTGACTACGAGACGCTTGCCGGATTGGTCATCACCGAGTTCGGCGGGTTGCCCGAAGTCGGCGACACCGTCGAAATCCCTCTCGATCCCGATCCCGCCGACCTGGTGCACGAGGAGCGGCCACCGCGTCGCACGCTCGTCGCGCAGGTTCGCGGCATCGACAAGCACGTGCCTGCCTCACTGCACGTGACCGTCAAGAACGAGGAGGCGACGGACGATGAGTAATCCGTGGGTGGTTCTGGCCGTCACAGTCGGATTGATCGCGGCCAGTGCGTTCTTCGTCGCCGTCGAGTTCGCGCTGATCGCCGCACGGCGCCATCGGCTCGAGGACGCGGCACCGGACAGCCGCTCGGCCCGCGCCGCCCTGAGGAGTGCGTCGGAACTGTCGGTGCTGCTCGCAGGTTCGCAACTCGGTATCACGGTGTGCACCCTGGCGCTCGGTGCGGCGACCAAGCCTGCCGTGCACCATTGGCTCACTCCCCTGTTCGAGACATGGGGTGCGCCCCTGTGGCTCGCCGATGTCGCAGGGTTCGTGCTCGCGTTGATCATCGTGACGTTCCTGCACCTGGTGGTCGGCGAAATGGCGCCGAAGTCCTGGGCTATCGCACATCCCGAGAAGTCGGCGACCATGCTCGCCATCCCGATGCGCGCGTTCATGTGGCTGACCCGGCCCGTCATCGTCCAGCTGAACCACCTGGCGAACTGGTGCCTGCGCAAGGTCGGTGTCGACGCGGTCGATCAGGTGAGTACGGGCCAGGACTCCGACGCGCTACGGCATCTGGTGGAGCATTCCGCCACTGTCGGCACGCTCGACGAGCGTTACCACGGTCACCTGACCAGCGCGCTCGAACTCGAAGCGCTCACCCTCGGCGACATCGTCACGCCTTCGCCGCCGAGCAGCGTGCGGCCCGAGGCCACCGCGCCCGAGATCCAGGAGAAGGCGCGCAGCACAGGCCACCTGAGACTGCTCGTGCGCGGTAACGGGCATGTCGACGGAGTCGTGCACGTGCGCGACAGTCTGCAGGCGGCAGAGGGCGTCACCGCTGCCGATCTGATGCGTCCGGCCCTGACACTGGACTCGTCCGTCGCGGTGTACGAAGCGCTCCGCACGATGCGGGAGACGCGCAACCATTTGGCCACGGTCACAGCGGACGGCCGCGTGGTCGGCTTGATCACTCTCGCCGACGTGCTCGCCAGACTGCTGCCGACCGACGCCGTGCCCGCCTGACCGACGGACACGTTCGACTCCGAACGCCACGAGGGGCCACCGACCGGAAACACCGGCACGGTGGCCCCTCGTCGTGTCTCCCGATGTCGCCCACCTGTTCGTTCGCTGAGTTCCCGGACACGACACGCCGTACCGGCGAGTAGGGGTTCGGGTCTGTCATAGTTTTCACACGGGTACGGCATGTGCGGAACGTCACTTTCCGATCACTGCACATACCGCACCGCTCTGAGATACAGCACATGACAGGGGCTCGACACATGCAGACATCCCAGCGACGCCTGTTGTTCGTGGGATTTCCCGATGCTTCGGAGATTTCCCAATGGGCGGCCGTGCGTGCGATGGCAGTTCAACAGGGTTGGCAGACGACCCGCAGATATGCGCCCGGCTGCATCACCTGTGCCGTGGTGTCCGAGAACGTGCTCGACGGGATCTGCTCGCCGACCGAAGCGACTCTCATGCACCAATTGCATGCCGACGACGTTCGCTGCGCCAGCGCTACCGATGCCGTGAGCGACCTGTTCGCCTCGGCGAAGTAGACACGCCTCCGTTTTCACCCGGAGGTCAGTGCTCGGATCAGATCGTCCGCAGCCGGATTCGGGTCCGCGACAAGTTCGAGCACCTTCTCCCGGCGCTCCCGGGGTACGACGTGCACGCCACCGTAACTGTGCCGTTCCGACCCCACCGGCAGCACCCGCACGACCACGGTGGCACCGTCGAGAATCTCCGAGACGGTGCGATCCTGGACATCGAGAGTTTCTCCGGTGCGCAGATTCCGGACCGTCAGTCCCTCGCCCGGCCGCGTCGCGTCGACGACGAAACCCTCGAGGGCCGCACCCTTCCACGTCTGCGCCAGCTCGCGTTCGTCCGCCGGGAGCAGCGCCGACCAGTTGTCGACGAACTCTGCGAATGCGCCCGCCTCGAACAGCGTGACATCGGCGACGAGCTGGCTCGTCTCCGATTCGTCCGCGCTCGTCCCGGCCACGCGGTCGAGTTCCGCGCGCACCGTTGTCCACCGCGGTTCGTCGAGCACGAGACTCGCCTTCGCGTACAGCCACACCGCCCGCTCGCTCAGGGTGGCGTCGGCCCGGCCGAGGTGGCACATCTTGTACTTGCGGCCGGATCCGCACCAGCACGGGTCGTTGCGTCCCGGTTCCGGATGCTCGGCCGGCTCGAAGCGCCGGAGAAACGGATACATGCTGTGCTCGGTGCCTCCGTCGGCACGTTCGAGGAGGCGAAGTCCACCCGCTGCATCACCTTTCACCGCGGCGATCGTCGCGAGGTCTTCGAGCGCCGGCCCGAAGTCCGATTTCGCGGCGACGGCGAGTTCGTAGCGTCGTTCGGCCTCGCCGATCTCACCGTGAGCCTGTGCGGCCCGGCCACCGATCCACAGCGCACCGGCGAGCGTGTCCCGCGGTCCACGGCGGGCGACCTGCTCGGCGGCTTCTGCTACTACGCGCGGATCGAAATCCAACCGCCCGAGTGCCTCGTCCACACACAGCCGCGCGACCTGCGGCTCTGCCAGGCCGGCGAAGTCTCCCGGCTCGGCGAAATGAGAGTCGACGGTGGCGGCACTGTCACTGCCGACGGCGAGCGAGCCCGCGAGAGCGAGGAACGCCATTGCGCCTCGCGCGGAACGGTTGTCGAGCCCGAATGCCCTGGAGAAGGATTCGGTGGCGACTTCGACGAGGTATCCACCGGTCGGGCTCGCGGTGACCGTTCCGGACCGCACCAGCCGGTAGCCGTCGCGCACGAGTCCCGCGCCTTCGAGTTGCTCTCCGAGGGGCAGGCACTCGTCGCGCACCAGGTCGTTGTCGTCCGCGAGGGCCACGAAGAGATCGGTGTCCGGATACAGTGCGTCGTCCGGGTCCGCCGACAGCGCGGCCCGGTCGATCATCCAGTGCCCCAGGCTCCCGCGGCCGGCGTTCTGATTCGGATGCGGATCGACGACGAGTTCTCCGCCGACGCATGTCACCGCGATCAGGTCACCGACGGTGGTGTCGGCGAGGAACCCTTCGGGGAACATCAGAACCCCGAAGTTTGCCCAGGACACGCCGGGCAATCCCCGCTCGTCGAAGGACTCCTCACCGGGCATCGCGACGCGTATCTCCGGATCGGCGCTCGGCAGGCAGACCGGCAGCATCACATCGAACAGTTCGACGGCGTCCGCGGAGATCTCCCCGGCGGTGAGTCGGTGTGTCCAGATGCGTCCTTCGAGCAGGTTCCGGGGCGTGACGAACCTGCCGTCGGCGAGGTGCATGACGCGTGGATCATCGAGGGCGTCGCCCAGTTCGAGGGCCGTCGCGAGCATCGCCGCGTCCCCGAATCCGTCCGCCGACAGCGCGGCGGCCAGTTGGTCTCCCGTCAACGCGCCCCGTTCCTCGAGCAAGGCGACTGCGGCGGCAACAAGGTCGGTCGACGGTTCGTTCACCACACGAGCCTACGACCCCGCGTACGACCGCTTCGGCGTGACCGTCTCGCTTCGGGCGCGCCGGAAGGCCCCGAGTGATAGCTTGCGAAAACCCCAGCCGGAGGGACCGGGATCTGATGCCAGACGTCACGGAGACCTTGCGAGTCGAACTCGAAGAGGTAGGCGCCCGACGGTGGTGGGCTGCGCTTCTCGCCACCCTGCCCTCACAGTCCGGCAACGCCTACATGCGGTTCGTGGGGATCGTCGACGGCGAACCGCGCTACTACGGCCGGACCTTTCCCGTGCCGCGCGTGTGGGGACCGGAACCGCCGCAGGAGCAATGGGCTCCCGGAATGACCGAGAGCCTTACCGACTTGACCCACCGGATCGACGGGGACGGTTGGCGCCGGGTGGGCTGCGGAACCCGCGCTTGGGAGCTGACCTATCAGCGGTCCTCCCCCGGCTCGCAGGGGTGAGGGCGCCGGGCGAGAATACCTAGGCTCCGGGCTGCCCCAGGGTGGCGTGCATTTCCCACACGAGGACCTCTGCGCCGGTGGCTGTGGTGACCTGCTGTCCTCCACCACCGCTGATCCGCACGGCGTCCCCTTCTGCCAGTGGCCCCACACCCTCGAGTGCCGCCTCACCGCGCGCGACGAAGACGTGCAGGTACGGCGCGTCCGGAAGAACGACGGGGTGTCCGGGCTGCACTCGTGCGACATGCATCGCGGCATATTTGTTGCGGATGCGGATGGCCGAGTGATCGGCGTACGCCTTCATGCCCGATGCGACCGGAACCAGTCCGCCCGAGAGAAGTTCGTTGTCGATCTCGAGTTGCTCGTAGCCCGGGGTGATGCCGGATTCGTCGGGCAGTACCCACATCTGGACGAAATGGACCGGGTTGTCGTGGCGGTCGGCGGCAGTGTCGATACGCCACGAATCGTTCTTCTCGGAATGCAGGATTCCCGTGCCCGCGCTCATGCGCTGGGCCAGGCCCGGGTAGAGGACCCCGGAGTTACCGGTCGAATCCTGGTGGACGAGTGAGCCTTCGAGTACCCACGTCACGATTTCCATGTCCTGGTGCGGGTGGGTATCGAAACCCGTTCCCGCCGCGACGATGTCGTCGTTGTTGACCATGAGCACCCCGTGGTGGGTGTTGGCCGGGTCGTAGTGGTGACCGAACGAGAACGAGTGCTTGGAGTCGAGCCACCCGATCCTGGTCTTGTCACGGGCGTCCGCGCGTCGGACGTCGAGAACGGGGCCGTGCGTTGTGGTACTCATCGTTTCTCTTCCTGGGTGGAGCGGAGTGGGTTCGCAGTGGGCGGATTGCGGCGCGGGCGGATGCGGGCCTGCGGCAACTTCGGTGCGGGAAGGCGCGGGACGGCGCCCACGTAGCCCTCCACCGTGCCGAAGCGTTCGGATTCGTGTTCCCATTCGTCCCGGAAGGCGGCGATCTCGTCGTGGTCGCGGCCGACGAAGTTCCACCACATGACGATTTCCTCGCCGAACGGCGTACCGCCGAGCAGGATCAGTCGCGCGGGTTCGTCGCCGGTATTGGTCATCGTCAGCGAGGGAACACCGGTCCCCACATATCCGAGGTCGGCGCGCGACAACGGCGTGCCGAACAGCGCGACCGATCCGGTGTCGACGAGGACCCCGTGTTCGAAGCCGGGATCGATGTCGAGAACGACCGTCGATCCCGGGTCGAGGACGATTTCCGCCCCCAGTAGAGGCGTGAACGTGGTCACCGGCGAGGTTGCACCCGCCAGTGTGCCGAGGAACACCCGTGCCCTCGCGCCGCCGAGTTCGGTGGCGGGTGGCACGTAATGCTGGAAGTCGCGCTCGGTGTTCCGTGCGGCGTCGGGCAGGGCTACCCACAGTTGGACGCCGTGCAGGGTCGACGTGGACGGCGTCGAGACCTCCGAATGGCAGATGCCGTGACCGCCCGTCATGAGGTTGACCTCCCCGGGACGGACGATCGCGTGCACACCGAGGCTGTCGCGGTGTTCTATCTCGCCGGTGAACAGCCACGAGACGGTCTGCAGGCCGGTATGCGGGTGCGGTGCGACGTCCATACCGCCGGTCGCGGCGACATCGTCGGGTCCGTAGTGGTCCACGAAGCACCATGCGCCGATCAGAGAGCGCTGACGCTGCGGGAGCGTGCGGCGGACGGGCATGGCGCGGGGACCACCGAGTGGGACCTCACGCGAGGTGATGATTTCGACGTGGGGATGCCGTGCGTCACCGACGGGGAGATCGTCGGCACGACAACGGATCTCGGTAGGGTCTGCGTCGAGGTTACTCATGGGGTCAGGTGCCTCCGATCGAGGACGGGCGAGAGCTTGGGCTGGACGACGGCACCGGTCAGAGCACCGTCGATCCGTACATTTCTCCGAGCGGGTCGGCGATCAGTTCGAGTCGTGCTCCGTCCGGGTCCCGGAAGTAGAGCGAGACCTCGGAGTGTTCGGCGAGTTCGACGCCGGCATCGATCAGTTTGCCGCGCAGGTAGTTCCAGCGATCGGGTTCCACGCTGATCGCCACATGGTGAAGCCCTCCGAGGACTTCCCGGTACGGGCCGAGGTCGAGACCGGGGAAATCGAAGAATGCCAGCAGGTTTCGATGTCCGATGTCGAAGAAGAAGTGTGAGGACCCCGCATAGTCCCGGTTCTCGATCAGTTCGGTGAGCGGAAATTCGAGCAGGCCTTGGTAGAACTGCACCGTGCGTTCCACGTCGCTGCTCAGCAGGGCGGTGTGATGCAGGCCCCGCGCCGAGGACTCCGGCCTGGTGGCCGCGGGTGCGAGGTAACGGGAGCGGATTCGGTCGCGTCGGCGTTCGAACTCCCCCGCCGCATCGATGTTGTCGTTGCCGGTCATCCCGACCTCCTCCGTCCACGGCGATGCTGCGCCGGGGCACTTCGTTGATTCCACAGCCAGCGTGACATAAATTTCGTTGCGTAGTCAACTACTTGCGTTAGACTCGGGTCATGGCGACCAAATGGCTGAGCGACGAGGAACAGATGTTGTGGCGGTCCTACCTGGACGTCACGCGCATGTTGTTCCGCGAACTGGACAAACAACTGCTCTGCGATGCGGGCGTCTCCTTCGCCGACTTCGAGATTCTCGTCCTTCTCTCCGAGGCTCCCGGCATGCGGATGAGGATGAGCGATCTCGCCGACGCGAGCACGACCACCCGCAGCGGGATCACGCGTGCGATCTCGCGGATGGAGAAGGCGGGATGGGTACGTCGTGTCGGGTGCGAGTCCGACAAACGCGGCGCCTGGGCGGAGTTGTCCGACGACGGTTCGGCCGTCCTCACCGAGGCGAGCCCGGGGCACGTCGCGGCAGTGCGCAAAGCGATGTTCGACGTGCTCACCCCCGAGGAGGTCTCGGCGATGGGCAACGCCTTCACCGAAATGCGGACTCGCCTGCTCGAACGTCGCCGACTCGCCTGAAAGCCCCTACCGCACGGGCCGCTAGGTTGGGTACCGCCAGAGAACCGAATACCTGAAGGCGGTACCCGATCCGCGACGCACCTCGCTCGACCTCTACCCCATCACGCGCACCCTCACGCCGCTGTTCAGCGACACCGACGCGCTCGGGCACATCAACAACATCTCGATCGCGCGCTATTTCGAACAGGCCCGCGTGATGATCGTGGAAGCGGTCGCACCGTCGCACGGCAGTCCCCTGTTCGAACGTGCGGTTCTCGCACGCATCGAGATCGACTATCTCGCCGAGGTCTTCTATCCCCACGAGGTCGTCGTGGCGACGGGAATCCTCCGCGTCGGGACATCGTCGCTGGTCGTGGGCTCAGCGCTCTTCCAGCACGACCGGTGTGTCGCGCTCGCGGATTCGGTCGACGTGAGCACCGCGATCAGTGGCGGCAGCCGCCCGATCACCGATGAAGCGCGTACCGTGCTGGAGAAGTTCCAGCTCGACCTTCCCGGGTAGACAACACCTTCTCAGGGCTCGGAGAGCACGTCGTCGGGATCGAGGAGCGCGACGACCGGATCGCTGAGGGCCTCCCAGAGCGCCTCGGTTTCGGCGTCGTCGCTGATTCTTCCTTCGCTCGACAGCAGATTCTTCTCCAGGAAGCATCGGACCGGCGCCGAATCCACGGTGGAGCCGAGCCCGAACTGCTCGTGGACGGCGAACGTCATCAGCAGCAGATCGGGGACCCGCACCTCCTCGGGCCGCAAGCGCGGCTGGAAGTAGGGGACGTCGATCACGCGAGCGCCCTCACTCGCGTAGAAGGCCAGCCGTCGTCCGGGATCTCCGAACCCCCGGTCGTGATGGTGACGTGGATCCTCCACCTCGCCGAGAACGAGGAGCGGATCGAAGCGACGCCTCCAGTCCTCCGTCACCGTGCGCAGTATTCGCCGGCCGATTCCGCCGCCCCGCCGCCCCGGGTGCGTCGCAAGGTAGACCGTGAGGAGCACCCTGCATTCCGGGAACCATTGGCCCACTGCGCCACCGACGACCTCGTTCCGATCGGTCAGCGCGACCGATGCGAACATGCCTTTGCCTGGATCGGCAAGAGCGTCCGCCAGATCGTCGGACGTGAGCAGTTCTTCGTCCGGGAACGACGGGGTCAGAATGTCGTCGTAGAACTCCTCGAGCGCCGACGCGGGGAGGTCGACGACATCGATGATCCGGAGAGGTATTTCTCCTGCCACATTCGCTTCGGTCATCAGACTCTCCATTTCGGACGGATCCGGCTCGGTACGCTCCCAGACGTTACAGATACGGACGGGTGATCAGTTCGATGGCGTGGCCCGAAGGATCGAAGAAATACACGCCTCGTCCGCCGTGCCCGGAATTGCATTCGCCTTTGCGGCGCATCTGTGGATCGGCCCAATGGTCGATTTCGGCTTCGACCAATCTCGCATATGCGCGATCGAACAGGTCGTCGTCGATCAGAAAGGCGTAGTGCTGCATCTGGATGGTGACCGGCGGTTCGGCGAACTGGAGGAGGACACCGTCGTCGAGGAGAACATTGGTGAATACACCCCATGACGGTGCTTCACCGAGTTCGAGCAGATCGCGGAAGAACGCCGCCGACCGGGCGCGGTCCTTCGACGCGATAATCGTGTGATTGAACGTGACGGACATGTGGGATCTCGCTTTCGATTCGTGGAGTGGAGAAATTGTGCTCGCTTCACGAAACGAGGTGGTGCCCGAACAGCGTTGCTGCAGCGCCGATTCGGGGCCGCGACGTTGTTCAGAACTCCACCGGATCACCAATCCGTGTGTGGCATGATGCCGGCCCGGTGTTCACGCGGACGAGGGTACACCGCAACAACGGACGGGACGACGCTTTCCGGCGGGAGAAGCGTCAGAACAGGGTGGGAGCGCCCACAGCGTCCACCGGCTCGCGATCACGAGTGTGGGAGGCACTCGGAATATCTCGGTGCTCCGAGGGCTTGCCACCGAGGCCGTAGCGCTGGATCAGCGGCGCGACCCGGGCGTCGAGCCAGCGAGAGTATTCCGGCGACACGTACGCGCCGCGTCCGTAGAGAGCGCGATACCGCCGCACCAGGGCCGGGTGGTGTTCCGACAGCCAGGACAGGAACCATCCTCGGGTGGAACCGCGCAGATGCATCGGTATCACGGTGACGGATGACGCACCGGCGGCGGCGATGGACGCGAAGAGCTCGTCGAGGTGCCGGTTCGAATCGGTGAGGAACGGGATGACCGGCGCGACCATCACGTGACACGGCAGCCCACTGTCGGTGAGCGCGCGGATCAGATCCAGGCGCGCTCTGGGAGAGGGAGTTCCGGGCTCGATCTGCTGCTGCAGATCGTGGTCGCCGATCGGGAGGGACACCGCGGCCCGCACGTCGACCTGCCGGGCGGCCGCCGACAACAGCGGCAGATCGCGACGAAGCAAGGTGCCTTTGGTGAGAATCGAGAACGGTGTGCCCGATTCGGCGAGTGCCCGGATGACGCCCGGCATGAGCCGGTAGCGACCTTCGGCGCGCTGATACGGATCGGTGTTGGTCCCCAGCGCGACGTGCTCTCGGGTCCAGGACCGGCGCGAGAGTTCCCGGCGCAACACCGCACCCACGTTCGTCTTGACCACAAGTTGGCTGTCGAAGTCGTGCCCGGCGTCGAGATCGAGATACTCGTGCGTGGGCCGCGCGAAGCAGTAACGGCACGCGTGACTGCAACCCCGGAACGTGTTCACCGTGTACCGGAAGGGCAGCCGGGACGCCTCGGGCGTCTTGTTCAGGGCGCTTTTGCACAGCACCTCGTGGAAGGTGATGCCCTCGAACTCCGGTGTCTGCACGCTTCGCACGAGGCCCGCCCGGTCGAGACCGGGGAGAGCACCGTCATCCGCGTCCACCGCCTGAGCTGCCCACCGCATCGCTACAGTCGAACATACGTGCGATCACGTGTCAACGCTCGACCGTGCCGAGTGGCTGCTCGACGCGGTGATCGGAGCAGGTACCGAAACGAATTCACCGCCGTCGCGCCGACCCGGACCTGGACTTGCCGACCCGCGTGAAGCGCATCAGGCAGCGACATCTGCAATCCTCGAACAATGGCGGAGTCGAGACGGATAGACCGCATCGGATCCGGCGACCTGACCGAACTCGTCTCGGACGTCGGACCGGCGCCTCTGCACGTCGGTGCGGTGATCTTCCTCGCCGGCGGTGATGTGCCGGGCCCGGAGAGCCTGCGATCCACCATCGCCGACCGACTCGTTCGGATCCGGCGCTTGCGGGAACGCCTGATCGAACCGGTCCGCGGCCTCGGGCGCCCCTACTGGTTCGACGACGAGCAGTTCGACCTCGAAACGCACCTGTCGCAGGTGCGGTGCCCCGCCCCCGGTGACCGGAATGCCGCGATGTCCGTCGGAGTGGACGCACTCACGCGGCCGTTGCCGCGCGCCCGGCCGCTGTGGCGAGCGATCGTCGTCACGGACATCACGGATCCCTACTGTCGGCAGGCGCTGGTGATGGTGATGCACCACGTGCTGGCCGACGGCATCGGAGGCCTGGCGATCCTGGCGCGTCTCGTCGACGGTCCGAACGCGCCGGCACTCACGCACGACCACCTGGCTGCCGTACGGCCCCGAACCCGAGAACTGCTTGCCGACAACATCGTCGGACGTCTCGATGCACTTCGGCGACTTCCGCGGACCGTCGCGGGTCTGCCGGCCGCGTGGGCAGAACTCGGACGGGGTACCGGCGGGCGCGCCCCGAGGTGTTCTTTGAACGCGCCCACCGGTCCTCGTCGTGCGGTCGCGTCGGTGGAGGCGGAACTGGACACGCTTCGCCGCGCGGGCCGACGCTGGAATGCGACGGTCAACGATGTGCTGCTGGTCGCCGTAGGCGGCGCTCTGGCCACGGTTCTGCACGAACGCGGCGAGTTCCCGGCCGACCTGGTGATCTCGGTACCGGTTTCCGCGCGTGGCGCCGACGCCGGTGGGCAATTGGGCAATCAGGTCGGCGTCATGCCCGTGCGGGTGCCGCTGACGGGAACACCGGGGCAGCGACTGGAGTCCGTCTCGCGCAGCACCCGCATGCAGAAACCGGGTGTCCGGGGTCGGTCTGCCGCGTTGACGGGCCCGTGGTTCCGGACTCTGGCGGCTCTCGGGGTGTTCCGGTTCTTCGTGGACCGCCAGCACCTGGTCAATTCGTTTCTGTCCGACCTGCCCGGTCCGCCCTCACCACTGACGGTCGGCGATCTCCCGGTCACGTCGATCGCGCCGATGATCGTCGGGACGGGGAACGTCGGCGTCGCTTTCGCGGCACTGTCGTACGCGGGTGTACTGACGGTGACGATCATCGCCGATCCCGACCTCGTTCCCGAGATCCACGGTATTGCCGTGGCCCTACAGGATCAGCTCAGCGCGATCGCCGCGGTTTCCTGATTCCCCGATGTGGGGAAGGATCTGTGCACCACCGTCCTCGAGAAAGGAAACCCGTGACCGACACCGCCGTTCCCGCGACCGCAGGCCCCGGCCGAGACCGTCAAGGCGTGGTCTACCGCAACGGCGCACTCGGCCGGCGCCCCGCGGTGCCCACCGCATTCGGCGACCTCGAACGCGCTGCGCGGAGCGCCAGTTCGAAACGAGCCTGGGCCTATGTGGCCGGCGGCGCCGGTGAAGGACGCACGATGCGCAACAACCGGCGCGCATTCGACCGGTGGGCGATCATCCCGCGCATGGCGCACGGGGTGACCGAGCGCGATCTGGCTACGACAGTGATGGGCACGTCGTTGTCGTCGCCGCTGCTGCTCGCCCCGGTAGGCGCCGGAGCACTGATGGCGCGGAACAGTGACCTGCAGATTGCCCGGGCCGCAGCCGCGACGGGAGTGCCGTACATCTTCTCCAATCAGGGTTGCAGTCCGATGGAGGAGTGCGCCGCCGCGATGGGCACGGCACCACGCTGGTTCCAGCTGTACTGGAGTTCCGACGAGGATCTCGTCGACAGCCTCCTCGGGCGGGCCGAAGCGGCCGGAGCCGAAGCCGTCGTCGTCACTCTGGACACGACGATGCTCGGGTGGCGCCCCCAGGACCTGACACTCGGTTCGTTGCCGTTCGCGCGAGGGGAAGGCATCGCCCAGTACACCTCCGATCCTCGTTTCCGGGAAATCGTCCGGCAGCGGATCGAGGCCGCCCGGAACGCGGTCGCGGAACGACCGGACGTGACGGTGGGCGCGATCCGCACGCTGCTCTCGATGACCCGCAACCATCCGGGCGGATTCCTCGACAACCTGCGTTCGCCGGTGCCGCGCGCTGCCGCAGAGACATTCCTCGACATCTACTCCAATCCCGGTCTGAGCTGGGAACATCTGGCGACGCTGCGCGACCGCACGAAACTTCCGATCGTGCTCAAAGGGATTCTGCATCCCGACGATGCTCGCCGCGCCGTCGATCTCGGTGTCGACGCGATGGTCGTGTCGAACCACGGCGGACGCCAGATCGACGGGGCGATCGCGTCCCTCGACGCCCTGATCGAGATCCGCGCTGCCGTGGGGCGAGAACCGACCCTGTTGCTGGACAGCGGAATACGAACCGGAGCCGATGTGGTCGTGGCGCTCGCACTCGGCGCCGACGCGGTACTGCTCGGCCGCCCGTACATGTACGGGCTGGCGATCGCGGGACAGCGGGGCGTCGAAGAGGTCATCCGCAACGTGGTCGCCGAGCTCGACCTCACGATGGCCCTGACGGGCGCGCGGTCGATCGGGGACATCGACGAACGGTTCATCCGTCCCAACCCGTCGTTGTGACAGGTCCGCAACGAATCCGGTCGAGCCCGGGAGGTGCATCGAGGTCCCGAAATTCGTGACGGCCGGACGCTCGCCACGTCGTCTCGCCGACGTCGGCACCTCGAGCTACAGTGCTCGGCACACTGATCTTCGAGGGGGGTTCGATGAGCGGTTTGTTTCCGGGTGCCGAAATCCGGGTGGTGCCCGATGGAATCAGGGCATTCGGCACCACGAATCTGCAGGCTGCCGAAAGTGTCGCGCACGCCGGTGCGATCGACCTGCACGCCAACATCGCTTCGCTCAGCCCGGCTCTGGGGCTGATCGGCGCAGAGTTCCTCGCCGTCTTCGGTGCGGCGCAATCCGAACACAGCCGGGCCGTCGCTCAGCTCGCTCTCGCATACGGATCCTGCGGGGTCGCGGCGCACGAGGCGGCGGCAGGTTACGAAATCGCCGATGGCGCAACGGCTCACGCACTCACGCACGCAACGGGGGCGCTGTGAACCAGGTTGTGCAAGCCGCTCCCCCGACGCCCCCGACCGTGCTCGACGCCCTCCGCGCGTCTCCGGCCGGACCGCTCCTGGACGCACCGCTGCCGGTGATCGCAGGGCCCGTACCGTTCTCCGGCGAGTTCCCGCAGTTGCCCGACACGAACGCGCTCACCGAACTCCTGCACTCGATTCCGGTACCGGTCCTGCCCGAGATCCAGGAGATCCTGCGCCCGTTGACCGAACTGGGGTCGCTCTTCGGCACCGGGATCGTCGAGGCCCTCGATCCCTCCACGGTGCTGCAGCAGGCATCACGGTTGCTGGAAACCGCGACTGCCCTGGGGCGCAGCGCACTTCACGCTCTTCCCGAATCGTGGGAGGGGACCACCGCCGATGCTGCCGCCGACCACGGTCTCCGCGCCCGGCAGGCGACGGTCGAACTCACCGACCGCGGCGACCGGATCGGCGACGTGACCCGCGCAGCCACCGCCACGGTGGAGCGAGGAAACATCGAGTTGACCGGCATCGCAAGCTCTTTCGTCTCGATTGCGATTGCTGCGGCACCCGTGGCGATCACGCCGGTCGGCCAGGCTGCCCTCCTCGCGTCCGCGGTCGAGCATCTGCACGCTGCACTCGCCGTCGTCGCGCGGACCCGGGGGGAACTCGCGGTACATACCGGTGCGATGAGTGCCCTGACCACGCCGATTCCGGTACCCGCCCCGGTGGCCACTGCGCTCGCCGACCCTCGGGCGATCTCCGGCGCCGCAACCGACGCCGTGTCGACGGTCACGGGCGCGGTCTCCGCGATGGCGGGTTCCGCTGGCGTCCCGGGTGCCGAGGCGTCCACCATCCCGACGGCCTACGCACCGTCGGCCCCTGCGGCACACGTCCTCGCGCAGACGATGCCGAGCGCTGCTGCCGGGAGTGGTGTCTCGTCCGGCTTCGGGGCACCGGTCGGGTACGGAGTCTCCGGCTCGAGCCCCGCCGGCTTGCATTCGGCCGTCCCGATCGCGCCGGTTCCGTCCGCCGCGGCGGCGGCGGGCACGGGCGGGACGGGCGCGGGGGGCAGTGCAGGACGCGGACCGGGGGTCGGCGCCCTCCCGATGACCGGTGGGACGCGTCAGGACGCCGAGGCCTCGTCCCGTACCACCCCCGGATTCCTCGTCGCCGCGGCGACGACCACGGATGTCGTGGGACACCTGCCGCTGGTCACGCCCGCCGTGATCGGCGGAGATCCCTCCTGGTGACGGGCAGTGTAACGGGCCGTTCCGTTCGTGACCGACCGGTTTCCGAAGCGCCGCCGGGACGAAGCTCCTCGCGCGTACCGTCGTGAGGGTGGTCGATGTGCATCCGAGGCAGATCGGGGTCGAAGAGGAGTTTCAGCTCATCGACGTGAGGACGAGACGTCTCGTGCCGCGAGCACCCGAACTGCTCGCCCGCCTCTCCGACGCCGGTTTCGTCGAGGAGATGCAACGGTGCGTCGTGGAAGCGAACAGTGCGGTCCACACCGATCTCGCAGCCCTGCGATCAGACCTCCGGGCCAAGCGCGCACTGCTGGTGTCGACTGCCGCGACGATGGGTCTGGGGGTGGCGGCGGCGGGATCGGCGCCTCTGGCTGTGCCGGAGGAAATCCGCGTCAGCGAGACTCCCCGGTTCCACCGCATGCTCACCGAGTACCAACTGCTCGCACGCGAACAGCTCATCTGCGGCACCCAGGTCCACGTCGAGATCTTCGACCGCGACGAGGCGGTTCGGGTGGCCCATCGGATCACTCCGCACCTGCCACTGTTCCTCGCACTCAGCGCGAGTTCCCCGTTCTGGCCGGACGGTTCCGACACCGGATACGCGAGCGTCCGGCCACTGATGTGGATCCGCTGGCCCACCACCGGGCCCGCCGCGCCGGTGTCGTCGGCCGCCGAGTACGACCGGCTGGTCGCCGATCTGGTATCGAGCGGAGTGATCACCGATCCGGGAATGGTGTACTTCGATGTGCGTCCGTCCTCGCACGTACCCACCCTCGAACTGCGCGTGTGCGACAGCTGCCCCTCGGTCGACACCATCACGCTGATCACCGGCCTGTACCGCGCCCTCGTCGATCGTGAGATCGCGGTGTTGCGCGCAGGAGATCCGCCGCCGGTGCCGTCGCCGACCCTCGTCCGGGCAGCGATGTGGCGCGCGGCGAGAAGCGGCATGGAAGGCGACCTCGTCGACCTCGGTGCCGCACTCCCTCGCCCCGCCGCCGACATTCTCTCGCGCTTCGTCGGCACCCTGCGGCCGCAACTCGAAGACAACGGCGATTGGGAACTCGTGACGGAACTCGCGAGCGACGCTGCCGCGCTCGGAAGTTCGTCCGCTCGGCAGCGCAGGGCGCTGCGTCGCCGCGGCAAGCTGACCGACGCCGTCGATCATCTTCTCGCCGAGACGGCCGGTGACGTCGAGCAGGCCGACACCGGCACCGAATCACCGTGTGCGCTGCTCCACGGGTACCCGCCGGCGCGTGACGAGGCGCCGTACGACGAAGCCATCGGCAGCGACGGTGCGCCGCGGGCGCATTACCTGCGTCCGCTGGAATCGCTCGCGCGTCTCGGCGCCACCGCGCTACGCATGTCGCAGGACGCGATCGCGCACACCCAGAGTGCGGAGATGGTCACCTTCCGTCCCCGGGGTGAGGGCAGTCCGCAGCCGTTCCCGATGGACGTGGTGCCCCGGATCCTCACAGCACAGGCATGGCAGGACCTCCAACGCGGGCTCGAACAGCGTGCCATCGCCTTGAACGCTTTTCTCGTCGACATCTACGGCCGGAGGGAGATCGTCGCGGCGGGCGTGATTCCACCGGGCGTTCTCGATCTCGCCCGCGGCTACCGGAGCACCGGAGACGCCTCGCTCGGGCGTGCCGTTCGCGCGCACATCTCCGCGGTCGACGTAGCGTGTACGGGCCCGGATCGCTTCGTCGTGCTCGAAGATCACCTCCGCCGTCCCACCGGGGCCGGATATGCGATGGCGCACCGGTCGATGACCCGGCGTTTCCTCGGCGACCTCTGGCCTGCCACCGGGATCGTGGATGTCGACAGCACCTCCGATCTGGTCTTCCGCACCCTCGTGGACGCTGCGCCCCCGGCAGCGGGTGACGACATCAACGTTGCCGTACTGAGTGCCGGCGGCCACGATCCGGCATGGTTCGAACACGCGATGCTCGCCGACCGCGCCGGGATCGAACTGGTGCAGACGGGCGAACTCGTCGTGCGCGACGACGTCGTGTACGTCCAGCACGGACCGTCGTTCACGCGGGTGGACGTGCTCTACAGCCGGGTCGACGAGGACACGCTACTGTCGTCGGCCGGTTACGACGGGCGTCCGCTACGTTCCGGTCTGCTCGGCGCGGTACGTGCGGGCACTCTCACCCTGGCCAATGCCCTGGGCAACGGCGTCGGTGACGACAAGTCCGTCTACCGGTACGTGCCCGCGATGATCGAGTACTACCTCGGTCAGCGACCGCTGCTCGACCAGGTCTTCACGTGGGTGTGTGCCGATCGCGCCCAGCGCGACCACGTCCTCGCCCATCTCGACGAACTCGTCGTCCGGCCCGTCGAAGGCGGCGACGAAGCGGAGATCACGGTGGGACCCGAGGCCGACGCTGCCGAACTCGACCGGCGTCACCTCGAATTGCTCACCCACCCCGAGCGTTTCATCGCGCACGAGGTGGTGCCGATGTCCACTCATCCCACTTTCGACGGCGAGGTGCTACAGCCCCGATCCGTCGACCTGCGGGCATTCGTGCATCTGCGCCCCAACGGTGCGTCGGTCGGTGCCCAGGTTGCGCCGGCGCTGCTCACCCGGGTGGCCCCGACGGGAAGTACGGTCGTCGATTCCGCCCGCGGAGGCGGAACCAAGGACACCTGGATTCTCGAACCTCCCGAGTGATGAGCCGCTCAGTCGACGAGCGAGGCCACCTCGTGGTCGGTGAGGGTGGTCTGTGGGACCCGGCCCGCGTCCCGCGCGAGTGAGATCGCCCGGAAGAGTGGGCGTTCCGCGAGGCCCGCACCCCGGGCTTCGGCTCGAAGTTGTTCCACCAGTACCGACGAGATCGCTGCGGCCGGAGCGAGTTCGCTCGCGGCGAGCGCGTTGGCGAGGGTGCGCAGTGCGAGCACCTCGAGTTCACGTCCTCCCTCGCCCGCGTACAGCGCGAGTGGGACGGTCACCAATCCGTGGTTTCCGTCGTTGACGCGCAACACGGCCTGCGACACGCTGCCCACCCGCACGAGGAGTTCTACCCCGGCCAGTTGCCGGAGATCCACGCTGCGCGAACGGAGCAAGCCCGAGACCGTGACGACGGTGCCCTCGATCCGCAGATGACGGTGGGTCGCGGCGAACGCTCCGACCGTCGGCGGGCCCGCGACGAGCACACCCACCAGCACCGCGGCCCACAACGGGGCGACGAGGTAGACGAGAAAACCCGCGAGGATTCCGACGGCGAGCGCCGCCAGCGCGACCTTCCGGACGCGGGGCCGCAGCAACCGTGCGGGAATCAGATCGAGCGATACCGCTGCGGGCGAACCACCCCGGCCCCTCGCGGCCGAGTCGCCTCGCCCGTCATCCGCCGGCAACGACCTCACCCACGCGTGCGACCACGTCGGCGAGCGCGACGGTCTGCTGTTCACCGTTGCGGAGGTCCTTGACGACGATCTCTCCGGCCTCGAGTTCGCGCTCCCCCAGCACCAACGCGACCACGGCGCCGGACTTGTCCGCCGCCTTCATCGCGCCCTTGACACCGCGACCGCCGTAGGCGAGGTCGACGCGAATGCCCGCCGCGCGCAGGCTGTGGGCGACCGGAACGAGCGCAGCCTTCGCCGCGTCACCCATCGGCACGCCGTACACCTCGCACCGGGCCGGGTTGCCGGCGGTCTTGCCCTCGGCTGCGAGCGCGAGGATCGTGCGGTCGACGCCGAGCCCGAATCCGATGCCGGACAGCGCCTGCCCGCCGAGTTGCTCCATCAGACCGTCGTACCGGCCGCCGCCACCGATGCCCGACTGGGCGCCCAGTCCGTCGTGGACGAACTCGAACGTCGTCTTCGTGTAGTAGTCGAGTCCGCGGACCATGCGGGGGTTGACCACGTACGGGACGCCGAGCGCGTCGAGATGTCCGAGCACCTCGTCGAAATGGGCCTTCGCGCTGTCGGAGAGGTGGTCGAGCATGAGCGGGGCATCCGCGGTCATCGCTCTGACGTCGGGCCGCTTGTCGTCGAGCACGCGCAGCGGGTTGATCTCGGCGCGCCGGCGGGTCTCCTCATCGAGCGGGAGGCCGAACAGGAACTGCTGCAACAGTTCCCGGTACTGGGGACGGCAGGTGTGGTCGCCGAGCGAGGTGATCTCGAGCCGGAACCCGTCGAGACCGAGGCTTCGGAATCCGGCGTCGGCGATGGCGATGACCTCGGCGTCGAGCGCCGGATCGTCCACCCCGATCGCCTCGACGCCCACCTGCTGAAGCTGACGGTATCGGCCGGCCTGCGGCCGTTCGTACCGGAAGAACGGACCTGCATACGACAGTTTGACGGGCAACTGCCCGCGGTCGAGACCGTGCTCGATCACCGCGCGCATCACGCCGGCGGTGCCTTCCGGCCGCAGGGTGACGGAGCGGTCACCCCGGTCGGCGAAGGTGTACATCTCCTTGGAGACGACGTCGGTCGATTCACCGACACCACGTGCGAACAGGCCGGTGTCCTCGAAGATCGGCAACTCGATGTGTCCGTACCCCGCGAGTCGCGCAGCGCGGGTCAAGCCGTCGCGCACCGCGACGAACTCCGCGGACTGCGGGGGAACGTAATCGGGCACACCCTTGGGCGCCGAGAACGTGGAGGCCTTGCTCACTGGTACTGCTTTCTCTCGAGGGGGGTTCGGTGGTGCCGGCGGCGCGGAGCCGTCAGCGCGATTGCGGGAGGCCGACGAGGAACTGGTTCGACGTACGTTCCTGGCCGATCGTGCTCGACCCGCCGTGTCCGGGAAGGATCGCGGTGGCGTCGTCGAGGACGAGCAACTTGCGGGCGATCGAATCCAGGAGTTGCTCGTGGTTGCCGCCGGGGAGGTCGGTGCGGCCGATCGAGCCCTGGAACAGGGTGTCGCCGGTGACCGCGACCTGCAACTCGGCACCGTCCGGGGTGGTGGTGCGGGTGCGCAGAACCACCGAGCCCTGGGTGTGCCCGGGAGTGTGGTCGACGACGAACTCGATACCTGCGTGCTCGATCTCGTCACCGTCGGTGAACTCGACGACCTGCTGAGGCTCCACGAACTCGACCCCGTCGAGGAAGGGCGCGAGGCTCGATCCCATCCCCTGCAGCGGGTCGGTGAGCATCATGCGGTCGCCGGGATGGATGTAGACCGGGATCTCGTAGCGATCGGCGACGGTCTGCGCGGACCACATGTGGTCGAGGTGGCCGTGGGTGAGCAGTACGGCGCGCGGAGCGAGATCGGACCCGATGAGGAATTCCACCAGTGGCTCGGCGGCATCCTGCCCGGGATCGACGACGACGCACTCCTTCGCGTTGTCCTGCGCGAGGATGTAGCAGTTGGTCTGGAACATCCCGGCAGGGAATCCGGTCACGAGCACGAGCATCGCTCCTACGGGTGTGGGTATTCGCGGTCTCCTACAGAGTAGGCGCAGCGCCCCGTCCTTTCGCTCTCAGGTTGGGGTGGCAAACTCGACTCGGCCCCGGAGCGCGGGCACACCATCGATCGGGTCACGGGAGGACAACTGCAGTGCCGAGCAACGCACAGCGGCGTAATGCTGCGAAACGCAAACTCGAACGGCAGCTCGAGCGCAGGGCCGAACGCGAGCGCAAGCGCCGCCGCACGACGATCGCGCTCTCTGCGCTCGGGGTCGTGGTGGTCGTCGCGGCAGGCTTCGCACTCTGGGGTGTCGCGGGAAGTGGCGACGACACCGCAACGGACGCGTCCGCAGCCGACACGACGACCGAGGCCGACAGCGAATACCCGGCACTGCCCGCGGGCCGCTCCGAGCCGCTGCCCGAGACGGTGAACTGCGAGTACCCCGCCGACGGAGGCGAACCGGCGAAGCCGGTCGAGCCGCCGCGCACCGAGGGCATCATGACCACCGGTGAGAGCAACACCGATATCAGCGTGAGCATGGAGACGTCGCAGGGCAACATAGGGCTGATGCTGCACAACAGCGATTCGCCGTGCACGGTCAACAACTTCCTGTCCCTCGCGAGCCAGGGCTATTTCGACGACACGACGTGCCATCGCCTGACCACGTCGCCGTCACTGGCGGTTCTGCAGTGCGGCGACCCGACGGGCAGCGGCGCGGGCGGACCGGGCTACCAGTTCGCGAACGAGTTCCCCACCGACCAGTACGCGGCGGACGACCCGGCATCCCAGGAACCGGTGATCTACCCGCGCGGGACGGTGGCGATGGCCAACGCCGGCCCCGGCACGAACGGCAGCCAGTTCTTCCTGGTGTACGGCGATTCGGTGCTTCCGCCGCAGTACACGGTGTTCGGCACGATCGACGAGACCGGACTGGCGACGCTGGACAAGATCGCCGAGGCGGGCGTCTCCGGTGGGGCGGCCGATGGTGCCCCCGCCGCAGCCACGACACTCACCTCGGTCAGGATGGACTGATGACTCGATTCCGTACCACCCTCGCCGTCGGCGCGGGTCTCGCACTGATCCTGACCGGATGCTCCGACGACGGAGGTGACGACAACGCCGCCGCCACGTCCGGATCCGCCACGGCGGCGAGCGGTGCGACGCAGTCGCCGGAGTACACCGGCACGCTGCCCGAGCGTCCCACGGGCGGGGATCCGGTGTCGTGCACGTACACCCCGTCGGGTGATCCTGCCCGCGACGTGAACGCTCCCTCAGCGACCGACGTACCCGCCGACGGAACCGTCGGCGTGTCGCTCACCACCGGCGTCGGGCCGATCGGCCTCGAACTCGACCGGGCGGAAGCTCCGTGCACGGTCAACAGCTTCGTCTCGCTGGCCGAGCAGGGTTACTTCGACGACACACCGTGCCATCGGCTGGTGACCTCTCCCGGTCTGCAGGTGCTGCAGTGCGGAGATCCCACCGGCACCGGCACGGGCGGACCGGGATACGGGTTCGACACCGAGTACCCCGAGAACCTGTACCAGCAGGGTGACGCCCAGCTTCGGCAGCCGGTGATCTACCCGCGTGGCACCGTCGCGATGGCGAACACGGGCCGTCCCGGCAGCAACGGCAGCCAGTTCTTCCTGGTGTACGCGGATTCGCAGCTTCCGCCGTCGTACACGGTGTTCGGCACCGTGGACGAAGCCGGACTCGCCGTGATCGAGGAAGTGGCAGCCGAGGGTGACGACGGCTCGATGGCAGCCGGCGGTGGCGCTCCGAACCGCGGTGTGCAGATCGAATCGGTGACCGTCTCGAGCTGATCCGACTGTTCCAGGAAAGAACCGGTCGCCCGCCCCCCACTTCGGGGCGGGCGACCGTCTCGTCCGGGGCCGGTCACGCCGCTGCGTAACGGGTGAAAAGGATGTCGCCGCGGAACGCGGTGGACTCCAGCAGGCGCAGTCCCCCTCGGGTGTATCCCTCGGGGAACAGCCGACGGCCGCGCCCCTGCACGGCGGGGTACACGAACAAGCGGAACTCGTCGACCAGACCGGCTCGGATCAGGCTGTGGCACAACGTGATACTGCCCGCCGCCACGATGTCGAGACCGGGACGCTGCCTGAGTGCGCGAACATGCGACCGGATCCCCGTCCAGGATCGTGGTGTTGCGCCAGGCAGGCTCGGTGAGGGTCGACGAGACCACATACTTGTCCACCCGGTCGAGGTAGGCGGCGATCCCGGCCGGATCATCGCGCTGCAACGGCCAGTAGCCCCGGAAATCCTCGAACGTCTGCCGCCCGAGCAGCAACGCGTCGGCGGCGGCGTCCTGTCTACGCGATTCTTCGAGCAGGTCCGCGTTGTCGACGTCGGCGGGCGGGGTGAACCATCCGTCCAGCATCTCGATCGAGCCGTCGAGGGTGATGTTCTGGGTGACGGCGAGCGTGCGCATCGCGCCTCCTGACGTAGCCGGATGTCCCCCGTACAGACCCGCTCGGCGGCAAGAACTCATCGGCGATCTTTCGGCGCTTGTCTGTCGTCCGTCGAGACGACACGTGGTCTCTATCCGTTCGGGACGACGTAGGCTACGCTCCCCGAATTGTGACCCTCGACACTTCCGTGCGCCCGTTTCTGCTCCGCCTCCTTCTGGCGGCATGCGTTGCCGCGGTGCCAGTTCTGGCGACCGGGTGTGCTGCCGACGACGGCAGGACGTCCCCGTCGCTCGCAGCCGGAGAGTCGAGCACACGGGGAGCGCCGCGCGACATGTCCGTCTTCCCCCCGCTCCCGGCGGTACCGCCACCCGCAGCGCCGACGGTCGCCTGCACCTACACCGAACGGGAGGAGAACGCTGTCACACCACCACCGCCGACCGCCTCCACAGCCGGCGTCGTGAATCTGACGCTGGACACCTCGGCCGGGCCGGTTCCACTGGTTCTCGATCGCGCGCTGGCGCCGTGCACCGTCAACAGTTTCGTGAGTCTCGCCGAACGAGGGTTCTACACGGGAACTTCGTGCCATCGCCTGTCCAACGACCCGGGCAGTCACCTCTACCAATGTGGTGATCCGAGCGGAACCGGTACGGGCGGACCCGGATACACGTTCGAGGACGAGTATCCGGTCAAGTCCTACGACGGGGAGCCGTATCGTCCCCTCGCGGTCGTCTACCCACGGGGCACGGTCGCGATGGCCAACACCGGCGTCGCGGACACCAACGGCAGCCAGTTCTTCCTGCTCCTCGGCGACTCGCTCCTACGCCCGGACTATTCCGTGTTCGGGCGCGTCGCCGACGCCGGCCTGCCGGTACTCGACGCAGCCGCCGCGAGCGGCAACGACGGCACCAATCCACTCGGCGGCGGCGCGCCGATCACGCCGGTCGTCATCGGCGCGGTGCGCTGACGCGCCGACGACACCTTTGTTCGGTAAGCGAGTCTCGGTAACCGAGTCCCGCTCGTGACCGGTCAGGACGCGGACGTCACCCGGTATACGTCGTAGACACCCTCGACATTGCGGACCACGTTCAGCACGTGACCGAGATGCTTGGGATCACCCATCTCGAACGTGAAGCGGCTCACGGCAACTCGGTCGCCGGTCGTCGTGACGGAGGCGGACAGGATGTTGACCTTCTCGTCGGCCAGCGCCTTCGTCACATCCGACAACAGCCGGTGCCGGTCGAGTGCCTCGATCTGGATCGCGACGAGGAACACCGACGACGGCGACGGCGCCCACTCGACGTCGATGATCCGCTCCGCCTGTTCCCGCAGCGAACCGGCGTTGGTGCAGTCCGTGCGGTGCACGCTCACCGCACCGGTGCGGGTCACGAAGCCCATGATCTCGTCACCCGGCACCGGAGTACAGCACTTCGCGAGCTTCGAGACGGTGCCCGGTGCGCCGGGTACCAGCACACCCGAATCGCCGCTCTGCCGCGACCGGGTCGGGATGGTCGACGGGGTGGACCGCTCGGCCAACTCCTCCTCTACCCCACCGACGCCGCCGAGCAGCGCTACGAGACGCTGCACAACGTGGTGCGCCGAGACGTGGTGTTCGCCCACGGCGGTGTACAGGGCAGACACGTCGGAGTACTTCAGTTCCCGCGCCACACCGAGCATCAGATCCGCGTTCATCAACCGCTGGAGCGGCAATCCGACGCGGCGGACTTCCTTGCCGATCGCGTCCTTGCCGGACTCGAGCGCCTCTTCGCGGCGTTCCTTCGCGAACCACTGGCGGATCTTCGCCTTCGCCCGCGGCGACACCACGAACGACTGCCAGTCGCGGCTCGGGCCGGCGTTGGGATCCTTCGAGGTGAACACCTCGACGACCTCGCCGTTCTCGAGTTTCCGCTCGAGTGCGACGAGACGGCCGTTGACCCGTGCCCCGATGCAGCGGTGCCCCACCTCGGTGTGGACGGCGTACGCGAAGTCCACCGGTGTCGATCCCGACGGCAGCGTGATGACGTCACCCTTCGGGGTGAAGACGAAGATCTCCTTGACGGCGAGGTCGTACCGCAACGACTCGAGGAACTCCCCGGGGTCCGCCGCTTCCCGCTGCCAGTCGAGGAGTTGCCGCATCCACGCCATGTCGTCGAGTTCGCCGACGTCGCCGGAGTGGCGTCCCTTGGTTTCCTTGTACCGCCAGTGCGCGGCGATGCCGAACTCGGCGGTCCGGTGCATCTCGTGGGTGCGGATCTGCACCTCGAGCGGCTTGCCCTCCGGGCCGATCACCGTCGTGTGGAGCGACTGGTACACCCCGTACCGCGGCTGGGCGATGTAGTCCTTGAACCGGCCGGCCATGGGCTGCCAGAGCGAGTGGACGACACCGACCGCGGCGTAGCAGTCACGGATCTCGTCGCACAGGATGCGCACACCCACCAGATCGTGGATGTCGTCGAAGTCGCGGCCCTTGACGATCATCTTCTGGTAGATCGACCAGTAGTGCTTGGGTCGGCCTTCGACGACGGCGTCGATCCGCGACGCGGTGAGCGTCTGGTTGATCTCGGCGCGCACCTTCGCCAGGTAGGTGTCGCGCGAGGGTGCCCGCGTGGCGACGAGGCGGACGATCTCCTCGTACTTCTTCGGGTGCAGGATCGCGAAGGACAGATCCTCGAGTTCCCACTTGACCGTCGCCATCCCGAGCCGGTGTGCGAGGGGCGCGATGACCTCGAGGGTCTCCCGCGCCTTGCGTGCTTGTTTCTCCGGCGGCAGGAACCGCATCGTGCGCATGTTGTGCAGCCGGTCCGCGACCTTGATGACGAGCACCCGGGGATCACGCGCCATCGCGATGATCATCTTGCGGATGGTCTCGCCTTCGGCGGCGTTGCCGAGCACCACCTTGTCGAGCTTGGTCACCCCGTCGACGAGGTGTGCGACTTCCTCCCCGAAGTCCGCGGTCAGGTCTTCGAGGGCGTAGCCGGTGTCTTCGACGGTGTCGTGCAACAGTGCCGCCACGAGCGTCGTGGTGTCCATACCCAGTTCGGCGAGAATCGTCGAGACGGCGAGCGGGTGGGTGATGTACGGGTCGCCGGACTTGCGTTTCTGGTTCGCGTGGCGCTCTTCGGCGACGTCGTAGGCGTGCTGGAGCTGCGACAGGTCGGCTTTCGGATACAGCTCTCGGTGAATGGTGACGAGCGGCTCGAGGACCGGCTTGAGGGTGGTGCCCCGCTGGCCGGTGATCCGCCGCGCCAGCCGGGCGCGCACACGCCGGGACGCGGACGTCGACGCCGGGGTCGGCGTCGGTCCGGAACCTTGGGACCGATCAAGATTCTGGGTCATGTCACCCTCCCATCTCGGCCGCGTGCCGGAAGCCCGGACAGATCCTGTCCGCACCCGACGGCCACGGCCGATCCACCGGTACCTGTCGCAACTGTAGTACTCAGATCCGGACGAGCGAGGTCAGTGGGTAGTCTGCGAGCCGCGCGCGTCCGCCCAGCGCCTCGATCTCGGTCACCACGGTCACGCCGACGATGTCGGCACCCGCCCGCTCGAGCAGTTCGACGGTCGCGCCGAGAGTGCCGCCGGTGGCGAGCACGTCGTCGACGATCAGCACCCGGCGTCCGCGCAGGATCTTCGAATCACCCGGGATCTCGATGGCGGCGGTGCCGTACTCGAGCGTGTATTCGCAGGTCTGCACCGGAGGGGGGAGCTTGCCGGCTTTACGGACCGCCAGCACGCCGACAGCGAGGTCGCGGGCGATGCCGCCGCCGAGCAGGAAGCCGCGGGCGTCGATCCCGGCAACCAGTTCTGCGCCCGGAGCGACCGACGAGAGAGCGGTGATGATCGAGGAGAACGCCGGACCGTCGGCGAACACCGGCGTGAGATCGGCGAATCGGACACCCGGGGTCGGGAAATCGTCGACCCACCGCGTGTGCGTGGTGACGGCAGCAGCGGCCTGGTCGATCAGATCGGAGGAATCGGTCCGGGAAACGTTCATTCTGTAAGTATCCACCGGTCCATGTTCCAGCCCGAACCCGCGGTGGTGGCGTTCGGCACTCCGGCCGTCAAACCGGACGCGAATCCGATCGACCGGGGCTGCACGAACAGCGGCAGGGTGGGCATCTCGTCCCACAGGATCCTCTCGCCGTCGGCGACAAGACCCGAGACGGCCTGCAGGTCACCCGCCGTCAGCAGCCCGTCGAGAATCTCGTCGAGCCGTCCGTTCGCGAACCCACCGATGTTGCTGCCGGTTCCCGAGTGCAGTGCGGCGCGCGCGAGATCCATCGCGGCGGTCCCCCCGGAACCCGCCGCTGCGGCCGTGCCCGCGAGCACCGCATCGACGTCGGATCCCAGCCGCGAGGGGACGAACGAATCCGATCCGGCGTCGACGACGTCGATCCCCGCCTCACGGCAGGACTCCGCGATCAGTTCGACGGTGCGGGCCCGCCTGTCGTCCGGTGCGAGGTATCCGATGCGTACCTCCATGCGTTCCTGCCCGGACGCGTCGCGTTCCCCGCGCGCTGCATCCAGATCCGGCTGCAGATACCGCTCGGCGGCCCCTGCCGTCTGCGGGTACAGCGGTGAATCGGTGGGCAGCAGGCGTGAGGAGACCGGTCCGGTCGCAAAGCCCGCTCCCTCACCGGAGGCACCGAGTTCGTCGAACAACTGGGTGCGCGGAACGCACAGCGCGAAAGCGCGGCGCGCGGCGGGGTTTTCGAACACTCCTCGGGTGGCGAACACGATCTGTTCGAGATTGCGGGAGACGACAGTGGACGACTCGACCGCCCCGACCACGGCCGGCGCGTCGCTCATCGATCCGGCACCGACATCCACTACCTGGATGCGTCCGCTCTCGGCTGCCGGCGTCATCTCGGTCCCACGCGGCCAGACGACGATCCGGTCGGTGCCCGGAGCGTTGCCCCACCACCGCTCGTTCGCCACCAGCACGAGACCTTCCTCGGTGCTGTAGGACTCGATGCGATACGGACCGGCGGAGGGGAACAGGGCCGCATCGAACTCGCCGGGGTCGAGCGCCCATCCGGTGTTCCAGAAGTCGGCGATGCGGCGGACCTCGTCGAGGTTGTTGCCGTTGATCGCGCCGACGAGGTCGCCGACGCCCGCCTGCCGCGCGGCGATGTGCGCCGGCATCAGTTCGGTGGCGCCGAACAGGGTGTTCCAGTCCGTGTCGCCACGACCACCCTTGAACACGACCGTTGCTTCCTTCGATCCGGGCTGGCAGTCGACCCGGTCGATGTCGGCGTACCCGCCGCGCAGGGAGGAGTCGAAGACGTTGACCTCGGCGCCGGACTCGTCGGGCGCGACGAACCGGCCGCTGCCCGCTGCCCACGTGAGCACGAAATCGTCGCACGACATCGGCACGCCGTCCGAGTACACGGAGTCGGGTGAGAGCCGGTACTGCACCGTGAACGGATCACCCGGTACCGCGGTGGCGGTGGCGGTGCCGATGTCCGTGTCGGACACGACTTCACCGGACGGGGCGACGTACCCGAAGCCCGGCAGCACCCTGGTGAATGCCTGCCGGGCTCCCGATGCGGCACCGTCGACGGTGTTGGCGTTGTAGCTCGTCACCGTGTTGTCGATGGCGTAGCCGATCGAGTGCACGCGTTCTTCCTCGGTGCCGCACGACAGCGTCGCAGCGGCGACCACCGCGAGGGTGAGCCCGACGGCCGCGCGTCGTGGCCGGCCCCCACGGCTGGAGGCGTGCGTTCGCTGAAACCACTCGGTCACCGGCATATCAGGACTTTCTCTTGGCGCGCTTTCCGGTCGGCCGGGCCCCTGGCCTCGGGGCCCGCTGGGCAGGCGGATAACGGACGGCCGACGGATCCACCGCGGTGGGAGCCGATGCCGGTGCAGTCTCGGCGAACTGTCCGCTTTCGGGGGCTGCGGCGCGCGCTGCTGCCTCTTCGCGCTTGGCCAGCACCTTGCGGGTGTGCTTGGCGATCGGTCCGCGCCATTCCTTCAGGGTAACGAGCAGCGGGGTGGCGAAGAAGATCGACGAGAAGGCGCCGACGATGATGCCCACGAGCTGGATCAGCGCCAGATCCTTGAGGGTGCCGACCCCGAGCAGCCATACCGCGACCACCATCAGGGCGATGACGGGCAGCACGGAGATGACGGTGGTGTTGATCGAACGCATCAGCGTCTGGTTCACGGCGAGATTCGCCTGCTCGGCGTAGGTCCGCCGGTGCAGGTGCAGAATGCCGCGCGTGTTCTCCTCCACCTTGTCGAACACGACCACGGTGTCGTAGAGCGAGAAACCGAGGATCGTCAGCAAACCGATGACGGTTGCGGGTGTGACCTCGAATCCGACGAGCGAGTACACCCCCGCCGTGACGATCATGTCGAAGAACAAGGCGGCGATCGCGGCGACCGCCATGTCGCGTTCGTAGCGCACCGCGATGTAGACGCTGACGATCATCAGGAACACCACCAGCGCGATGAGCGCCTTCTCGGTGATCTGGCTGCCCCACGTCTCGCTCACGTCGGCGACGCTGATCGAGTTGATCGACGGTTGTCCGTCGCTCCCGGCCGGCTGGAACTCGTCGAACAGTGCCGACTGCACGGCGGCGACCTGTCCCTGGTCGAGTGCCTCGGACCGGATCTGGAACGTCGCGCCCGAGCCGGCGCCGACGGTCTGGACCGCCTCCGGCTCGAACCCGAGGGTGTCGCTGAACACCGTTTCGACTTCTTCGGTGCTCGCGTCGGCGACGGCCGGCATCTGGATGCGGGTGCCACCCTCGAAGTCGATACCCCACGTGAACCCGCGCACGAGCATGCTCACCAGCGCGAGCAGCACGATCACCGCTGTCACGATGTACCAGCGCTTGCGCTGCCCCACGATCTCGAACGCGCCGGTACCCGTGTAGAGCCCCGCGAGTGTTCCGCGTCGCTTGGTGGGTCGTTCCGCTGTCGTCGTGCCGGTCATGATCACGCCTCCTTCGCCGCTGTGGCAGCGACCTGGCGCTCGTGCGCCACCTGCTGAATTGCTCCCAGACCGTTCACGCTCGGCTTGGACCAGAACTTCGACCTCGATGCCATGTGGACGAGCGGCCAGGTCACGAGGAAGACCACCACGACGTCCAGGATCGTGGTCAGGCCGAGGGTGAACGCGAAGCCGCGCACCTGACCGACCGCGAGGACGTACAGCACCGCGGCGGCGATGAAGCTCACCGCGTTACCGGACAGGATGGTGCGACGGGCGCGTGCCCAGCCGCGCGGAACGGCGGAGCGGAAGCTCCGGCCTTCCCGGATCTCGTCCTTGATGCGTTCGAAGAAGACCACGAACGAGTCCGCGGTCATGCCGATACCGATGATCAGGCCGGCGATACCCGCGAGGTCGAGGGTGAATCCGATGTACCGGCCGAGGAGGACCATCACGGCGTAGACCGCGAGACCGGACAGGACGAGCGACAGCGCGGTGAGGACCCCGAGCATCCGGTAGTACACCAGGCAGAACAGGAACACCAGGACGAGGCCGACGGCACCGGCGATCAGACCGGCTTCGAGCGACGCGAACCCGAGGGTCGCCGACACGGTCTCCGCTTCGGAAGACACGAACGACAGCGGCAGCGAACCGTACTTGAGAGTGTTCGCGAGTTCGCTCGCCTGAGTGTTGGTGAAGTTGCCGGTGATCGAGGTGGCGCTACCGGCGGGAGTTGCACCCTGGATGACCGGGGCGCTGACCACCTGCGAGTCGAGGGTGAACGCGGCCTGCTTACCGATGTTGGCGGCGGTGAACTGCGCCCACGTGTTGCTGCCCGCGGTGTCGAAGGTCAGGCTGACCTCGTAACGCGACTGCTGGGAGTTGAATCCCGAGCTCGCGTCGGCGATCTGCTGACCGTCGATGATGCTCGGACCGAGCAGGTAGACGGAAGTGTCGTCCGTCGAGCAGGCCACGAGCGGCAGCGCCGGATCGTCGTTGCCTGCGAGCGGGTCGGCCGCAGAGCAGTCGAGCGCGAGAGCCGCTTCCTGCTGGACGACCGGATCGGAGCTCTGACGGGAAGCCTTGGCCGCGGCGATCTGATCGGCTGCTTCGGCCTGCGGGCTGCCGGGAACGGCGTCGGGCGACGTGGACTCGGCGGGCGCGTCGGTAGCCGGGGACTCGGCCGGTGCCTCGGTAGCCGGAGTTTCGGCGGGCGCCTCGGTGTCCGGAGACTCGGCCGGCGCGGGCGCGTCCGTGGGCTCACCCGGTTCGGCGGGAGCGTCGGTGGGGTTCTGCGCCGGGAACGGGCGGCCCTGCGGCTCCGCACCGTCCGTAGCTGGTGCCTGCTCGCTGTCCGGGGCAGGTGACTGCTCGCCGTCCGTGGTCGGGGCTTCCGCAGGTGCGTCCGTCTCCGATTCCGGGGCGGTGGCGCCGTCGGCGGGCGCATCCTCCTCGGTGGGCTGCTGAGCCGCGGAGTTCGAGCTCGCGATCGGGCCCCCGAGAACCGGGCGGATATACAGCCGCGCGGTCTGTCCGAGGGTCTTCGCCTGCGAGCTGTCGTCACCGGGCACCGTGATCACCAGGTTGTCGCCGTCGACGACAACCTCCGAACCCGATACACCGAGCCCGTTCACGCGGGTCTCGATGATCTGCTGGGCCTGCTTCAGGCTTTCCGAGCTCGGGCTGCTGCCGTCCGGGGTGCGCGCTGTGAGCGTCACCCGGGTGCCGCCCTGCAGATCGATGCCGAGTTTGGGAGTCGGCGACTTGTCCCCGGTGAAGAAGACCAATGCATACAGCGCTACCAGGATCACCCCGAACAGGGCGAGCGAACGCGCGGGATGCACCGATCCGTTGGAAGGTGCCACGGTGTGTCAGTCTCCTCGATACGAGTGAGTGGAATCGGTGAAGGCAGCTCTCACAGGCGCGATGCGCACGCGCGGCGGCCACGCAACCGCATCGGCGCCGACAAGGTCTCGGTGCGCCGGCGCGAAGGCGTCAGTGCTCGGTGGGGCGCCCGTCGGACGCGTCGTCCTTGCCGAGCGAGATCTGGCCGCTGTCGTCGACCGGGTTCTGCGCGGGCACGACGCGCTCACGAACGACCAGGCGTGACCAGGTGGTCACCACTCCCGGTGCGATCTCGAGTTCGACGGTGTCGTCGCCGAGCGAGACGACGGTGGCATGCAGACCTGCGGTGGTCATCACGCGGTCGCCGATGCCCAGGGAGTCCTGGAGCTCCGCTACCTTGGCCATTTCCTTCTTCTGACGCCGCACGCCCAGGAAGGTCGGGACGAGCAGGGCGAGAATCAGGAGCGGGAATAGCAGTTCCATCGTTGAAGTCAGTCCTCGGTTGTAGCCAGTGTCGTGGCGGCAGCGCGGCCGGCTCGACGTCGGAATCGGCCTCCACGGACCGATGCAATGAACCAGTGTGCCATTACCTCGCCGCAGACCCTACGACCACGCGGACGGGGCACTACACCCCGGGTGGCCCCGGATGCTCACCGGATCGATCGAGCTGCGGCTCGCGGGCGCGCACCTCGATCCCTCCGGTGGCAGCCTCCGGCGGTGGCGTCAGTCCGAGCTGCAGCCAGGCCGCCGCGGTGGCGACGCGCCCGCGGGGTGTTCGGGCGATCATTCCGGCACGCACGAGGAACGGCTCGCAGACCTCCTCGACGGTGCCGGGCTCCTCACCGACCGCCACGGCCAGTGTCGACACGCCGACCGGCCCACCACCGAAGCTGCGGACCAGTGCGCCGAGCACCGCGCGGTCGAGACGGTCGAGTCCGATGGGGTCGACGTCGTACACCTCGAGGGCCGCGCGGGCGATGTCGCGCGTGACGATGCCGTCGGCCCGGACTTCGGCGTAGTCACGCACCCGGCGCAGCAACCGGTTGGCGATACGCGGTGTGCCGCGTGAACGTCCGGCGATCTCGGCGCTCGCGTCGTCGTGCAACTCGATACCGAGGATCGTGGCCGAGCGCCGCAGGATCAGCTGCAACTCGGCGGGTTCGTAGAAATCCATGTGGGCGGTGAACCCGAACCGGTCGCGCAACGGACCGGTGAGGGCGCCGGAGCGGGTCGTCGCGCCGACGAGGGTGAACGGGGCGACCTCGAGCGGAATGGAGGTGGCTCCGGGCCCCTTGCCCACGACGACGTCGACCCGGAAGTCCTCCATGGCGAGGTAGAGCATCTCCTCGGCGGGGCGCGCGATCCGGTGGATCTCGTCGATGAACAGGACGTCGCCCTCGACGAGGTTCGACAGCATCGCGGCGAGGTCGCCCGCACGCTCGAGAGCCGGCCCCGAGGTCAGCCGCAGCGACGATCCCAGTTCCGCGGCGATGATCATCGCCATGGACGTCTTGCCCAGCCCGGGTGGGCCCGACAGCAGGATGTGGTCGGGCGTGCCGCCACGCATGGTCGCGCCCCGCAGCACGAGTTGGAGTTGTTCGCGCACTCTGGGCTGCCCGATGAAGTCGTCGAGGCTCTTGGGGCGCAGGCTCGCTTCGATGTCCCCGTCGGGAGCGGTGAATGCGGCGGTGACGGGAGAGTCGTGCGGATCGTCGTACGGCGTGCCCTCGTCGGCGAGGTCGTCGCCGGTCACCGCGACTTACCCAACAGCGACAGGGCCGCCCGCAGCGCGGTCGGCGTATCGGCGTCCGGCGTGTCGGTCAGCACCGTGTCGGTGGACTGCTCCGCCTGCTTGAGCGGGAAACCGAGTCCGACGAGCGCTTCGACGACCTGCTCGCGCATCGGCGAAGCCGGCACCGTGGACAACTGCGCGGTGCCGTTGCCGCCGAATGCCGCGACCTTGTCGCGCAGTTCGACGATCATCCGTTCCGCGCCGCGTTTGCCGATGCCGGGAACGCGGGTGAGCGCGGCGGTGTTGCCCTCGGAGAGCGCCGCGCGCAGCGCATCGGGTTCGAGGACGGCGAGGGTCGCCATCGCCAGCCGGGGACCCACACCGGACACCGTCAGCAGGAGCCCGAACAGATCGCGTGCATCGGGATCGGCGAATCCGAACAGTGTCATAGAGTCTTCCCGCACGATCATCGCGGTCATCAGTCGCGTGTGCTCGCCTCGTCGCATGGTCGCGAGGGTCGCGGGCGTCGCGTTGACGCGATAGCCCAGCCCCGCGGACTCGATGACGACGTGGTCGAGTGCGATCTCGAGGACCTCGCCGCGGACGGAGGAGATCACCGTGTTCCTGCCTTCCGGGCTGCGGTCTGCTCCCGCAACCGTGCCTCGTAACGTCGTTTCTGTTCTGCCGCAGCCGCTTCCGCCGCGGCCATCCGAGCCATCATCGGTGCTCGCCAGCAATGGCAGATCGCCAGGGCCAGGGCGTCGGCGGCGTCGGCGGGTTTGGGTGCCTGCGCCAGTCCGAGAATCCGGGTGACCATCGCGGTCACCTGTTTCTTGTCGGCTCCGCCGTTGCCGGTGACCGCGGACTTCACCTGGCTGGGCGTGTGGAACATGACGGGTATTCCGCGTCGCGCCGCCGAGAGTGCGACCACTCCCCCGGCCTGCGCCGTGCCCATCGCCGTACGCACATTGTTCTGGGAGAAGACCCGTTCGACGGCGACGACCTCGGGCCGGTACCGGTCGAGCCAGGTTTCGGCCGCGTCGGAGATCTGCAGCAAGCGTGCGGCGAGGTCGAGGTCGGTGGGGGTCCGGATCACGTCGACGGCCACGGCGGTGACCTCGCGGCCCCGGCCTGTGTCCACGACCCCGAATCCGCACCTCGTCAGCCCCGGGTCGACACCCATCACACGCACCCGTCATACCCCTCACGCACTACGAACAGTTGTTCGATAGCGTATCGGAAGGGCTCCGACGTCCGCCGGTCCGACACGCGATCGGGCCGGCGGACGTACGGGTTCAGTCCTCGAGTTCGGCGAGGACCTCGTCGGAGACGTCGACGTTGGTGTAGACGTTCTGCACGTCGTCGCAGTCTTCGAGCGCGTCGACGAGCTTGAACACCTTGCGGGCGCCCTCGGCGTCGACGGGCACCTCGACGGACGCACGGAAATCCGGGTCGGCCGAGTCGTAGTCGACGCCTGCGTCCACCAGCGCGGTCCGCACGGGGATGAGGTCGCCGGCTTCGGAGACGATCTCGAACTGGTCGCCCAGGTCGTTGATCTCCTCGGCACCCGCGTCGAGCACGATTTCGAGGATCTCGTCCTCGGAATGTTCGCCCTTGTCGAGCACGACGACACCCTTACGGGTGAACAGGTAGGCCACCGAGCCGGGATCGGCCATGTTCCCACCGTTGCGGGTCATGGCGGTACGGACCTCGCCCGCGGCGCGGTTCCGGTTGTCGGTCAGGCACTCGATCAGCACCGCGACACCGTTGGGGCCGTAGCCCTCGTACATGATGGTCTGCCAGTCGGCGCCGCCGGCTTCTTCGCCGCCGCCGCGCTTACGGGCACGCTCGATGTTGTCGTTCGGGACCGAGCTCTTCTTCGCCTTCTGGATGGCGTCGAACAACGTCGGATTACCGGCGGGGTCACCACCACCCGTCCGGGCTGCCACCTCGATGTTCTTGATGAGTTTTGCGAACATCTTCCCGCGCTTGGCGTCGATGACCGCCTTCTTGTGCTTGGTGGTGGCCCATTTGGAGTGGCCGCTCATTCGCTTGGAGCCCCTTCCGGCGAGGTGACGTCGGATCGCTACCGACTGTTCGGAGAGTCGATTCTACCTGCCGGATCACGCGTGTACGCGCACCGCGTCGACGAAGAGCCGGTGCACCCGCAGATCACCACCCACCTCCGGGTGGAACGACGTGGCGAACACCGCGCCCTGGCGTACCGCCACGGCCCGCCCGGCAGCGGGTCCGGTGGGCACCGTGGCGAGGACTTCGACCCCCGGTCCGGTTCGCTCCACCCACGGAGCCCGGATGAACACGGCCCGCACCGGGCCACCCTCGATGCCCGTCATGTCGAGGTTCTCCTCGAAGGAATCGACCTGCCGCCCGAAGGCGTTGCGGCGCACCGTGATGTCGAGTGCGTCAAGGTGCTCGGCGTCCGGCCTCGTGTCGAGCACCTCGGAAGCGAGCAGGATCATCCCGGCGCACGAACCGTACGCGGGCATGCCCGCCGCCAGTCGCGACCGCAGCGGGTCGAGCAGGTCGAACACCCGCAGCAACCGGCTCATCGTCGTGGACTCCCCGCCCGGGATCACCACCGCGTCGACGGCGTCGAGTTCGCTCTCCCGGCGCAGCGCGATCGTGCGGGCACCGGCGGATTCGAGTGCCGCGCGATGCTCCCGCACGTCGCCCTGCAGAGCCAGAACACCGATGGTCGGCGTGGTGGTCATGTCGTCCCCTCTCGTGGGAAGCCGCCTACGGCCGCGGGGTGCGGCTCAGGCCTTCCTGCACCACGGCGGCGACGAATTGCCCACGGCTGTCGAAGATTCTGCCCTGTGTCAGCGCGCGCCCGAATCCCGCTGCCGGGGAGGTCTGGTCGTAGAGCAGCCAGTCGTCGGCACGGAAGGGGCGCAGGAACCACATGGCGTGGTCGAGTGAGGCGCCCTGGATGTCCTCGTCGCGGTGGATGACCATCGACGAACCGAGCAACGTCATGTCGCTCATGTACGCGAGCGTGCACACGTGCAGAACCGGGTCGTCCGGGAGCGGGAGACGCGATCGGAACCACAACTGCTGCTGGGACGCCGACCCGTCGCGCCGCACGATGCGATCCTGCGGCACGAACCGGAATTCCCATTCCGACCATTCGCGGTGCACCCAGCGGTACTCGGGATCGGGCGAATCCATCGCGTCGGTCAGGTCGCCGGGCATCGGCACCGCCGGCATCGCATCCTGATGCTCGATGCCGTGGTCCTCGATGTGGAACGACGCCGACATGGTGAAGATCGCCTTGCCGTCCTGGATCGCGGTGACCCGCCGCGTGGCGAACGAGCGTCCGTCCCGCATGCGTTCGACCTGGTAGACGATGCTCTTCTCGGGGTTTCCCGGCCGCAGAAAGTAGCCGTGCAGAGAATGGACGCCGAATGTCGGGTCGACCGTGCGCACAGCCGACACAAGCGATTGACCGGCCACCTGACCGCCGAATGTCCGCTGCAGCAACGTCTCGGTGGCGATACCCCGGAAGATGTCGTTCTCGATCTGTTCCAGTGCCAGGATGTCTTCGATCTTCGCCATGTGGGCCCCTTCTCCGCTGCGTACCGTTGAAGGCTAGCCGGGGGCGAACGAGGCGATGCAGGTCGACTCCGTCGATCGGCGCACATGCGTGCTCCGGCCGAGACGCGATCTGTGGCAGTCTCTCTCCGAGGGAGGGGAACATGGGTAACGACGTGCGCACGCTCAGCAGGAACCACGTCACCGTGACCGGACGCCGAGGCGCGCCGGTCATCGTGCTGGCGCACGGTTTCGGGTGCGATCAGAGCCTGTGGTGTCTCGTCGTCCCCACCCTCGAACAGGACTTCACGGTGGTGCGGTTCGATCACGTCGGTTCGGGTCGCTCGGATACCTCGGCGTGGAGCGCGTCGCGTTACTCGACCATGGACAGTTACGCCGAGGACGTGCTCGAGGTGTGCCGCGCCCTCGACCTCGGACCCGTTGTCTTCGTGGGGCATTCCGTCAGCGCCATGATGGGGGTCCTGGCCGCCGCGCGCGAGCCCGATCTCTTCGCCGGCCTGGTTCTGCTCGTGCCGTCGCCGTGCTTCATCGACGACCCGGCAACGGGATACCGAGGCGGATTCAGCGCCGCGGACATCGACGAACTCCTCGAGGCCCTGGAAGCGAACTACCTGGGTTGGTCGGGCGCGATGGCCCCGGTGATCATGGGGAATCCGGACCGTCCGGTTCTCGGCGACGAACTCACCGACCTCTTCTGCCGGACCGACCCCGAGATCGCCCGCGTCTTCGCGCGAGTGACCTTCCTGTCCGACAACCGCGACGATCTGGGCGCGGTCACGGTGCCCAGCCTGATCGTGCAGTGCTCGCGCGACGCCATCGCACCCCGGGAGGTCGGAGAGTTCGTCCACGCCGGCATCGAAGGCAGCGAACTCGTCACCCTCGACGCGACCGGCCATTGCCCCCAGCTCAGCGCGCCGGAGGAGACGGCGGCCGCGATCGCCGAGTTCACGTCACGTGTCGGATGACGAACGCACCTGATCCCGACGATCCCCTCGCCGCGACGTCCGCGGAGAGTCTCGCGGAGAGCGCGGGGAATCTCGCGGAGAGCGCGGAGAGCCTGTACGAGAACGCTCCGTGCGGATACATGACGACCCTGCCCGACGGGCGGATCGTCAAGATCAACACCACACTTCTGGGCTGGCTGGGCTACCCGCGTGACGACCTGGTGGGGCGGCGATACTTCTCCGACCTGCTGTCGGTGGGTGGACGCATCTACCACGAGACCCATTTCGCGCCCCTGCTCCTGCTCCACGGGGAAATCGGCGGCATCGCACTGGAATTGACGACGGCGAGCGGATCGAGACTTCCCGTTCTGGTGACGTCGAACCTCGAGCGGGACTCGTCGGGACGGCCCGTGCTCGTCCGGACGACGCTGTTCGACGCGCGGGAGCGGCGTGCGTACGAAGTGGAGTTGCTGCGGGCCAGGCGTGAAGCCGACAAGGAACGCGAACGACTTCAGCGCATCACCGCGGTCCTGCAGACCACCCTGCTGCCACCGGCACTGCCCGAGGTACCCGGACTGGGGGTCGCCGCCCACTACCACATCGCGTCGCCGGACGAGGTCGGCGGCGATTTCTACGACCTGTTCCCACTGGGCTCCGTTTCGTGGGGCCTGTACCTGGGCGATGTGTGCGGCAAGGGGTCGCGGGCGGCGGTCGCAACGTCGATGGTCCGGTACACACTGCGGGCCGCTGCGGTACACGAACCCGACCCGACCGCGGTTCTCACCACACTCAACACCGCGTTCCTGGAGGAACGCGGACGCGAAAGTCGCGACGGCGAACCCCGAGCGCCGTTCTGCACCATAGTGTTCGGCACGATCGTTCCCGACGAACGCCGAGGGAGCTTCGTCGTCTCGCTGGCGACGGGGGGCCACCCTCCGGCCGTGCTGATGCGAGCCGACGGCACCGCCGATTATCTGCCGACCGTCGGAGGACACCCGGTCGGCATGCTCGACGATCCACGGTTCGTCACCGCGCAGGTGAGGCTCGACCCGGGTGACACGCTGCTGCTCTACACCGACGGAATCACCGAGGCCCGGGTGCCCGAGACCGTCCAGGACCGATTCGGCGAGGAGTTGTTTCTCGACTTCGTCCGGGCGAGCGCGCCGACGACCGCCACCGATGCCGTCGCCGCGGTGCGGAATCTGCTCGGCGAACTCGGATCCGGTGTCCAGGACGACGTCGCGGTGATGGCAATCCACGCACCCCGCCCCAGCACCGCAGCGATCTAGACAAACTGGACCGGTAGGCCGGTTCTGCTGCCGACCCCCGTGCGGAGCGAGCAGAATGCAGCCATGGCCGATCCGGGACATAACCGCCATCACCGCGACGATCCGCAACGAACGCCGCTGTACGGCGTCCTGATGATCATCGTGGCGCTCGCGGCCGCCATCGCGGTGAGTTTCTACGGCCCGGTGTGGCTCCGGATCGTGGTCTACATCCTCGCTGTCGCGGTGATCGCCGTGGGATTCGTGTTCACGTTGCGGGACTACTCCAGATAACGCGCATCGCGCCGCCGGACCCTGTGTGCCGTCCGGACGGGCGACGCTACGCGGCGGAGGCGATCACCAGCCGCGTTCGGCAAGCCGATGGGGCTCCGGGATCTCGTCGACGTTGATGCCGACCATCGCCTCGCCGAGGCCGCGCGACACCTTCGCCAGCACATCGGGGTCGTCGTGGAAGGTGGTGGCCTTGACGATCGCGGCCGCACGCTGCGCCGGATTCCCGGACTTGAAGATGCCGGACCCGACGAAGACGCCCTCCGCGCCGAGTTGCATCATCATCGCCGCATCGGCGGGGGTGGCGATACCACCGGCGGTGAACAGGGTGACCGGCAGCTTTCCTGCCTTCGCAACCTCGACGACGAGATCGTAGGGCGCCTGTAGTTCCTTCGCGGCGACGAACAGTTCGTCTTCGGGAAGGGAGCCGAGCCGCCGGATGTCCTGGCGGATCCGCCGCATGTGGGTGGTGGCGTTCGAGACGTCGCCCGTTCCCGCCTCGCCCTTCGAGCGGATCATGGCGGCACCCTCGTTGATCCGCCGCAATGCCTCGCCGAGGTCGGTGGCACCACAGACGAACGGCACAGTGAAAGCGAACTTGTCGATGTGGTGCGCGTAGTCGGCCGGTGTGAGCACCTCCGACTCGTCGATGTAGTCGACTCCGAGGGACTGCAGGATCTGCGCCTCCACGAAATGACCGATTCGCGCCTTGGCCATCACCGGGATGGAAACGGCATCGATGATCCCGTCGATCATGTCGGGGTCGCTCATGCGGGAGACCCCGCCCTGCGAGCGGATGTCCGCGGGAACCCGCTCGAGGGCCATGACCGCGACGGCTCCGGCGTCCTCCGCGATCTTGGCCTGCTCGGGCGTGACAACGTCCATGATCACCCCGCCCTTGAGCATTTCGGCCATGCCGCGCTTGACGCGGGAGGTGCCGGTGACGGAGGTGGATTCTGGGGTGCTCACTGCGGGACTCCTCGAAGAGGTCGACATCGACACGCATTGGCACGGAATCGGCCTGCGCGATACGGCGAGTCTATGGACGGGCACCCCTGCCGCCCATAGCCAGTCACGGGACGCTGGCCTTGCCGTTCGTCCCTGAACGTCAGCGGATGGCGCGCACTTCCGGTTCGCGGTGCCGGGCTGCGACCGCACGCGCTTCGTCGAGCAACTGCGGCAGGTCCTGGGGATACACGGACTCTCCCGCCCGGACGAGTTCGCGCACGCCGGCCGGGTCGAACCACCTGTGCTCCAGGTGCATCCGGCGCTCGAGTTCGGTGAAACCGTCCGCGCCGGGCTCGAAAGCCGGAACCTGCACGGCGAAGAACAGTTCCTCCGAGTGGAGTACCTCCCCGTCGAACGGGAACACCGCGACGCGCCGCCACATGGGGCCGAACACCTGCTCGGGTTCGACGTGAAGTCCGGTCTCCTCGGTGATTTCCCGAATGGCCGCGTCCAGCAGGCTTTCCCCCGGCTCCACCGCCCCGCCGACCGTGAACCAGAAATGCGAGTCGGGGGTCGCCGGGTCGTGTCCACGCAGGAGCAGCACCCGTCCCGCCTCGTCGAGCAGCACCACCCGCGCCGACGTACGCAGGCGGTCGGGAACCGGCGCCGGCTCGGACGGCTGGGGGCGCACCGCGGCGGGCTGAGCGGACACCGGGACGGATGTGCCCGCGCGCTCGGCGATTTCGAAGTAGGTCGGCAACGGGGCCGTGCCTCCGAGGTGCAGCCACTGCACCGTGCGACGGGTTCGCAGCGCCAGCGTGTCGCGCACCGCGTCGTTGTGGAATCGGCGGGCGATCAGCACGCGGGCTTCGGCGTCGGCGAGTTCGGCGACGAGCGGGGACCGCAGCCGATCGGTGTCGACCTTGGCCAGGGCCGCGGACAATGCGTTCTCCGCGGCTTCCCGGTGGGTGTGATCGGCGCGTTCGGCCACGTCGGCGAGATGCGCCAGACTGCGGCCTTCCGCGGCCGAGATGGACGCGGCGATACTCCTCGCCACCACGGCGCGTCGTGCCAGCGCGGCATCGAGCGCGAACCACGACAGGTCCGAGCGCACGTGGAGCCGGTCGAGTCGGTTCGCGACGGAATACGCCCAAAACCCCACGGCCAGAACGAGCGCCGCCACGAGGGCGAGAACGAGGATCGTCAGTGCACTGAGTGTCATGAGCGCACCTCGCGTACGCGTCCGGCGCCGACCGTGACCGTCTCGTAGACGCGCAGGATCTGTTCGGCGACCACCGGCCAGTCGTAACAGCCGACGATCTCCGAGCCCGCCTCCACGAGTGCGTCACGACGCGCGTCGTCGTCGAGAACCTCGAGGATCCCCTGCGCGAGCGCATGCGAATCCCCTACGGGGACGAGGACACCGGCGCGTCCGTCGCGCAGCACACGACGGAATGCGTCCAGTTCGGAGGCGACGACAGCGGTGCCCGCCGCGAGCGCCTCCACGAGGACGATGCCGAAACTCTCCCCGCCGAGGTTCGGGGCGCAGTACACGTCGGCGGCGCGCATCGCGGCGGCCTTCTCGTCGTCGTCGACCTGTCCGAGCAGGCGGAGGTGACGCGCGTTCGGCCCGGCGTCCTTGCGCAGTTTGTCCTCGTCGCCGCGGCCCACCACCAGGATCTCGATGTCGGGATAGCGCGCGACGAGCGTGGGAAGGGCTCCGAGAAGCACTTCCATGCCCTTGCGGGGTTCGTCGTATCTGCCGAGGAACAGCACCGTTCGGCCCGCGCGCGGGTAGCCGGGCAGCGGCGGAGTGTGCCGGAAGAACGGGACGTCCACACCGTTGGGGATCTCCACCGCGTCCGCGCCGAGCGAGTTGACCTGCCAGCGACGCGCCAGTTCGGACACGGCGATGCGACCGGTGATCTTCTCGAGGTAGGGCTGCAGCACTCCCTGGAATGCGCTCAGCGCCAGCGATTTGGTTGTGGACGTGTGGAACGTCGCGACGATCGGGCCCTCCGCGATCTTGAGGGCGAGCATGGACAGGCTCGGTGCGTTGGGCTCGTGGATGTGCAGGACGTCGAAGTTGTTCTCGTTGATCCAGCGCCGCACTCGCGCGTACGAGACGGGCCCGAAGCTCAGCCGTGCCACCGACCCGTTGTAGGGAATTCCCACTGCGCGCCCCGCGGAGGTCACGAAGTCCGGCAGCACCGTCTCTTCCGATGCCGGCGCGAGGACGCTGACGTCGTGGCCGCGTGCGATGAGCACCTCGGCGAGGTCGGCGACGTGCGCCTGCACGCCTCCGGGTACGTCGAACGAGTAGGGGCAGACCATTCCGATCTTCACTTACGCCTCCATTCGGGCGCGGCGAGCCTCGGACAAGTCGTCGAGCCACAACGGCTGCAGCATGTGCCAGTCTGCCGGGTGGTCGGCGATGTCGGCGGCGAACCGGTCGGCGAGAGCCTGGGTCGCCTCCTCCACCCCGCCGGTCACGTCGAGCTCCGGATGCACGCGGAATCCCCATCCGTCGTCGGTGAACCAGCAATGGACGGGCAGCAACGCCGCGCCGGTGTCGAGTGCGAGCTTCGCAGGCCCGGCAGGCATCCGTGTCGGTTCGCCGAAGAAGGTGACCGGGACGCCCTTCCTGGCGAGGTCGCGTTCGCCGAGCAAGCAGACCACCTTGTTCTCGCGAAGCCGTTCGGCGAGTTCGACGAACGGCGGAGTCTCCCCGCCGGTCAGCGGAAAGATTTCGAAGCCCAGCCCCTCGCGGTATTCGACAAACCGTTTGTACAGCGCTTCGGGGCGCAATCGCTCGGCCACAGTCGCCAGGCTCCCGGTATGCCGCACGCACCACACTCCGGCGAGGTCCCAGTTACCGCTGTGCGGCAGGGCCAGGATCGCGCCTCGCCCCGAGGCGAGCGCTGCGTCGAGGTGCTCGCGTCCTTCGATGACGTGATCGATCGCCGAGGCCATCTCGTCGAGATTCATCGACGGCAACCGGAAAGCTTCCCGCCAGTAGCGGGCATAGGACCTCAGCGACGCGCGGACGAGTTCGTCCGGCACCTGCTCCGGAGTCGTTGCCAGCACCCGGGCCAGGTTGCGGCGCAGTTGTTCTGGTCCCCCACCGCGGCGCGCGAAGTAATCGGCACCGGTGTCGAACAGACGCTGGGCGACCCGCTCGGGGAGCGCGCGCACGACCCGCCACCCTGCTGCGTACCCGAGGTCCGCGCCGCGATCGGCGAGCCTCATCGGTCGTCCTCCGTGCCGGAGGACGCCGCAGGGCCGGAGTCCTCCGGGCCGGTGGACTCTGCTGGGCCGGCGGAAGTCGCGGGAGCTATCGGAAGCAATTCCCGCGCGCTGGGCGAGTTGCGGACCGCGAGAACACGCTGGAAGACCGTGATCACCGAGCCTGCCGCGAGCAGCCACATGGCGATGTGGATCGCCCAGTCCAGACCCAGACCGGTGAATCCCGCACCGACGAGGACGATGACGAGACGGTCGGGGCGTTCGATCAACCCGCCGTCGGCCGAGAGGCCGCTCGCCTCTGCTCTTGCCTTCGCGTAGGAGATGACCTGGGAGCACACCAGGCAGATCAGCGTCGCCACGAACAACGGGCGGCTTTCCTCGTGATAGACCGCCCACCACGCCAGACCTGCGAAGATCGCGCCGTCGGCGACGCGGTCGCACGTCGCGTCGAGGACCGCTCCGAAGCGGGTGCCGCCACCACGTGCGCGCGCCATTGCCCCGTCGAGCATGTCGAACATGACGAAGATCCAGATCGCCAGCGCACCCCAGAACAACTGGCCGATCGGGAAGAGGGTGACCGCCGCGACGATCGTCGCGATCGTTCCGATGACGGTGACGGCATCGGGCGTCAGTCCGGTTCGGATCAACGCCTTGCCGAGCGGCGCGGTGGCCTTCGACACCGACGCGCGCCCGAAGAAGCTCAGCATTGCTCGACCCCCGTTTTTCGATTCGACCGGTGTGTCCGGGACACGATCCTGCCACGGCCGGGAAGCCGGTGGTCGACGCAACCGCCGACAGGTGCGGGCACCTGCAGTGAGAGTGAGTTTCTCACTCGTCCCAGGCCGACGCCAGGAGTGCTCGGGTGTCGCGCAGCAATTGCACCATCACCTTGGAACCGCCGAGCACGGTGATGAAGTTGGCGTCGCCGCCCCAGCGCGGCACCACATGCAGATGCAGGTGCTCGGACAGGGAGCCTCCCGCGGCGGCACCGAGGTTGAGACCGACGTTGAAGCCGTGCGGCCGGGACACCTTCTTGATCACCTGGAGGGCGCGCTGCGCGAACGCCATCAGTTCGGCGCTCTCCTCGGGGGTCAGATCCTCGAGGTTCGCCACCCTCCGGTACGGCACGACCATCAGGTGTCCGGGGTTGTACGGATACAGGTTGAGCACCGCGTACACGTGCTCACCACGGGCGACGACGAGCCCTTCCTCGTCCGGCATCTTGGGGATGTCGGTGAACGGTTCGTACGGTTCGCCGCTCGCACGGGGCGACTCGGTGATGTACGACATGCGGTGCGGAGACCACAGTCGCTGCAGGTGGTCGCGCTCGCCTACTCCGCGGTCGACGAGGGAGTCGGTGGTGTCCTCCGCTCCTGACGCCTGCTCGGTCTGCTCACCCTGCTCGTCGGTACGGTCGCCGGTCACGGCTGCCCGTCCGCCCCGACCGGCTGCACCAGCTCGGCCGTCGGCGAGGCGTTCTCCCGGCGGCGCACCCACTCGACGACGGTCCGCACGGCCTCGTCGACGGGCACTCCGTTGATCTGGGTGCCGTCGCGGAACCGGAAGCTCACCGCGCCGGCCGCGACGTCGCGCTCCCCGGCGAGGAGCATGAACGGCACCTTCTGGGTGGTGTGCGTGCGGATCTTCTTCTGCATCCGGTCGTCCGAGATGTCGACCTCGGCGCGGATGCCCTCGGACTTCAGCGCGGCGACGACGGCGAAGAGGTGGTCCTCGAAGTCGGCGGCGACGGGGATGCCGACGACCTGCACCGGGGAGAGCCACGCCGGGAAGGCACCCGCATAGTGCTCGGTGAGGACACCGAAGAACCGCTCGATCGAGCCGAACAGAGCACGGTGGATCATCACGGGACGGTGCTTGGCGCCGTCGGATCCGGTGTACTCGAGCTCGAACCGTTCCGGCAGGTTGAAGTCGAGCTGGATGGTGGACATCTGCCAGTTGCGCCCGAGCGCATCGGTGACCTGCACCGAGATCTTCGGGCCGTAGAACGCGGCGCCGCCCGGATCGGGGACGAGGTGCAGACCGGAGGCTTCCGCGACCTCGCGCAGCGTGTCGGTGGCGGTCTCCCACAGCTCGTCGCTACCGACGAACTTCTTCGGGTTCTTCGTCGACAACTCGAGGTAGTAGTCGTCGAGTCCGTAGTCCCGGAGCACGTCGAGGATGAAGTTCAGCACCGTGGTGAGTTCGTCGCGCATCTGCTCCGGCGTGCAGAAGATGTGCGCGTCGTCCTGCGTCATTCCCCGCACGCGGGTCAGGCCGTGGACGACGCCCGACTTCTCGTAGCGGTATACGGAGCCGAACTCGAACATTCGCAGCGGAAGCTCACGGTACGACCGCCCGCGGGACCGGAAGACCAGGTTGTGCATCGGGCAGTTCATCGGCTTGAGGTAGTAGTCCTGGCCGGGCTTGCGGATCGTGCCGTCGTCGTTGAGTTCCTCGTCGATGTGCATCGCCGGGAACATGCCGTCGCGGTACCAGTCGAGGTGACCGGAGACCTCGAAAAGATGGCCCTTGGTGATGTGCGGGGTGTTGACGAAGTCGTATCCGGCGGCGACGTGGCGTTCGCGGGAGTAGTTCTCCATTTCCTGCCGGATGATGCCGCCCTTGGGGTGGAACACGGGCAGGCCCGAACCGAGTTCGTCGGGGAACGAGAACAGGTCCAATTCGGCGCCGAGCTTGCGGTGGTCGCGCCGTTCTGCCTCGGCGAGCAGTTCGAGGTGCCGGTCGAGGGCTTCGGTGGATTCCCACGCGGTGCCGTAGATGCGCTGCAGGTCGGCGTTGTCCTGGTCGCCGCGCCAGTACGCGGCGGAACTGCGGGTGAGCTTGAACGCCGGGATGTACTTGGTGGTCGGCAGATGCGGACCCCGGCAGAGGTCCTTCCAGACGAGTTCGCCGGTGCGCGGGTTGAGGTTGTCGTAGATCGTCAGCTCGTTACCGCCGACCTCCATGATCTCGGGATCGTCGATTCCGGACTTGTCGTCGATGAGTTCGAGCTTGAAAGGCTCGTCGGCGAGTTCTTCACGGGCGTCGGCGATGTCGGCAACGACGCGACGGGAGAAGCGCTGCGCGTCCTTGACGATCTTCTTCATGCGCTTCTCGAGCTTGGCGAGATCCTCGGGCGTGAAGGGGCGATCGACCTTGAAGTCGTAGTAGAAGCCGTCCTTGATGGGCGGTCCGATGCCGAGTTTCGCCTCCGGGAACTCCTGCTGGACGGCCTGCGCGAGGACGTGGGCTGCGGAGTGCCGGATGACGCTGCGTCCGTCTTCGGTGTCCGCGCCGACGGCTTCGACCTCGACGTCCTGGTCCGGCACCCACGCGAGATCGCGCAGTGCACCGTCGGCGTCGCGGACGACGACCACCATGTCGGGTCCCTTGAGCGGCAATCCCGCCTCACGTACGGCGGCGCCCGCACTGGTTCCAGCCGGCACCCGGACGAGCGTGGCTGATTTCGCGGATGCGGGCGTGGTCACGGTGGTGAACTCCTCGGCTCGATGCCTGATACAGGGTGTCGCCCGCGCGAAGACGTGCGCGACGGCAACCCCTACATGCTATCGACATTCACTCCGCCGACGAACACAGGGCGTCACGGACCGCGGACGCCCCCGGAGCGACGAACGTCAGATCCCGTGCAGGCCGACGAGTACGCGCTCGAGCAGATCGACATTGGGGCCCACCTGATCGACCGTGCGATGCACCGTGAGTTCTCCTGTTGCGGCGAGATCGCCCACGAGGACCCGCGCGACTCCGAGCGGGATCCCGGCGAGGGCTGCCACCTCCATGATGGAGCGTGGCTGCGCGCACAGGTCCAGTACCGTCCGGTGCTCCTGGAGTGCGAATCCTCGTTCGCTTCCCTGCGCGGAGGGCACCGCGGACACGAGCGCTTCGAGCGGAAGCTCGACCTCTGCACGGGTGCGTCCGCCGATCCGCACGAACGGCCGCACGAACGACGACGTCTCTGGCTGGTCCATGTCCTCGTTTCCCACATCGATCTCGGATCCCCTGTTGCCACCGGACACTGCCGATCGCGCGGCAGGAATACCGTCCCCCACCTCGACCGGTCCGGAAACCTCACCCGGATCCGGTACGTCCGCCGGCCGACCGCGCTGAGCGAGTTCGGCGCCGGTCCTGTTCCGGCGCTGCCGGGACCGAGCCGAGCCGAACCTGGCACCGGTGGCCCCGACGACCGGCCATTCACCGTCCGCAACACTCATCTAGGGAGCACCCCCTCCTGGGACGAGGTCAATCCTGCCATCAAACGCTCGTGCGGGCGCCGGTGGCCGCGAAAGCGGGACTCCGCCGACAAGCATGGAAAGTAAGCACCCTCCAGCACCATCGGCCGCATCATGCCCAACTGTTACACGCAACAATACGAACAGGGCACCACCGAGGGGGTGCCCTTCGTCACTGTCCGCGCGGACTCGCACCGGGCTCTCGAACACCGGCCGAGTCCGAAACAGACGCGGAAGTAGTGCGCGGCGAGATGATGAAAGCGATCAGGGCAGCATCCGGCGTCGCTGCCACCACCCCGGTGTTCGGGCTCCGGGCCCTTTCGCAGGTATCGCCAGGAGGACTTGTTGACGAACATCCCCGTCACGCCGGCAGTTTCCGCGACGCCTCCCGCGATCGAGGTGCGCGGCGCACGCGTGCACAACCTGAAGGACATCGACATCGACGTTCCCCTGCAGCAACTGGTCGCTGTCGCGGGCGTGTCGGGTTCCGGCAAGTCCTCACTCGCGATGGGCGTGCTCTACGCCGAGGGTTCGCGCCGCTATATCGAGGCCCTGTCGACGTACACGCGCCGACGCATGTCGCACGCGGCACGGGCCGCGGTCGATTCCGTGCGGCACGTCCCGGCGGCGCTGGCGTTACGCCAGCGTCCCGGGGTTCCCGGCGTGCGCTCGACGTTCGGGACCTCGACCGAGTTGCTGAACGTGCTGCGGGTGATGTTCTCCCGGCTCGGTTCGCACCTGTGCCCCAACGGGCACCGCCTGGAGCCGACCATCGACGTGGCCGCGGACAGAGAACTCGTCTGCCCGGAATGCGGCGCGGTGTTCCGTCCCCCGGGCGCCGAGTCGCTCGCATTCAATTCCGACGGCGCATGCCCCATCTGCGCGGGCACGGGAGTGGTGCGCGACATCGACGACGCTGCGTTGATCCCGGACCCCTCGAAGACGATCGAGGCCGGCGCGGTCGCGCCGTGGGGGATGTTCGGCCTCGCGGTCATGCCGCAGGTCGTCGCGGAATTCGGCGTCCGCACCGACGTGCCCTACGCCGAACTGAGCGCCCGGGAGCGGGAGATCGTGCTGGACGGCCCGTCGGAAAAACGCCGGATCCGGGTGCCGTCGAAGTCGGGGAAGCTGTTCGATCTGAACTTCACCTACCGCAGCGCCCGCCAAGCCGTCCGCGAGGCGATGAAGAACGCGAGCAGCGAGAAGGGCCTCGCCCGCGTGGACCGGTTCATCACGGCGCACACCTGCCCGGCATGTCGCGGGACCCGCCTGTCCGACGCCGCGCTCGGAACCCGGGTGGACGGGCTGAACCTGGCAGAGGTCAGCGCCCTCACGCTCGCCGACACCATGGCGTGGGTGCCACACGTGCCGGCCACTCTCCCCGCGGACATGCGGCAGATGGCCGAGATGATCACCGGGCAGTTCACCGAGATGGGCCGCAGGCTCGTGGAACTCGGACTCGGCTACCTCAGCCTCGACCGCGCCGGCGCCACACTGTCCACCGGCGAGCGGCAGCGCGTGCAACTCGCCCGCGCGGTACGCAACCGGACCACCGGGGTTCTGTACGTTCTCGACGAGCCGTCCATCGGCCTGCACCCGGCCAACATCGAAGGCCTGATCAGCGTCATGCGCGATCTACTCGCCGACGGCAACTCCGTGGCGCTCGTGGACCACGACGTGCAGGTGCTGCGCGAGGCCGACTGGATGATCGAGATCGGCCCGGGTTCGGGCTCGAGCGGTGGCACGGTGCTCGCTCAGGGCACCCTCGAGGACGTCCGGCAGAACCCGGCGTCGCTGATCGGCGGCTTTCTCACCGGCAGCGAACCGGTCGTCGTGCGCGACCGCGCCGCCGAATCCGAGGTGTTCGCCAACGGAGCGATCCGGCTCGCGACGACCCCGATCCACACGGTCCACGCCCTCGACGTCTCGATTCCCAAGGGACGGCTGACCGCCGTCACCGGGATGTCGGGATCGGGGAAGACCACCCTCGTCCTCGACAGCCTGGTCCCCGCCCTGACCGCCGCGCACCGGGGTGAGCCCCTGCCCGCGCACGTGGCGTCCCTGGACGCCGCCGGAATGACCCGCGCAGACGTGGTCGACGCCACCCCGATCGGCACGAACGTGCGCTCCACCGTGGCTACCTACAGCGGCGTCCTCGACGACCTCCGGCGCACCTACGCCCGCACTCCCGCCGCACAGGAACGGGGACTCGGAGCCGGGGACTTCTCCTACAACACGGGCTCGCTCAAGTGCCCGCGTTGCGACGGCACCGGGCAGATCGTGCTCGACGTGCAGTTCCTGCCCGACGTCGACATCCCCTGCCCCGACTGCGGCGGCAGCCGGTACGGGCCGGACGCGACCCGGATCCGCCTCGCCACCACGGACGGAGAGATCGCCCTGCCCGAACTGCTCGGCACGACGGTGGCCGACGCGGCGCGACTGCTCGAGGGGCCTCCCCGCGTACGGAAACGGTTGCAGACCCTGATCGACCTCGGCCTGGGCTACCTCACCCTCGGGGAGGACACCCCCGCGCTCTCCGGCGGTGAGGCACAGCGGTTGAAACTCGCCGCCGAGTTGGGCCGCACCCATACCGGCACCCTGTTCGTCTTCGACGAGCCCTCCGTCGGGCTCCACCCTCTCGATATCCGGACGCTCCTGGGGGTCCTCGACCGACTGCTCGCCACCGGCGCGACAGTGATCGTCATCGAACACGATCTCGACATGATCGCCAATGCCGACCACATCATCGATCTCGGTCCCGGCGGAGGCACTGCCGGCGGTCGAATCGTCGCTACGGGCACCCCCGCGCAGGTCGCCGCAGATCCGGAGAGTCTCACTGGGAGATTTCTCGCCTCGGTGCCGGCCGGCATGCCGTGAAGGAAACCGGCGTGAACGGACGCACGGGAACCAGGATGGATACGAAGCAACACGACCGCCCCGACCGAACGAACCGGGCGGGGAAGACGGATGAGCGATGATGCAGAGGGCACTGGCCGATCGAAGCGGCGGTGCGAGGTGAGGATGTGAAACCCACCGAAGATGTCGTGGGCGGAATCCGGAAAAGAGTGGTCCCGGCTGGGATCGAACCAGCGGGAACCACAGTACGGGAATCGCATCCAGCCTTGGAGTATGCCGCTCTGACCTGCTTTTTCTTCCGCTCCCCACGTGCGCCAGAGTACGCTGGGATATGCACGACCGGGCTGCCATTCTGCACGGATTCAGCACGAACCGAGGTCGCCATGACATCGAAGAAGATGCCCACGCACCGAACACGCCGTGGGTTCGGCGCAATCAGGAAACTCCCGTCCGGTCGGTTCCAGGCGAACTACACCGGACCCGACCTCAAGATTCACAAAGCACCATGTGGCACATTTCACACCCACGACGCGGCCGTCGCGTGGATCGACTCCGAGCGCAAACTGATCGACCTCGGAGCCTGGACTCCGCCCGCCGAGCGCGCCGCTGTCGCCGAGGCCGCTGCCGCACACCGCCCGCCCACATTCGGGAAGTACGCCGCCCAAGTGATCGACGAACGCGACCTCGCGCCACGGACGAAGGACAGTTACCGCTACCTGCTTCGGGAACATCTGGAGCCGACCTTCGGCGCCGTCCCCCTAGACCAGATCACCCCCGCGCTCGTGCGGGCCTGGTGGGGCATCGTTCGCGGTGTGCGCCACGCAGACGCGCCAGCGATTCCCACCGCGCGCGTCCGGGCGTACGAAGTTCTGCGAATGGTGCTGAACGTGGCCGTCGAGGACGACTTCATTCCGTCCAACCCCTGCCGGATCAAGGCAGCGACGAGACTCTCCCCCGCACACGACGCCAGCATGCCCTCGCCCGCCGAGGTCGCCGCCCTGAGCGCCGCCATGCCACCCGAACTCGCCCTGTCGGTACTGATCACTGCCTGGTGCGGCCTCAGGCGGTCGGAGACGTTCGAACTGCGCCGCCGCGACGTGTCCCCCGACCGCGCTGTTCTGTCCGTCTCCCGGGCCGTCACGACCCGAAACGGGACCACCGTCGTAGCGCGCCCCAAAGCCGGATCCGTGCGGCAGGTCGTGATTCCCCCGCACATCCGGGAGGCCGTCGCTGAGCACCTGGACACGTATACCGGAAAGGCACAGAACGCCCTTCTGTTCCCCGATCCACGGACTGGGGAGCATCTGCCGGAGTGGTCCTACCGGAAGCGGTGGAACGCCGCTTGTGCCGCGATAGGACGGCCAGGATTGCGGATGCACGAGCTACGGCATTTCGGCGGCACGATGGCTGCGCAGGCGGGCGGCACGCTGCGCGAGGTGCAGGACCGCCTGGGACATAAGACGGCAGCCGCCGCAATGCGGTACCAGCGGCTCGCAGCGGGCCGTGCCGAGCAGATCGCCGAACAGATGTCGCAACTTTCCTGATTCCTGATTCGGGTGGTGTTCCTCAACTGGAGCGTGAAGGTGCGTATCCGCTTCCGACGAGGCGCACAAGATGCCCGCGCGTGATACCAAGGCGCTGCGCTGTAGCACCAAACTTGTTGCGGCAGTGTTTATATCACACGTCGGACGACGGACCGCCCAGCGATGGCAACCCGCTCCCGACACTGCACTGACACCGACTTCGCCGTGTCAGCACCTCTCGCCGCCCCAAGCCGTTGCACCCCACTAGCTCATGCTGGCTCCAACCTGCTTATCGCAGCCGACAAAGGAGCACTCCCATGGCCCGCCGAACGTCCTCCCACTCCACCGCCCGCCGCTATGTGTCCATCGCCGAGGCCGCCGATCACCTCGGGGTTTCGACGGACACCATTCGACGGCTCATTCGGTCCGGCGACCTACCCGCGTTCCGAGTCCGGAACGCGATCCGACTCCGTATCACGGACGTCGACGCGGTGATGCGTCCCGTCCGCTGATAACCCCACCTCTCGGGAGGCCGCGAGATATCTGCGCGGGGGACAGCCGCCGGGAACAGGACAAGATCGTGACTGCAACGAGAGACGCCGCCGGGGGGAGCATCCCCGGCGACGTCGGCCCAGCTGCCGGACTGCGCGCTGCACCTGACGATATCGGCGTCGTGCGACACCCCGGAATGACGCGCAACGCAGCCGAGAGGCTTGTCGAGCAATCTCCGCTCAAGCCTGGAGAGCGGGCGGTCATGCACGCGTTGCTGAGGCGCGCGGACAACCGTACGTGTGAGATTCCGGACCGGTTCGCGCCGGAGCGCCAGGGGGTGCTGGCGCGCTGGGCGGGACTCTCCGAGCGTCAGACACGGCGCGTCCTGAGGCACCTGGAATTGCACGGCTGGCTCTCCGTCGAATCCGGCCTCGCATCATTGATCTACACGCCGTTCCCGAAGTGAGACGCCCGTTCGACGATGGCGAGCCGTACACCGTTCATACAAAGCCAACCGGTACGTTTTGGCGGTGCAGATAAACGATGCCTATGCGAACGAACAGGATCGCGCGGCCCAGCAGCTCCTTGACCTCGCCGGAGAAGATGTCGACGCGATTGATGTGAAGAGCGTCAGAACGGAGGAAGCGCCCTTCCTTGCGAAGATTGTGAGCAAGCTGAGTCCGATGGTTGGCAACTTGATGGAGCAGCGCATAGTTGAAGTCCTTGACCAGGGAAGTCCCGATGGTTTCTCCTGGCATCGCCAGGACCCAGGATTCCCTGACGCGATACTCCGACACCAAGGCCAGGGTGATACTCATACTGGCTTCGAGATCAAGGCCTGGTATGTGCTCAGCACGGAAATCACTGGCCGTTTCAAGGAGTCGCAGAATCTTCTTACGGGCAAAAATGTCAATGTCGTCATCGTAGCCTGGTGCATGAGTCATTTGATCTTCGGAAAGCCAAAGATTCTCGGAGTCTTGAATGTTTCAGGTAGCGAGCTCGCTGCGAGCCGCGATCGCCATTACCACAAGCCTCCGGAGTATTTGACGATCGAACCACAGGATACGACCGCCCGTACGGCCAACCTTCAACAGAGCAACGTCAATGGGTACAAACTTCAAATATCCGATAGCGACCCCGTGGTGTTGGAGCGCATACGTCGAGAGCTTGAGGCGAGCCCGGTGCGCGATGAACCTCATACGCCAGCGAGTCAGGCCCAAGCGCTCGATCTGATGAACAAGCTCACATACCGACTGGACACAAATTTCGCGAAGATCGACAGGGTTGCGAATCCAGATGTTGAGAGATTCAAGGCGGCGATCTTAAGCGAGCGCTACCTAGGTAAGACCTTTACGCAGTGGAAAAGAATCTTCAGGGATCTCAACGACCTGAAGAATGACTCCGCACGTATCGCTGCGGAGGAAGTTATCGTGAACCTCTACGGTGACATGCTCCGGGCAGAGCCTAAAACAGAAGTCGCTGTTGAGTCTCCAGGCGCTCAGTAGCAAGGGCGTGGAATCCTTCATCAACTTCGGATGCGAAAGCTCGGCGACCAAGGTTGACTGCCGCAAGGGACGCGGTACAAAGTCCGCCAAACGGCTCCCATACAACATTGCCCGGGTTCGTTGAGGCTTTGATGATTCGCTCCATGAGCGCGAGTGGCTTCTGATTGAGGTGGCTCGCGCTCATGGCAGTGGGCTTATACGTTCTCGGAGCGGAACGCTCCATGTTTCCGCGGTAGCGTTCGGAACCGCGCAGCGACGGGTGGTCCCAGACATTGGTGACGCCGTGTTCATAATTCCAGGGGCTTCGCGTACTCGCCCATTCCTCGGCGGTGACGGGTCGGATGCCGTCAAAACTGTAGTACGGCGCCCCATCTGGTTTGCCGTGTTCATTGGCGAACGCGACGAGTTTCATCATCACATCGACTGGTGGCCAATACCACAGCCATCCCTGGTCAAAATACTTGCGAGTCGCGGCATCTTTGACCCCACATGCTTCATTCGCCTTCTTTTGGGGCAACCCGGTCCGGCGCCACTCGTCGCGAAGCCATTGCTTCATGTGGATAATGTGATCGGAGCCTGGTCGTTCGGGAAGCTGGGGAGTGCGGGTGTAAAACACGCACACCTCTGTGACGACTGGAAACCGGCGGATCGTTCGGCTGTTTACGTTGCCGGCAATCTGTCCGACACCCTTATTCCACGTATTGCAGAATTCGTACTGCCAGCCGTTCTCAACCAGGACCGGGTGAACATTTGCCCAACCGACTTCGGTATTCCAGAACCACAACGTCGTGCCAAGGCTGGCGCGCGCACTCCAAGCTTTGATGTGGTCGCGATACCACTCCCCAAGGTCTTCTGGGGTTCTCGGATCGCCGTGGAAACCCCCAACGCCGTAGGCCCCGTCGCTCACAATCGTGTTGGGCGTATCCCAAGTTGAGTAGACATCGAGGGCGTTGCCGTTGTGGATAGTCCATTCGCTCACGGGATCAGATTAGCGCCCGACCCCGACACCCTTCGGCGGCCACGTGGCGTTTCCGCTAGTCACCTAGGCAGTAGTGTGATGGGTTCCTCGACTATGTACCCCTAATTGTAGCAATTCAGGGTTCTTTGGTGATCCTCCGCCAAGTCGTCCGTAGCGCCATGCGGCGTGTGCCCCTCGAAGATCCGCTACGCGTCGACGGCGGGTACGCCACGGCGGGTACGCCACCAGCCACCACACATCGCCACGAACGACACCCCGTACGTGCGGCGGTCATCGACCCCTACGGATGATTCCTAACGTCCCAGAGGAGCCTTGTAAGCCCGAAAGGCACCTGCCTGACATTCCCCTTAGAGTGGGGAGGCCCTCCGCCTTCGGCTGGTTAACCGTCACGGGCCATCCTGCGGTGCATCCTCTACAAGCGTCATTAGTCCAATTGCGGCTTCACGACGCTCGCAGGCGCCTTCACAGGGACCTGAGGACCGCACTACAGACCGCGATTGGGCGCCGCTACTCGATGAACAAGGCTGGGTGGCGCATCTTGCGGCCGCTAGGCTTCAGGGGCGTACTCATCCACGTGGCGGCGAACCTCGTCCTCGCTCATATAGGACGCGACGAGGACCAGCTCGTCCGGACGGCGGTTCCCCTTCCACAGGACGTATTCCGCCTGACGTGTGCCGTTGCCATTACTCCAGGCGAGCACCAATCCCTTGGCGCGGGCGGCAGCGTCCAGCGAAGCATCTTCCGAGTTGCTCACGGAACGTGAGCGTACGGCCTACAGCCTCGGGGAATCGACGGCCGAGATGTGGCCTTGCTCACGGTTTCATCCGGAGCGAATTACCTAGTCGCGGCGCTGTTCCGGCAAGTGATTCTGCACGTATTCCGCACGGCAGCTAAGTAGGAACGCAATAAAGGGCGTTGACCAGCAAACTTTCGGTGGTCCCGGCTGGGATCGAACCAGCGACCTTCCCGGTGTGAACGGGACGCTCTTCCACTGAGCCACGGGACCGGGCCGCATCGCTGCGGCTCGAACGGAAAGGAACATTAACACTCTCTCGTCCCGAACACGAATCAGCAGGTCACAGCCGTGCATCGGTCACAACAAGAGTCCTCCCGGCGACGCAGGATGGCCCCCTCCAGGCAACCGTCGCACCGGGAGGGAGTCGAGTCTCCACACGAGCGCCAAGACGCATGGACACCACACAGCAGTGGGCACGCACAACAAGGGAGGCAAGCCGTGCGGACCCTCCCCGAATCACGCCCCTCTTGTGGGAGCGCCCGTCTCCCCACACCAACGAACCCGTTCGGGCCCGCCTCTCCCCCACCAAAGGACGTCCGGCGCTACGAACTTGGTTCCGGTAGGCCGCCAGTCCGTTGCGTTCCCACCGACCCGAACACCCCTGAAGCGCCTTTCCGTGGCGCGACCTGCAGATTTGTAAGTTTCGACGGTGGTCGGTTACTGTTCTGGAGCGCGCCACGGAGAGCAAGACGCCGAACGGTGCGAATGCGGATGTAGCGCAGCTGGTAGCGCATCACCTTGCCAAGGTGAGGGTCGCGGGTTCGAATCCCGTCATCCGCTCGAGAGGTTGGACTCGACCTTTTATGGTGGAGTGGCCGAGTGGTGAGGCAACGGCCTGCAAAGCCGTGCACACGGGTTCGATTCCCGTCTCCACCTCGCGCGATTAGCTCAGCGGGAGAGCGCTTCCCTGACACGGAAGAGGTCACTGGTTCAATCCCAGTATCGCGCACCAGGTTCGACCAGCACGTGGGTCGAATCGTGTTAGATGTACAGTCAACGTGTATGCGGATGTAGCGCAGCTGGTAGCGCATCACCTTGCCAAGGTGAGGGTCGCGGGTTCGAATCCCGTCATCCGCTCCATTCCGGCCCCAACAGCCGGCGCGATTAGCTCAGCGGGAGAGCGCTTCCCTGACACGGAAGAGGTCACTGGTTCAATCCCAGTATCGCGCACCAGAAACGACGAAGGCCCCCTTCATTTCGAAGGGGGCCTTCGTCGTATTCGCTATCGGTGGGCGGTTCCGCTCGCCGCTGCACCGCTCCGCGCCGACGTATGGATCCGGTTGATGCCGGCGATCATCGCGCGCAGCGTCGACTCGGCGCCGGTCTCCCCCGTGCCCATCACCCACGTCCGGTGCTCGCCGGAACCGCAGTGCAGGAACGTCACGTGGGTATCGCCCAGATCGTGCCGGTGGAACGAGTGGATTTCGAGGCCGAAACCGAGGTCATGCAACATCGCGGTCATCGCTGCCACCGGACCGCACGCGAGGGCGGCAGCCGTATGGACGGTGTCTCCCACCGAGATGGTCGCTTCGAACGCCGCCCGTCCGGCGGGCAGCCTCGTGGCGGACCAGTCACCCAGACGGAGCGGACCGCGCTGGTCGGCGTACACGGCGAGGAACTCGGGCCACGACATTCCGGCTGCTTCGGAGCGCAGCGGGAGCGGAAGGGAGCGTCCGTAACGCGCTGCGAAAGGATCGAGGGGTGCAGCGCTGGCGGTGGTGCACGCGGTTGCGGCACGGAAAGTGGCTCGACGGGACGAATCCGACGCGGTGGCCGAAGAATCGAAACCGGAGGGGAGAAGTGCAGTGAAGGCGTTCATTTCGTGGGGTCTTCCGCGAGAAGGAAGGACCGACGCGTAGCTCGAAGACCCGCAGCGAGGGGTCGGTCCGAATCAGACCCCGCTACGGCGGCGAACTACGAGTACGCGCTTCATAACCGCCGACCCTAAAGCGTTTGTGAACATTCCGCAACAATGAGTTGTGCACGATGTGATGGAAACGTGACCGCTGCACGTGGAAGTGCGGAAAACCCTCGGGTAGCGTGGAACATGCCATCCCCCCCGATGGTATTGGACCCCAGCCATGACCCCCCATCCAAGGCTGGGGTCCAGCCATTTCTCCACCCGGAACTTCCCGGCCCGACGGCTCGGTGCTTCACTGGATCCATGTCCACGTCGTCACTCGAAGAAGCTGTCTCCGTAGGTCCGGCAGGAATCTGGGATGCCGAGACCATCGCCGGAGTCGCTGCGGCCACTTTCCCCCTCGCGTGCCCTCCCGGGGCCGGATCCCAGGACATCGCGGCATTCGTCGACGAGACCCTGAGCGCGGAGAACTTCAGCCGGTACCTCGCCGATCCGCAGCGCATCGTATTGAAGGCGAGCGTCGGCGACGAGATCGTCGGTTACCTGATGGCGGTGGATCCCTACAGCGACGGCTCAGCCGACGCCACCGGTGACAGCGCGACGGAGTCGACGACCGGGAACACCGTGCCGGACGCGGTACCCGAGACGATCACCGCACTGCCCGCCATCGAGGTCAGCAAGCTGTACGTACTTCCGGGGCATCACGGCGCAGGAGTTTCCGCGGCGCTGATGGAGGCAATCGTCGAACGCGCGGTGGAGCGCAAACGCGCCGGGCTGTGGCTGGGGGTCAACCAGGAGAACGAACGCGCCCGCCGGTTCTACGCCAAACACGGCTTCGAGGTGGTCGGGACACGCACCTTCGTCGTGGGCTCACAGACACACGACGACTTCCTCATGCAGCGCGTGTTGTGACCGTGCCGCCGGTCAGCTCGATGCGACCGCTCAGCCCGCTGCGACCTCGAAACGAGACAGCGCGAGCAGGCGCGAGGTGGCACGCAGATACTTCTTGCGGTAGCCGCCGGCGAGCATCTCGGGCGTGAAGATCTCGTCGAGCCGTGCCCCGGCAACCGTCACCGGGATGCTCGCGTCGTAGAGGCGGTCTGCGAAGACCACCAGACGCAAGGCGACCGACTGGTCGCGCGCGGGATGCACTCCGTTGATGAACACCGCGGGCACTCCCTCGACGAGCTTGCCGTATCGCGAGGGATGCAAGGTGCTCAGGTGATCGCACAGTTCGTCGAAGTCGTCGAGAGTCGCGCCGGCCACCTGGTCGGCGCGCTCGATGAGCTCCTCCGAACCGATGGGCTCGGGTGCCGGCGGCAGGTCGCGGTGCCGGTAGTCGGGCCCGTCGACGCGGATCGTCTCGAAGATCGACGCGAGCTTCTTGATTTCACGCAGGAAGTCCTGGGCGGCGAACCGGCCCTCGCCGAGCTGCCCGGGCAGAGTGTTCGAGGTGGCGACGATCGAGACGCCCCGGGCCGACAACTCCGTGAGCAGCCGCGAGATGAGCATTGTGTCGCCCGGATCGTCGAGTTCGAACTCGTCGATGCACAGCACACTGTGATTCGACAGTTCCTCGACGGCCTTGTTGAATCCGAGCGCGCCGACCACATGGGTCAGCTCGACGAACGTGCCGAAGGCCTTCGGTGCGGGCGCGCTGTGGAAGATCGAGGCGAGCAGGTGGGTCTTACCCACACCGAAGCCACCGTCGAGGTAGAGACCGGCACCCTGGGCGGGCGCCTTGCGGCCGAACAGACCTCGTTTGCCACCCCGGATCTTCGAGACCTTGCCGACGAACTCCTCGGCCGCCTTCACCGCTGCGGCCTGGCTCGGCTCGGCAGGATCCGGGATGTACGACGCGAAACTCACCTCGTCGAACATCGCGGGCGGTACCAGCTGTCCCACCAACTGATCTGCGGGTACCACCGGATTGCGGTCGACGAGGCGTTCGTGCATTCACTCAGCCTAAGGCCGCCTCATGAGGCAACAGAGCTGCGGAGGCGGAATGCGACCTACTTCACAAGCCGTTCACAAAGTATTCACAGCACCGGGGGACAATGCGGACACCCCCGAAACGGGTCTCCTCCGGTGCACAGCAGTCACCGCGCCGACGGCACACGGTGATACCTGTGCACGACCCCGGCGGCGCAACCTGGCAGGCTGTCCCCATGCGCAGAACCGGTGTGCTCGCGGTGGGATGGATCGCAGTGGTTGCGGTGGTCGCCGCGTGTGGCGCAGGACCGTCGGTCCGGCCGGACGTCGCCGTGGTGCGTGAAGGCGTCGGAGCCGGCGAACCCACCACTCGAGAAGACGAAGCGGCCGCTCCCGAACTTCCCGTTCCGCAGTCCGATCTGGCATGGCGTGACTGCACCGCCGACACCGTGTCCTCCTTCTCCCTTCCGTCGGGGCCCTCGGGGCTGCGACTCGAATGCGCCGAAGTCGCCACACCGATCGACACGTCCGGATCCGTCCCCGGCACGTTCCCGCTGGCCGTGCTCCGCGCGCAATTGCCCGATACCCCGTCCGACGTAGCGCCGGTGGTCCTCACGACCGGCAGCGACATGCCGTCGACGCGCGCACTCGCGGCCCTCGCGACCGGACCGCTCTCCGGCGTCCTTTCCACCCGCCCGATCGTCGCGGTCGACCGTCGCGGCATCGGGATGTCGCTGGCGATCGACTGTGTATTCGGCGCCGATCGTCGTGCGCTCGGCGATCTCGGGCAGTTCGGCCGCAGCGGATCCGCGCCGGAGCGAGTCGCGGAACTCGGCCGCCAGGCGACGATCTCCTGCACGGATTACCTCCAGCCCCAGGAGTTGATGTTCAGCGCCTCGCACGCCGCCGGCGATCTGGACCGGCTCCGTCAGGCCTGGAATGTGGACCGCCTCGGCCTGCTGGGCATCGGGAACGGTGCGACGGTCGCACTCGCATACGCCGCGGCGTATCCGGGCGCGGTGGGCCGTCTCGTACTCGACTCCCCTGTGGCCGCATCCGGGGATGCGGAACAAATGGCCGAATCGCGCGCCCGGGGCGCCGAATCCGCCGTCGACGCGTTCTCGCGACAGTGCGCAGCACTCGAGTGCTCACTCGGCGACGACCCGCGGCAGGCACTCGAAGACCTCCACGCCGAGGCAGCGAGCGGTGCGCTGGCACCGGTGTCCTCGAATTCGCTGCTCACGGTTGTCACCGCATATCTGGGTACACCTCGCGGCGATCTTCAGAGCCGGATCCGCGAACTGTCGGACGCGCTCGCCGCCGCGCGGGACGGTGACGTGCTGCCGCTGCTCGATATGGTCGGCACCGCCGAGCAGATGCTCGGATCGGACGGCCAGTTCGTGTCGCGGTGCAGTGACGGGCAGCGCTGGCCGACCCCGACGCGGGCGGCCGATCTCCAGCGCACGTGGGAAAGCCTGTACCCGCTGTTCGGTGCGGACGCGGCCGCGGCGACCACGGCCTGCGCCTCGTGGCCCACACTGCCTGCCCCGCCTCTGCCCGCAGCCCTCGACACGCCAGTCCTCGTCCTGGGCGGTGCCGCGGATCCGATCGTCGGCAGCGCGGGAGTCGAGTCGGTCACCGGAGCACTCACAGCCGGCGCGATCGCGTGGTCGACGGTGTCGTGGCAGGGCGCCGGCTACTCGGCCTCGCTGCATTCGACGTGCATTCAAGGACGTGTGGAGCGATACCTCGGCACGGGAGAACTGCCCCCGAACGGCAGCCTCTGCCCGGCGTGACACCCGAAGCGCCGCTCGGGGGACGTGCACGGTCTCGATCTCGGGCAAGGTACCGTGCCGTAGTGTTCCTCAGCAGTCTCGAACCTCGGACGGCCCGTACCACGGCAGATGTGGTCAAGGCCGTGGTGTGGCCTCTGGCCGTATTGACCGTTCTGCACCGGGTGGTGATCAAAGCGGTCAACGGTTTCCGGACCGATGACTTCACCCCCGTGTACAACGCGGCGCTCGCGTTCCTCAACCGGCAACCCGTCTACACCGCGAACTTCCAATGGGTCGACCCGCACTATCTGTATCCGCCGTCCGGGACCCTGCTGATCTCCCCCATCGCCGTGATCGACCCCGAGCGTTCGCGGTGGTTGTTCATCCTCGCGAATGCCATCGCCATCCTGATCGCGCTGTATCTGCTGCTGCGCATGTTCGGTTTGCGGCTCGACTCCCCCATCGCCCCGATACTCGTGCTGGGTGCGTTCGCCTCCGAGACCGTGACGAACACTCTGGTCTTCACCAATATCAACGGACTGGTGCTGCTGGGAGAAGTCGCCTTCCTCGTGCTCCTGCTCAAACGGCGAGATCTGTGGGCGGGCGTGATGCTGGGACTCACGTTCGCGGTCAAACCGATCCTCGCGCCGCTGCTGTTCCTTCCGTTGGTGCGAGGGCAGTGGAAAGTGTTCATCCCTGCCGCCGGTGTCCCGATTCTGCTCAACATCATCGCGTGGCCGTTGTCGGTCGACGCGTGGCAATTCGTCGAACACACCGTGCCGTATTTGCTCGAGTCGCGCGACTACTTCAACAGCGCGATCGTCGGCAACGGGATGTACTTCGGGCTGCCCGGCTGGCTGATCCTGGGTCTGCGCGGCGTCCTCGCCGTTCTCGTGGCGGTCTCGCTCTGGCTGCTCTACCGGTACTGCCGCGACGACGAAGTGTTCTTCGTGTGCACCTCCACCGGTGTGCTGCTGAGCGCGTCGTTCCTGCTCGGCTCGCTCGGCCAGATGTACTACTCGATGATGCTGTTCCCGCTGCTCATGACGGTGCTGCTGCCCAACTCCGTGATGCGGAACTGGCCGGCGTGGCTGGCGGTGTACGGCTTCATGAGCTACGACTCCTGGTTGTCGGGACGCTGGGTCGAAGCGGGCCGCGCCGCCGAGTACATGAAGACGACCTTCGGGTGGTCGCTGCTCATCATCGTGATCTTCGCCGTCCTGCTCGATCGCTACCTCGCGGCGCGACGGGAAGGACGGCTGTCCGACGGCATCGAGCCGTCGCACCTGCTGCCGCCCGCCACGAAGACCGAGGAGACACCCGCACCAGCGTGAGGTCGGGGCGCATTCCCGTGTCGTCGGGAGGGCCGGTCGTGGCGGCGGTCCCGGAGCGCGACTAGCGTGAGGACATGACTTCCACTCCCCGATCCGAACCCGCACCCAAGGTCGTGCTCAGCGAGGACGAGTGGCGCGACAAGCTCACGCCCGCCGAGTACGCGGTGCTGCGTCAGGCCGGCACGGAACGACCCTTCACCGGCGAGTACACCGATACCGAGACCGAAGGTGTCTACGAGTGCCGGGCGTGCGGCGCCGAACTGTTCCGCAGCAGCGAGAAGTTCCCGTCGCACTGCGGTTGGCCGTCGTTCTTCGACCCCGCCGATTCCGACGCCGTGATCCTGCGGGCCGACGACTCGCTCGGGATGCGCCGGGTGGAAGTGGTGTGCGCGTCGTGCCGCAGCCACCTCGGCCACGTTTTCGAGGGCGAGGGTTATCCCACGCCCACCGACCAGCGCTACTGCATCAATTCGATATCCCTGCGCCTGGTTCCGACAACGTAACTCCGGCAGCCTCCAACGCCTGCCACAGCCCGTCGGGTCGCTCCGTGGTCGGGAGCGGCTCGACGAGCTGGAAGGCGCACCCGATCTCCACGGCTGCACCGTCCGCTGCGGCGCTGTCGCCGATCATCAGCGTGCGGTGGGGTTCGACCCCGAGCGCTTCGACGGCATAGCGGAAGATTTCGGGTTCCGGTTTGACCGCACCGATCTCGAAGGACAGCGCGAACACCGAGACCTTGTCGTCGATGCCGAGTTCGGCGAACGCGGGCCGGATATCGAAGGCGATGTTGCTGAGCACCCCGACCTCGATGTCGTCGCCGGCCAGTGCCTCGATCACCGGCACCGTGTCCGGGTAGACCGTCCAGCTCGACGGGTCCACCACCTTGCCGTACAACCTTTCCGCCTGGTCCGGATCTTCGACGCCGGACCGGCACAGCACCGTCAGATACGCCTCCCGATGCCACTTCGGGTCGCGGTCGCGGTTGGTCCACGCGTGATGTTCCTCGGCATCCATCTCGACCGGCTGCCCCGTGGGCGCGGTCAGCCGCCGCATCAGTTCGGCCTGCCGGCTCACATCGAACGCGTGGCCCCGCCCATCGGTGATTCCGGCCATCCAGCTCTCGTCCTCTTCGAGCCGGAACAGTGTGCCGGAGAAGTCGAAGAGAACGGCGTCGAACGGTCGTGCGCTCATGTCCCGAGGCTAACGACTCACCGGCGCCCCCGCTGGGCTCCCGGCCGGCCGACTGGCGCGGCGGTGGCAATGGGGCGATGATCGGCTCATGGCGACAGTGCGGAGCGGGCCCCGGATCGGTACGGCAAAGATCTCCATCGTCGGGGCGGGCAGTGTCGGCGCCGCCGTGGCGTACGCGTGCCTGCTCCGCGGAACCGCGAATACGATCGCCCTGTTCGACACCAATGCCCAACGGGTGCGCGCCGAGGTGCTCGACCTCAACCACGGCACCCAGTTCACCCCGGCGTGCCGTATCGAAGGCAGCGACGAAATCGCGGTGACCGCCAAGTCCGACCTCGTCGTCATCACGGCGGGTGCAAAACAGCAGCCCGGCCAGTCCCGGCTCGATCTCGCCGCCGCGAACGTCGCGATCACGCAGTCGGTGACTCCCCGGCTACTGGCGGAATCTCCGGACGCGGTACTGCTGTTCGTCAGCAATCCCGTCGACATCGTGACCGCGGCGGCCATCGCGATCAGCGGAGTCGACGACGGCAGGGTCTTCGGATCCGGCACGGTTCTCGACTCGGGTCGACTCCGCTATCTCATCGCTGAGCGGGCGGGCGTCGCGATCGAGAACACTCACGCGTTCATCGTCGGGGAGCACGGTGACTCCGAACTCGCGTTGTGGTCCGGCGCGACCGTCGGCGGCATCCCCATCGACTCGTACACGGTGGACGGCCGCGTGGTGTTCGACGACCGGACGCGCGCGGACATCTTCGACGAGGTGGTGCGCAGCGCCTACGAGATCATCCAGGGCAAAGGCGCCACCAACCTCGCCATCGGCCTGTCGACCGCGCGCATCGTGGAGGCCGTCCTGCGCGACCAGCGGCGCGTACTGCCGGTATCGTCGTGGCAGACCGGGGTCCACGGTGTGCGCGACGTGTGCCTGTCGTTGCCGACGATCGTCGATGCGGGCGGCGCCGACCGGGTTCTGGAGGTTCCCCTGTCCGCCGACGAGGCGGCGGGGCTGGCGGAATCCGCGGCGACGCTGCACAACGTGCAGAAATCTCTCGGCCTGTAGGACCGAACCCGCTCAACGTGTCGGCCCGCCGGGCTCCTCACATCACAGGCGGGGCCGGATCGTGGGCGGGTCGTAGGCGCGGATGGGTGGCAGTTCGCCCTCGAACCGCTCGATGTCGACGAGCACGTGCTGACCCGTGCATCCCTGAGCCAGCGACGAGGTCCCGGTATCGGGAGTGAGTACGTTCGGGTTGCCGTGTACGCACATCGAGTCCGGGTCGGACGGATCGAGCGGGTCGTACCATGCCCCGGTCGCGAGTTGGACCACGCCGCGCAGCATTCCGTCGTCGAGCACGGCTCCGGCCAGGCACGAACCCCGGTCGTTGTGCACCCGCACCACGTCGCCGGCGCTGATTCCGCGCCCGGCCGCATCCTCGGGGTGGATTCGGATCGGTTCGCGGCCGTGGATCTTCGACTTCTGGCTGTTCGCGCCGTGATCGAGTTGGCTGTGCAATCTGCTCTTGGGCTGGTTGGCGATAAGGTGCAGCGGAAATTGCTGTGCGCGTTCGCTGCCGAGCCACTCTTCCGATTCGTACCACGTGGGGTGGCCTCCACAATCGTCGTACCCGAAGCGGTCGATGTCCGCGGAGAAGATCTCGATGCGACCGCTGGGTGTACGGAGCGGGTTCTTCTCGGGATCGGCACGGAACTCTTCGAACAGGGTGAGGTCGTCCTCGGTGCGCATACGCACGTGGCCGCGACGCCAGAACTCCTCGAACGGCGGCGGATCCTCGATGCGCCGGTCGTCGGCGAGGACGTAGCCTCGCCACTGCCCGTAGAGATGTTCGAGCCACTCCGCCGACGTGCGTCCCTCGGTGAAGCGCTCACCGAATCCGAGGCGGTGTGCGAGGGCGGAGAAGGTGTCGTAGTCGTCGCGGGCATCGGCGAATCGCGGTGCGGCAGCCTGCATTGCCACCAGCAGCGGATCGTTGCGCGTGCACGACAGGTCGTCGCGTTCGAGTGCGGTGGTGGACGGCACGACGATGTCGGCGTGCTTCGCCATCTGCGTCCAATAGGGGTCGTGGACGACGATCGTGTCCGGCCGGGTCAGGGCGCGCCGCAGGCGGGCGAGGTGCTGGTGGTGATGGAACGGATTGCCGCCGGCCCAGTACACGAGGCGGGTGTCCGGGAACGTCAGCCGCCGGCCGTCGTAGTCGAATTCTTCGCCGGGGTGCAGCAGCAGATCGGAGATCGCGGCGACCGGGATGAAGTCGTCGACGTCGTTGTTGCCCTGGAACAGCGTGGGCAACGGGTATGGGACAGGCGCGCGTCCGGGTTCGTTCATGGAGCCGTATCCGTGGCCGAATCCCCCACCGGGAACGCCGATCTGGCCGAGCATCGCTGCCAGTGTGATCCCCGCCCACGGTGCCTGCTCGCCGTGCCGGACGCGCTGTAGTGACCAGGTCACCGAGATCAGGGTGCGACCCGACGCCATGCGGCGTGCGAGATCGACCACGGTGCCGGCCGGTAGCCCGGACAGGTTCGCAGCCCACTCCGGTGTCTTGGCAACGCCGTCGGTCCGGCCGAACAGGTAGTCCTCGAACCGGTCGTATCCGGTGCAGTAGCGCTCGAGGAAATCGCGGTCGGCCAGGTCTTCGTTGGCCAGCACGTAGGCCAGTGCCAGCATGATCGCGACGTCGCTGCCCGGGCGCGGTGCGAGCCACTCGTGCTCGCCGTGGACGTCGTCGCGCAGCGGACTGATCGACACGATGCGGCCCCCTCGGGCGCGCATCCGGTCGAGCGCGCTGCGCGTCGGATGGTCGCTGGTGCCGCCGTCGTTGACGCCGGTGTTCTTCAGGGGCACACCGCCGAAGGACACGAGCAGGTCGGTGTCGCGGGCGATGACGTCCCAGTTGGTCGAGCGCGCGAACAGTTTCCAATGCGCACCGACGACGCGCGGCATGATCACACCGGTCGCACCGAGCGAGTAGCTGTGGACCGACCGGGTGTATCCACCGAACATCTTGAGGAAGCGGTGTACCTGGCTCTGCGCATGGTGGAAGCGGCCGGGCGCCGACCACCCGTAGGAACCGCCGAAGATCGCGCGGTTCCCGTGCCGCTCCGCGACGCGCTTCAGTTCCGCGGCAAGCAACTCGGTGAGTTCGTCCCAGGAGACCGCGACGAACTCGTCGTTGCCGCGATCTGTGCTGGGACCGGGTCCGTGTTCGAGCCAGCCCCGCCGGACCGCGGGTCCGGCGATGCGCGACCGGTGCCGCACCGATCCCGGAATGTTCTGCAGGATCGGGGACGGATCGGTGTCACCGGCGTAGGGGTGCGCGGCGACGACCTCACCGTCGCGCACCTCTGCCGAGTACATGCCCCAGTGCGCCATCTGCGAGAACCGCGCTCCGGGCAGCGCGCCGCCGGCGGTCCCGGCCGGTTCGGTCACGCTCAGGGAAGGGACTCGACGAGCGCCTCGACCTCGACGCGAGGACCGGTGAAGAACGGCGTCTCCTCACGCACGTGCATCCGGGCCTCGGTCGCGCGCAGGTCGCGCATCAGGTCGACGATCCGGTCGAGTTCGGGGGCCTCGAACGCGAGGATCCACTCGTAGTCGCCGAGTGCGAACGACGGCACGGTGTTCGCCCGGACGTCGGGGTAGCCGCGTCCGGCCTTGCCGTGGTCGGCGAGCATGGTGCGGCGCTCGGCGTCGGGCAGGAGGTACCACTCGTAGGAGCGGACGAACGGGTAGACGCACACGTACGCGCCGGGTTCCTCACCTGCGATGAATGCCGGCACGTGGCTCTTGTTGAATTCCGCCGGCCGGTGCAGTGCGACGTTCGACCAGACCGGTGCGCTCGCGCGTCCCAGGTCGGTGGTGCGACGGAAGTCGGCGTACAGCTTCTGGAGATCCTCGAGCCGCTCGGCGTGCGACCAGATCATGAAATCGGCGTCCGCGCGGGTGCCGGCGACGTTGTAGATGCCGCGGACCGTGACGTCCGTGTCGTCGTACTGCGCGAAGAAGTCCTTCGCGTTCTGGGCCGCCGCGGCCCGGTCGTCGTCGAGAACACCCGGTTGCACCTGGAAAACCGACCACATGGTGTAACGGAGGGTGGAATTGAGTTTGTCGTAATCGATACGTGCCATACCGCTCATCCTGCCATTCGTGCGGCGACTCGTGCCGCCGCGGTGGTTGCCGAGGCCACGCATGCGGGGACGCCCACACCGTGCAGCATCGCTCCCGCGACCTCGAGTCCGTCGACCTCCTCGAGTTCGGCTTCGAGGGAGGCGACGATGTCGTTGTGCCCGGCCCGGTACTGCGGAAGTCCGCCGTGCCAGCGCTGAACGTAGGCAGCCACGGGTTCGTCCTCCACACCGGTCACCGCCGCCAGGTCGGCCCGGGCGAGGGTGACGAGTTGCTCGTCGGAGGCGGAGAGGAGCGCGTCGTCGCCGTAGCGCCCGAACGACGCGCGAGCGAGAAGCACCTCCCGCTCCGCGAGGTGTGGCCACTTCCGGCTCGACAGGGTGAACGCCTTGGCGGACAGTTCCTCGCCGGTGGCCACCAGGATCCCCGAATTCTGCGGCAGCGCCGCGGAACCGGGAAGACCGAGGGCGACCACGACGGAGGACGCCAGGGGAATCTCCGCTGCCAGGTTCGCAGCCGAGGGCACAGCTTCCTGCAGGAGCGCCGCGGCCTCCGAGGCGGGAACTGCAAGTACCACCGCGTCGACGTCGCCGACGGGGTCGAGCGACCACCGCCCGTTGTCGCGCCGCAGACCCGATGCGGTCGTAGCCAGGTGGATCTCCGCCGCGGCTGCGTCTTCAAGCGCTTCGAGCAGCGTCGCGTATCCGTCGCGCAGAGTGCCGAAGACAGGCTTGTCCGACGGGGCGGGCAGCGCCGCTTGGACGGCGGCGGTCAGGCTCGTCGCGCCGGCGTCGAGCGCGGCAGCCAGGGTCGGCACGGTCGCCCGCACGCTTGCGGTGTCGGACAAGCCGGAGTAGACCCCGCCCAGGAGAGGATCGACGCTGCGCCGGACGACCTGCTCGCCGAACCGTGAGCCGACGAGTGCGGCCACCGACATGTCGCGGGTGGGATTCCACTCCAGCGGCACACCCGGTTCGTCGGCTATGCGCCGCAGCGTCGCATCGTCCACGAGTCCGTCGAGCGCACGGGCGCCGGCGGGGATTCCCATCAGAGTGCCGGTCGGCAACGAGTGCAGCCGTCCCCCCGCGTAGAGGAGTGGCCGCGCACCCGACGGAGTGACCACCTGGTCGCTCAGACCGAGTTCGGCGAGCAGCGCCGGCACCTCGGGCCGCCGCGCGATGAAAGCTTCCGCACCGACGTCGACGGGTCCGCCCGCCAGATCGACGGTGTGCAGTTTGCCACCGAGTCGCTCGGACCCCTCCAGCACGACGATCCGTGCGTCGGGACCGAGTGTTCCGCGCAACCGGTAGGCGGTCACCAGACCGCTGATGCCCCCACCGACAACGGCGACGACAGAGCGGGTCACAACGAATGCACCAGCTCGACGACGCGGGTGAGCATCTCGGGATCGGTGTCGGGCAGCACGCCGTGGCCGAGATTGAAGATGTGGCCGGTGCTGCCGCCCGCGACGGCGCGGTCGGCTTCGGCGACGACACGCCGGACCTCACGCTCGACGACGTCCCAGCCCGCGAAGAGCAGCGCGGGATCGAGGTTGCCCTGCAGTGCCTTGCCCGGGCCGACGCGCTGCGCCGCGACGTCGAGCGGGATGCGCCAGTCGACTCCGACGACGTCGGCTCCCGCTTCTCCCATCGCGCCGAGCAGTTCGCCCGTGCCCACACCGAAGTGGATCCGCGGCACCTGCGCCCCGGCGAGTTCGGCGAAGACGCGTTCGGAGTGGGGCAGGACGTATTCGCGATAGTCGGCAAGGGAGAGCGCCCCGGCCCACGAGTCGAACAACTGGATCGCGTCGACGCCGGCGCCGAGTTGCGCGCGCAGGAAGGTGATGGCCATGTCGGTCAGACGCCCGAGCAGTTCGTGCCAGGTCTTCGGGTCGGCGTGCATGAGCGCCTTGGTGCGCTCGTGGTTGCGGCTCGGTCCGCCTTCGACGAGGTACGACGCGAGCGTGAATGGAGCCCCGGCGAACCCGATCAGCGGAGTGGTGCCCAGTTCTCGCGTCAGCATCGTCACCGCACGCGCGACCGCGCCGACTTCTTCGGCTTCGAGATGCGGAAGCGCCGCGACGTCGGCGGCGGTGCGTACGGGCTCGGCAACGACCGGCCCGGTTCCCGCGACGATGTCGAGGTCGATTCCGGCCGCCTTGAGCGGAACGACGATATCGGAGAACAGAATGGCGGCGTCGACCTTGTGCCGCCGTACCGGCTGCATGGTGATTTCACAGACGAGTTCGGGATCGAAGCACGATTCGAGCATGCCGACGCCCGCACGGATCTCACGGTATTCCGGCAGCGAACGCCCGGCTTGACGCATGAACCACACCGGGCGGTGCGACGGCTGCATCCCCCGGGCCGCGTTCAGCAACGGAGCATCCGGGAGCGCTCTGCGCGACGGGTACTCCGCGGGCACCGTGGACGCAACGTTCGTGTTTTCCAAGCCGGTCATCGATCCTCGTTCTTCGGTCTCGTCGGGTTCATCGGACCCCGGTTCGATGCCCATGCTGCCACGCTCACCCGCCCCGCCGGAACCGGCGCGCCTCCCGCGTGCACTGCATCACCGGCACTAACGTCCGATGTCGTGACCACTCCGCCCGAGCCGGCGCGCTTTCGCGCGGCAGTCGCAGCGATGAAGGCGGCTACCGTCCGCAGCGAGATCGAGGTGGCACCGATCCGCCCACCGCAACGGCTCGCCCCGCACAGTTTCGCGCTCGGCGCCGAGGTCCTGCACGACGAGTCGGAAGGCGTACCCGAGGACTCGGAAGGTGACGCCTTCGGGCGTCTCATCCTGCTGTACGACCCGAACGGTGACGAAGCGTGGCACGGCACCACACGACTCGTCGCGTACATCCAGGCCGACGTCGACGCCTCGCTCGCCGCCGACCCGTTGCTTCCCGATGTCGCGTGGAGTTGGCTCGTCGATGCCCTCGAGGCGCACGGCGAACCGCTCACCGCCCTCGGCGGAACCGTGACGGCGACGAGTTCGGTGCGTTTCGGCGACATCGCCGGCCCGCCTCGGGCGCATCAACTCGAGCTTCGCGCGTCGTGGACTCCTCGGTCCGATGTGCTCGCCCCGCACGTCGAAGCGTTCTGCGAAGTTCTCGGGTACGCCGCGGGGCTGCCACCGACCGGTGTGGCGCGACTCCGGTCGTGACTGATACGCCCGAATCTGCCCTCAGGACGGACCGCCCGCTCTAGCCTGGGTGGATGCAGCGCCTCAGTGGTCTAGACGCGGGCTTCCTCTACCTCGAGACACCCAGTCAGCACCTGCACATCTGCGGGTTGCTCATTCTCGATCCCTCCACGGTGCCGGACGGATACGACTATCGGGTCGTGCGCCGGGAAATCGAGGCGAGGCTCGACGCGGTGCCCGCCTTCCGTATGAAGCTCGCCGACAACAGGTTCAACATCGACCACCCGGTGTGGGTCGACGACAAGGATTTCGACCTCGATCGTCACCTGCACCGTGTCGCGGTGCCCTCCCCCGGCTCCCGGACCGAATTGGCCGAGATGTGCGGGCACATCGCCGCGCAGCCGCTCGACCGGTCGAAGCCGCTGTGGGAGATGTGGGTGGTGGAAGGACTCGACGACGGATCGCTCGCGATGATCCTGAAAATGCATCATGCGAGCGTCGACGGGGTGTCGGGTGCGGCGATGATCGCCCAGTTGTGCAGCCTCGACCCGGCGGCGCCGCGACCGGAGGCCGTCGCGTCGAACGTCGGCGGCGGCAACGACATCCAGATCGCGGTCACCGGAGCGGTGAACGTCGCCCTCCGTCCTCTGCACCTGGCCCGGATCCTTCCGTCTGCCGTGTCGTCGCTGGCGTCCTGGGTCGCTCGCGCGCGCCGGGGGGACGCGATGCCGGCCCCCTTCACCGCGCCGCGCACCCCGTTCAACTCCACGATCACCGGTCATCGCTCCGTCGCGTTCGCCCAGCTCGACCTCGATGCGGTGAAGACCGTGAAGAACGCCTTCGACGTCAAGGTCAACGACGTGGTGATGACGGTGGTGGCGACTGCGCTGCGCGACTACCTCGATGCGCGCGGCGAACTTCCCGGCAGTCCGTTGATCGGGATGGTGCCGGTCTCGGTGCACGAGGAGTCCGACCGGCCCGGACGCAATCAGGTGTCGGGGATGTTCGCCAGCCTGCACACACAGATCGAGGATCCGGTCGAGCGGTTGCGCGCGATCGCCGAGGCGAACGAGGTCGCGAAAGACCACAACGCCGCGCTCGGCGCGAACATGTTGCAGGACTGGTCGGAGTTCATGGGAGCGTCGGTGTTCGGTGCCGCCATGCGCACGTACGCGGCATTGCGGCTCGCCGACAGGCACCCTGCGATCCACAATCTGGTGATCTCCAACGTGCCGGGCCCCCCGATGGCGCTCTACTTCCTCGGCGCGCACGTGACCGCGATGTACCCGTTCGGGCCGCTCTTCCACGGAGCCGGGCTCAACATCACGGTGGTCTCGCTCGAAGGCAAGCTCGACGTCGGCCTCATCACCTGCCCGGAACTGGTCCCCGATCTGTGGACACTGACCGACGATCTGGCTCCTGCGCTCGACGCGCTGCTCTCGGCTGCCGAGCACCTGCAAGCGGACGCCGAAGAGGACGCCCCGGCCGGCGAAGTAAGTGGCTGACGGCCGACTCCGTGCGCGGCGCAATCCGCCGTTCCCGAGACAGCGATAGAGTCACGCCATGTCTGCAGGCCAGGACCAAGAGGCGGTAGTGCCCGATCACAGCCTTCCCCACGGCGGTGATTCCCCCGACGAGCACACACCCCCGGCGACTGTTCCGCTGCTCGAACCGCGGGAGGGGGTGCCCGAGGTCGTCACCACCGCTGCGGGTGTCGCCGAAGCCGCCGCGCTCCTCGCCGGAGGTCACGGACCGCTGGCGGTCGACGCGGAGCGAGCCTCCGGCTACCGATACTCCGCGCGGGCCTACCTGGTCCAGTTGCGACGCAACGGCGCCGGAACCGTGCTTCTCGACCCGATCCCGACTGCGGCAGATCTCGCGCCGCTCGCCGAGGTGATCAACGACCTCGAATGGGTCCTGCACTCGGCCGATCAGGACCTGCCCGGCCTCGCCGAACTCGGCCTCCATCCCGCCGCGCTCTACGACACCGAACTCGCCGGGCGTCTCGCCGGATTCCCACGGGTCGGGCTCGCCGCCATCGTCGCCGACACCTTGGGACTCGAACTCAAGAAGGGTCACGGCGCGGCGGACTGGTCCACCCGTCCGCTGCCCGACACCTGGCTCAACTACGCGGCGCTCGACGTCGAGATCCTCGTCGAACTACGCGATGCGATGGCCGAGGAACTCGAACGCCAGCACAAGACGGAGTGGGCTGCGCAGGAGTTCGAGCACATCCGGCTCGCGGGACCGCCCGCGCCGAAGCCCGATCGCTGGCGGCGGACGTCGAAGATCCACACGCTCAAGGACCCGCGCCGCCTCGCGATCGTGCGGGAACTGTGGACCGCCCGCGACGAGATCGCGGCGCACCGGGACATCGCGCCCGGCCGCATCCTTCCGGACTCCGCGATCATCGCGGCGGCGGAAGCCCAGCCCACTACCCTTTCCGATCTGCGCGCACTTCCGGTGTTCGGTGGGCCGCGGCAGCGCCGGTCGTCGCGGGTGTGGCTCGCGGCGATCGAACGTGCCCGTTCCCTGCCCCAATCGGAACTACCACCGATGACTCCGCCGTTGACCGGCCCGCCGCCTGTCGGACGGTGGGCCAGACACCACCCCGACGCGGCCGCACGGCTCACCGCAGCGCGAGCCGAACTCGCCGCCCTGAGCGAGGAAGTGTCCGTCCCCGTGGAGAACCTGGTGAGCCCCGAGCTCGTCCGTCGTCTGTGCTGGGACTGGGACGAGTCGGCGGGTGCAGATGCCGAGGCCTACATCGAGGGTCGGCTCGCCGCCGGAGGTGCCCGTCCGTGGCAACGCGCGCTCACGGCACCACGACTCGCGAAGGCTCTCACGCCGTCGGCGTAGCGGCCCGCGGGCTCGCAGCACCCGGACGCCGAGCGGTCAGGGTCCGGTTCCTGCCCTCTCGAGAGAGTCGCGCACGAAGTGCCCGATGGCGCGGGCGGCGAGGGCGGCCTCGGGGACGAGGGGATGGAATGCGTGCCAGACGTGCACCTGCCCGGGCCAGATCTGCAGTTCGTGCCGCACGCCCGCTGCGGTGAGCGCTGTGGCCAGCGCTTGCGTGTCGCCGGTGATCGCTTCGGTCGCACCGCCCTGGATGAGAAACGGCGGCCACTGCGCTCCGGGAGTCGCCGCGAGAAGGTCGAGGCGTGGGTCGGCCGGGTCGCCGTCCGGAGCGTAGGCGCGTCGTGCGCGATCGGCGAATTTCACCGACAGGAACGGATCGCGTTGGGCCGCTTCGCGTTCCCATCCGGTGCGAAGCCACAGATCGAGCCACGGGGAGATGAGGGCGACCCCCGCGGGCAGGTCGGCACCGTCGCGGTCGAGTTCGACGACGAGCCCGTAGGCGAGGTGCCCACCGGCCGAGTCTCCGGCGATCACGATGTCGCGGGCTGCGAAGCCGGGTTCCCGCAGATGGTCGAAGCCAGCGCGGGTGTCGTCGGCGGCCGCGGGGAACGGATGTTCCGGCGCACGCCGGTAGTCGGGCAGGAAGGCGGGGACACCGGCCGCACGCGCGATCCGTGCGGCGACGCCGACATGCGACGCGGACGAGCCCATGACGAACCCTCCGCCGTGCAGGTAGTAGAGGACCCGGCGCGAACTCTCGGCCCCTCGCGGAACGATCCACCGCCCGGGAACCGGTCCCGTGTGATCATGCTCGACCCGGGTGCCGCACGCGAGGTCGAGGCGACCGGCAGTGGACAGCCCGACACGCAGCGCGCCGAGCGGCAGGCTGCTGAGCGGCACGACGTCCGCGAGGACGCGTCCGCTGACGGCGAGCATCGCGGCGAGTGCTCGGCTCCGTCTGCTCCCTCGCTCCGGAGGCACCACTGCGACGGTGGCGTGGCCCGTGGCTCTGCGGTCCCCGGGACGTCCGACCGACACGCCGGTCATGCGGCCGCCTCGCCGGTTGCGTGCGCCGCCGCCCCGAACCGGCGGCGGGCGTCGCGCAGGACGAGTCGCGTGGGAAGGTGGCGCACCCCGAGCGGAAGTGCTCGATACAACAGCACCGCGATCCGCATCACGGCGTCGAACCTGCGCTGTTGCCCGTCCGTCCAGGTGAATCCGTAGGCGTCTCGGATACGGGCATCGAGCAGACCGAGGGTCAGGAAGCGGTTCAGCGACATCCCCGCGCGCAGCGGCCACGGCGCGGAACCCCCACGAAGCAGCGCGTCGGCGTAGGCACGGACACTCTCGTCCACGACGAGACCGGTGACGACGCCGTCCCAGTAGTCCTCGAATGCGGCGAGGTCGGCGGGCCACAACTCGGCGGGGACCTGGAGCGAGGTGCCGTATACGGCGAACTCCCGGTACATCCGCTCGGCGTCGGCGCGTGCGAGCGGCCCGAAGAAGCGCTCGTAGATGTCGCGGCCTCCGTGGAACATCACGGCCGCGATCCACAGTTGCAACTTCGGATCGAACGCGTTGTACCCGTCCGCGCGGACGGGTGCGTGAGCACGGTTGACGAACCGCACCACATCGCGTCGTTCGTCGTCCGTCCCGAAAGCCACCAGGTAGATGTACGCGCTGGTGTTGCGGAAGCGCGCGATCGGATCCGTCAGTGCCTTGCTGTGCTCGACCACCCCGCGTCCGACGGGTGGGAGGGCGATCTCCGTGAGGAAGCGTCGCGGGGAACTCAGGAGGAACACAGCCTCACCCACTACGCCCTGCGTCGTGGCATCGGGCCGACGTCTCGTCATGGTCAGAGAATGTATCCGCAGATCAGCTTGTGTCAAGACGCGGCCACCCCCGGGGCCCGGGTGTCGGGCCGAACACCAACACGAAAGAATTCCCGTTAACTTTCGAGTGTCCGGGCTACTTGGACCCGGGTCGCCCCGTCGACCTTCGACGGAATGCGTCAGTGAACGCGAACACACTGTTCACGGGCGTATTCAGTTGGCGGGTCCGCGCACGGGGCGCGAAATCGCACGTAGTAAGTTACTCACCGGTAATGCCGATGTACGCTTGTCCGCGAGACCGGTCGCCGGAAGGTGGCCGAGCACTCCTCGCCACGGCACGTGTCGGCGAGTATCGCTCCATCAGGAGGAATCCGCGTGGCTCCCACCACCTCAACGCAACGCAACGTCGTCTTCGTCGACGGAATCCGAACTCCGTTCGGAAAGGCCGGGCCGAAGGGCATCTACGCCGAGACCCGTGCCGACGATCTGGTCGTGAAAGCGATCCGTGAACTGCTCCGCCGCAACCCCCAGCTCGATCCCGCCCGCGTGGACGAGGTCGCGGTCGCCGCGACCACACAGACCGGCGACCAGGGCCTGACCATCGGCCGCACGTCCGCGATTCTCGCGGGACTGCCCGAAACGGTTCCCGGGTTCGCCATCGACCGCATGTGCGCAGGCGCCATGACGGCCGTGACCACCACCGCGTCGGGGATCGGCTTCGGTCAGTACGACGTCGTCATCGCCGGCGGTGTCGAGCACATGGGCCGCCACCCGATGGGTGAGGGCGCAGACCCCAACCCGCGCTTCCTCGCCGACAAGCTGGTCGACCCGAGCGCGCTCGTCATGGGCAACACGGCCGAGAACCTGCACGACCGGTTCCCGAGCATCACCAAGGCTCGTACCGACGCCTACGCCGTCAACAGCCAGAACAAGTACGACGCAGCCAAGAAGGCCGGCTGGATCGCCGACACCCTGGTCCCCGTCGCCACGAAGTCCGCTGCAGGCTGGGGCCTGGCCACCGAGGACGAGCCGCCTCGCCCCGGCACGACGATCGAAGATCTCGCGAAGCTCAAGACGCCGTTCCGTCCCGCCGGCCGCATCACCGCGGGCAACGCCGCGGGCCTCAACGACGGTGCCACGGCTGCGATCCTCGCCGGTGAGGACACCGCGCGTGAGCTCGGTCTGCCCGTCGGCATGCGGATGGTCGGTTTCGCCTTCCAGGGCGTCGATCCCGCGGTCATGGGCATCGGTCCCGTCCCGGCCACCGAGAAGCTTCTCGCCCGCACGGGTCTGAGCATCGACGACATCGGCCTGTTCGAGATCAACGAGGCGTTCGCCGTGCAGGTGCTCGCGTTCCTCGAGCACTTCGGCATCGACGACGACGACCCGCGTGTCAACCAGTGGGGCGGTGCGATCGCGTGCGGCCATCCGCTCGCGTCGTCGGGCGTTCGCCTGATGACCCAGCTGTCGCATCAGTTCGCCCAGCATCCCGAGGTCCGCTACGGCCTGACGACCATGTGCATCGGTCTCGGCATGGGCGGCACCGTGATCTGGGAGAACCCGAACCACGCCGATTACGAATCCGGAGCCGCATAACCATGACATCGGACACCGCACACGGGGCGAACGGCGCGACGGGCATCGCCTCCGCGTTCGCCGACGAGGTCGTCACCCACGCGTACACCAAGCTGCTCTCCGTTCCCGGGATCGAGGGCCCTGTTGCCCTGATCACGCTCGACAACGGCTTCGACCACACCAAGCCGAACTCGTTCGGGCCTGCGGGCCTGCTCGCCTTCGACAAGGCGCTGGACGAGGCGTTCGCGGCGAATCCCGCCGCTATCGCAGTCACCGGCAAGCCGTTCATCTTCGCGGCGGGCGCCGACCTGAAGGGCGTTCCCGCCGTCACGCAGCGTGAGCAGGGCGTGGAACTGGGCAACCTGGGACACAACGTGTTCCGCCGCCTGCGCGACACGTCGATCCCCACCTTCGCCTTCGTCAACGGCCTGGCGCTCGGCGGCGGACTCGAAGTCGGTCTGCACACGCACTACCGCACGGTCGCGGACAACGTTCCCGCCCTCGGCCTGCCCGAAGTCATGCTCGGGCTGGTCCCGGGATGGGGTGGCACGCAGCTTCTCCCGAACATCGTGGGCCCCGACAACGCGGTCACCCTGATCCTCGAGAACCCGCTGAACAACGGCCGCACCATCAAGGCGAAGCAGGCTCAGGCACTCGGATACGCCGATGTCGTGCTCGCCTCCGCCGACTTCCTCGAGCAGTCGCTCGCGTGGGTCGCGAAGGTCCTCGCGGGTGAGATCGTGCCGTCGCGTCCGGAGATCGACCGCGGCGCCGGGTGGGATGCCGCGATGGCTCGCGCCAAGGCTCTGGTCGCCGGCAAGACCCGCGGCTTCTCCCCCGCCGCCGAGCGTGCGATCGAACTCCTCGAGCTCGCCCGCACCACCGACATCTCCGATCCCGAGTCGCTGGGCAAGGGCTTCGACGCCGAGACCGAGGCGCTCGCCGACCTGCTGATGTCCGACGAACTGCGCGCGGGGCTGTACGCGTTCGATCTGGTCAACAAGCGCGCCAAGCGTCCCGCCGGTGCGCCCGACAAGTCGCTCGCCCGCAAGATCAACGGCGTCGGCATCGTCGGTGCGGGCCTGATGGCCAGCCAGCTCGCGCTGCTGTTCGTCCGGCAGCTCAAGGTGCCGGTGATCCTCACCGACATCGATCAGGACCGCATCGACAAGGGCGTGGGCTACGTCCACACCGAGATCGACAAGCTCCAGGGCAAGGGCCGGCTGTCCCCCGACGCCGCGAACCGCCTCAAGGCACTCGTCTCCGGTTCGCTCGACAAGGCAGCATTCGCGAAGACCGACTTCGTGATTGAAGCCGTCTTCGAGAACATGGACGTCAAGAAGCAGGTGTTCGCCGAGCTCGAGCAGCACATCACGCCCGAGACGATCCTCGCGACCAACACCTCGTCGCTGTCGATCACCGAGATGGCGTCGGAGTTGCAGCACCCCGAGCGGGTTGTGGGCTTCCACTTCTTCAACCCGGTCGCCGTGCTCCCGCTGCTCGAGGTCATCCGCGGCGAGAAGACCGACGACGCCACGCTCGCAACGGCTTTCGCGACCGCCAAGTCGCTGAGGAAGTCCGCGGTGCTGTGCGGCGACAAGCCGGGCTTCGTCTTCAACCGGCTCGTCACCCGCACCCTCGGTGAGGTCATGACCGCGGTGGACGAGGGCACTCCGTTCGAGGTCGCGGACAACGCCGTCGGTGCGCTCGGCATGCCGATGTCGCCGTTCACGCTGCTCGCGCTGGTGGGCCCGGCCGTCGCACTGCACACCGGGGAGACCCTGCAGGCGGCGTACCCCGACCGGTTCGTCTCGTCGCCCGGTCTCGAGGCACTCGTCGAGGCACGCAAGCCCGGCGTGTGGTCGTACGCCGACGGCAAGCAGGTCGTCGATCCCGAGGTCGCTGCACTGTGGCCGCAGGGCGACTCGCCGTCGACCGCCGACGAGGTGCTCGAGCGCACCCGCCGCGCCTTCGCCGAGGAAATCGCGATCATGCTCGACGAGGGTGTCGTCGCGGCACCCGAGGACATCGATCTGTGCCTGATCCTCGGTGGCGGCTTCGCATTCTGGAACGGTGGCATCACGCCGTACCTGGATCGCACCGGCACGTCGGAGGCCGTCAACGGCAAGCGTTTCCTGGCTCCGGGCGTCGCTGACGTCGCGTAGTACCGGCGCGCTCCACGCGCACACGAAGAAAGCGTGTCACCCCTCGGGTGGCACGCTTTCTTCGTGTGAAGGACCCGCCCGCCGAGCGGCCTCGGCGTAGTGTCCCGATGAGCAGTTGTCGTAGGTTTCGTTCCGACCGCGCAGCACCTCACGGTGGTGCACGACGTCAGCCAGGAGCTTTCCATGACGCAACCCTCGTCCGGTCACGCCGCGAAGGTCATCGCGGTTACCGTCGCCGCAGCCGTGGGCGGTTTCCTCTTCGGGTTCGACAGCTCGGTTATCAACGGCGCAGTGGACTCGATCGAGCAGAACTTCGGGCTCAGCGCATTCGTCACCGGTTTCGCCGTCGCGATCGCTCTGCTCGGCTGCGCGGTGGGCGCGTGGTTCGCGGGCCGGTTGGCCGATCGTTGGGGACGAAAGCGTGTGATGGTCCTCGGCTCGGTCCTGTTCCTGGTCTCCTCGGCCGGATCGGGCTTGGCATTCAGTGTCCCGGACCTCATGCTCTGGCGCGTCCTCGGCGGCCTGGGTATCGGTATCGCGTCGGTCATCGCTCCGACCTATATCGCCGAGATCGCACCGGCCCGTTATCGGGGCGGTCTCGCCTCGCTGCAGCAACTCGCGATCACCCTCGGTATCTTCGCGGCCCTGCTCTCCGATGCGGTGCTGCAGAATGCTGCGGGCGGCGCGTCGAACGATCTGTGGTGGGGCCTCGAGGCCTGGCGGTGGATGTTCCTGGTCGGGATCGTTCCCGCCGTCGTCTACGGCGTCCTCGCCGTACTGATTCCCGAGTCGCCGCGCTATCTCGTAGGGCAGCACCTGGATCAGGAAGCCGCGGATGTTCTCGCGAACGTGACCGGAGAACTGAGGCCGGAGGAACGGGTCCGCGAGATCCGCCTGACGCTCCGACGGGAAACGTCCGCGTCGTTCGGCGACATCCGGGGGCCGAAGTTCGGGCTGCAACCGATCGTCTGGGTCGGCATCACGATGGCGATCTTCCAGCAGTTCGTCGGCATCAACGCGATCTTCTACTACTCGACGACGCTGTGGCAGTCGGTCGGATTCAGCGAGAACCAGTCGTTCACGACGTCGGTCATCACGGCGTTGATCAACGTGGTGATGACCTTAGTCGCGATCCTGTTCGTGGACAAGGTCGGCCGCCGACCGCTCCTGATGGCCGGATCGCTCGGAATGTTCGTCAGCCTGCTCCTGGCGGCGATCGCGTTCTCCCAGGCCGAAGGAAGTGGAGACGACGTGAGCCTGCCGGCGCCGTGGGGCGCCGTCGCGCTCGTCGGCGCGAATGCGTTCGTCGTGTTCTTCGCGTCGACCTGGGGTCCGATCATGTGGGTCATGCTCGGCGAGATGTTCCCCAACCGTATGCGCGCGGTCGCGCTCGGCATCAGCACGGCAGCGAACTGGATTGCGAACTTCACCGTGACGCTGGCGTTCCCACCGCTCACGTCCACGGTGGGCCTGTGGTTCCTCTACGGCCTGTTCGCGCTCTTCGCCCTGCTCTCGTTCTTCTTCGTCAAATCGAAGGTGCGCGAAACCAAGGGGATGGAACTCGAGGACATGCAGACCTGACTCGAGGAGCGGGTCAGCCGACCTCCCTCTCGAGATCGGCAGCCGTGTCGTCCGGTGCGGCGCCGGTACCCGCCGTGGCGCTACCGTTTCCGTCCACCCTCGACGCACTCAGAGGATGGGGAACCGCAGCCCAGTCCGCGATGCGGCGCACGACGTCCTCGACGGTGAGCCCGAGTTCCTGATGGATCTCGGACCGCGACGCATGGTCGAGGAACTGTTGCGGCACCCCGAGCGCGCGAGTGCGGACGTCGATCTCGCGGTCCCGGAGCGCAGCGGCGACCGCGGAACCCACACCACCGTGGACACCGCTGTCCTCGATCGTGACGACGAGGCGGAAATCGCGCGCGAGTTCGGTGATCGATTCGGGCACGGGAAGCACCCACCGCGGATCGACGACCGCCACCTCGATGCCCTGTTCCGCGAGCACCTCGGCAGCGTCGAGCGCGAGGCGCACGAAGGCGCCCACCGCGACGATGAGCACGTCGCCGGACCGCTCGTCGGGCATGCGCAGCACGTCGACCGTGTCGTCGAGCCGCTCGATCGCCGGAATATCTTCTCCCACTGCGCCTTTCGGAAAGCGGAGCACAGTGGGGCCGTCGGAGACGTCGAGTGCCTCGGCGAGTTCTTCGCGCAGCGTCGCCCCGTCGCGCGGTGCAGCGACACGAATGCCCGGGACGATGCCCAGGAGCGAGAAGTCCCACATACCGTTGTGGCTGGCACCGTCCGAACCGGTCACTCCGGCCCGGTCGAGCACCATCGTGACGGGCTGCTTCAGCAGCGCGACATCCATGAGCAACTGGTCGAACGCCCGGTTGAGGAACGTCGAATACACGGCCACGACGGGATGGAGTCCGCCGAGCGCGAGCCCGGCTGCGGACGTCACGGCGTGCTGCTCGGCAATGCCGACATCGAAGGTGCGCTCGGGGAACCGCTCGGCGAATTTCGAGAGACCGGTGGGGCCGGGCATCGCTGCCGTGATCGCGACGACGTCGTTGCGCCCTTCGGCTCGAGCGATCAGTTCCTCGGAGAACACCGACGTCCAGTCCGGTGAGGACGACGAGGAGGTGGCCAAACCGGTGCGCGGGTCCATGACGCCGGTGGCGTGCATCAGATCGGCCTGATGGTTCTCGGCCGGTGCGTAGCCGGCGCCCTTGCGGGTGACGGCGTGCACGATGACCGGCCCGCCGAACGCCTTGGCGCGCCGCAGGGCCGCTTCCATCGCCGGTTCGTCGTGACCGTCGACCGGGCCGAGGTACTTGATACCGAGGTCGGTGAAGAGAACCTGCGGGCTGACGGCGTCCTTGACGCCGGCCTTCATGCCGTGGAGCACCGAATACGCGGCCGAACCGACCACGGGGAGACGCTTGACGGCCCGTCGGCTGTTGTCGAGGGCTTTCTCGTAGCCGGGCGTCAGACGCAGCACGGCAAGGCGGTCGGCGAGGCCGCCGATCGTCGGTGCGTAGGAACGGCCGTTGTCGTTGACCACGATGACGAGGGAGCGGTCGCCTCCGGCGGCGATATTGTTGAGCGCCTCCCAGCACATCCCGCCGGTGAGCGCTCCGTCGCCGACGACCGCGACGACGGTGCGGTCGCGCGCCTCGGTCAGCGCGAAGGCTTTGGCGAGCCCGTCGGCGTACGACAGCGCTGCCGACGCGTGCGACGACTCGATCCAGTCGTGTTCGCTCTCGGACCGGGACGGGTATCCGGACAGCCCGCCGCGCTGACGCAGCGTGTCGAACTTGTCCCGGCGCCCGGTGAAGATCTTGTGCACGTAGGCCTGGTGGCCCGTGTCGAAGAGGATCGGGTCGCGTGGCGAGTCGAAGACGCGGTGCAGCGCGATGGTCAGTTCCACGACGCCGAGATTGGGCCCGAGGTGTCCCCCGGTCGCAGCCACCTTCTCGACCAGGAAATTACGGACTTCCCCCGCGAGCTGCGTGATCTCGGTGGGGGTCAACCGACGAAGATCGTCGGGCGACTGTATGCGGGACAGGACACCCACCTGGAGAAACTCCCTCCGGCTCGGGATTCGCGCGTGGCCGCGCGAGCAAGTGATCCCCAGTCTACGGAGCGATCGCCACAAGGGGGTGAGCGCACTCCGTAGACACGGGGCCCGATGCCGTGGTCGTCACTACATCGGGCCCCGTGGGCGACCTGTGTCACACCTGGGTCGAGTTCTTCCGATCCTCGGCGCCCGAAGGCTTCTCGACGAGGTCGATGGTGGTGCGCAACTCCCGGTTGGGGATGACCGCGACCGCGATCAGAGTGATCACCGCGAAGGCTGCGGCCACCAGGAAGAGCGTGCCCGTGGCGTCACCGTAGGCGTGCTGCACGATCTCGACGACCGGTGCGGGAAGTGCTGCGAGGTCGAGGCTTCCGCCTCCGCCGGCACCGGCATCGATCCCGAGCCGGGCGAAACCTTCGGCCGAGATCGTCGCGACACGGGAGGCCAGGATCGACCCGAGGACGGAGACGCCGATCGCGCCGCCGAAGGTGCGGAAGAAGGCCACCGAACTGCTCGCCGCGCCGATGTTGCGCACGCTGACGGTGTTCTGGACCGCGAGCACGAGGTTCTGCATGAGCATGCCCGTTCCCAGGCCGACGATCGCGATGTATCCGCTGATGAGGATCAACGAGGTGGTGTGGTCGATGGTCCCGAGCAGAGCGAATCCGGCCAGCTGCAGGACCGCGCCTCCGATGAGGAAGCCCTTCCACTTGCCGAACCGGGTGATCAGCTGACCCGAGAGCATCGAGGAGACCAGGGTGCCCGCAACCATGGGGATGGTCAGCAGGCCCGCCTCGGTGGGGCTGTAGCCACGGGCGGTCTGGAAGTACTGACCGAGGAACGTGGTGGCACCGAACAGGCCGACGCCGACGGCGATGGACGCGATGATCGCGAGCGCAGTGGTGCGTTCGGTGACGATCTTCGGCGGGATGATCGGGTCGGCGACCTTCGTCTCGACGACGATCGTCGCGATGAGCAGCAGGATCCCTGCGCCGACGTACAGGGCCGACTCGGTGGAGATCCAGTCGTAGTAGCCGGCCTTGCCGGCGAAGGACACCCACACGAGCAGGACGCTCACCGCAGCGGTGATGAGGGTCGCGCCGATCCAGTCGATGTTGACGTTCTGCTTGCGGACCGTCTCGATGTGCAGGGTGCGCTGGAGCAGCACGAGCGCCACGACGGCGATCGGGACGCACACGTAGAAGCACCAACGCCAGCCGAGCGTGTCGACGATGACGCCGCCCAGGACCGGGCCACCCGACATCGCGACGGCCATGACGGCACCCATGTAGCCGGAGTAACGGCCGCGCTCACGGGGCGGGATGATGCTGCCGATGATCGCCACGACCAGGGCGGTCAGGCCACCCATACCGATGCCCTGCACCACGCGCGCGGCGAGGAGGAGAGGCACGTTGTGCGCGACGCCGGCCAGCACCGATCCGACGACGAAGACCAGGATGGAGAGCTGGACCAGGAGTTTCTTGTTGAACAGGTCGGCGAACTTGCCCCAGATAGGGGTCGACGCCGCATTTGCGAGCAGCGCTGTGGTGATCACCCACGCGTACTGGGTCTGCGTGCCCTTCAGGTCCGCGATGATGGTCGGCAGCGCAGTCGAGACGATGGTGCTGCTCAGCAGGGCGGTGAAGAGGGCAGCGAGCAGACCGGAGAGAACGACCAGGATTTCCCGGTGGGTCATCGGCGCGTCGGCCGCTGCATCGGGGCCAGGCGGCATTACCCCGGCCCTGGAGTCGGTGGTGGTCATGAAGTGGTCCTTCGGGCTGTGGCGGTAGCTATCGGAAGCAGCGAAGCGTTGAGACGGTGCAGGACTTCGATCGCGTCGGTGGCCTGCTGTTGATCCCAGTCGGTCAGTTGGGCGGTCAGTCTCTCGGTGCGCCGTTCGCGGACGGCTTCGAGGACTTCCATTCCCGCCGGTGTACACCTGACGATGTGGGCCCGCTTGTCGTCGGGATCCGGGTGTCTTTCGACGAGGCCCCGTTCGACGAGTTCCCTGACCTGCCGGCTGAGCGACGACTGGCTGACGCACATGTCCGCGGCGAGTTCGCTGGGGCGGCACTCGCCCGCTCGCGCGAGGAGGATCAGCACCCCGACGAGCGCGTTGGGAAGGACTTCGGTCTCGCTGTGTGCGATGGCCGAGCGCATCGTCCTGCCGAGCAGAAAGATGGTGTCCACGAGCTCGTGCGCTGTCTCGGTCCGAACGGACACGAGCACCTCCGAAGACGAATTAGTTGATTACAACATGCAACTATAGCAGATAGTTGCTTGCTGTAACCAAATACTTCGCGAAACGGACGAACCTCACAAGCTCGTTCCCGGAGGTTCGTCCGTTCCCGTTCAGCGAGTGAACAACGCCAGGCACTCCACGTGATGAGTCGACGGAAACGCAGCGAAAGCGCGAAGGTCGGTCAGTTCGTATCCCTGGGCCCGGTACAGGCCCACGTCCCGGCCGAACGAGGCGGGGTCGCACCCGAGATGCACGACCCGGCGGGGTCCCGCCTCGGCGATCGCAGCCACCACGTCCTTACCGGCACCGGCGCGCGGCGGATCCAGAACGACGACCTCCGGAGCAGGCAGGTCACCGACCACGCGCTCCACGCGGCCCTGACGGAACGAAATCTGGTCCACGTCCGAGAGTGCCGCAGCCCCGTCCTCCACCGCGGTGCGCGACGACTCGACCGACACCACACTCCCCCGGCTGCCCACCTGGCCCGCGAGCGCCGCCGCGAAAACACCGGCTCCGCCGTACAGATCCCAGACGGTGCTGCCCTCGGATGCCTGAGCCCACTGGGCAACCACCTCGGAGTAGGTCGTCGGCGCGCCGCGATGGGCCTGCCAGAAATTCGTTGCCGCGACGGCCCATTCACGGTCACCGACACGTTCGATCGGACGCCCCGAACCCTCGACCACCTTTTCCGCCCGCGGCGCGCTCGTGGCGGCGCGTCGTGCGGACGCGCCGCGTCGACCCGGGCTCTTACGCCCGATGTTCGAAATCGCGGGAGGCGCGATCTCCACGATGTGCCGATCGCCGTTCGCGTCGAGCACCACCTGAAGGTCCGCCCCGGGACGCCACACCCGGTCGGTCAGCCCGCGATAGGCCGCGGCGTCGATCTGGGGGCACGCGAGCTCGGGGATCACCTCGTTGCTGTGGTAGCGCCGGTAACCGGGGTTGCCGGCGGCGTCCACCGCGAGCCGGACGCGAGTCCGCCACAGCGTGCCGTCGGGCGCCCCGCCCGGAATCTCCTCCACGGCGATGTCGCGCTCGATGCCGCCGAGCCGGCGGAGCTGCTCGCTCACCACCGCACCTGCGATGCGTCGTTGAGCCGGCACGGACGCGTGGGACATGTCGCAGCAACCGGCACCGCCCGGACCCGACACGGGACAGGTCGGGTCGACGCGATCCTCCGAGGCCTCGAGGATCTCCACCGCGTCGGCGAAACAGAACGAACCGCCGCGGTCCTCGGTGACCAGCGCGAACACTCGCTCACCGGGAAGGCCGTGGCGCACGAAGATCACCCGGCCCTCGGACCGGGCGACGCAGAACCCGCCGTGTGCGGGATTGCCCAGGATCACCTCTACCCGGCGTCCGGACCAATCCGTGCGCGTGCCCTGCTGTTCCTGCCGACTCACTGCTGTTCCTCCTTGTCGAGACCCCGGCGCACCGCTCCGGGCGCCGAATCGATCCGTTCTCGCGCCACCGTCGCCGACGAACGCAGCTGCCACGGCACGCTCGTGACCATCACCCCGGGCTGGAAGAGGAGACGACTCTTGAGGCGCAACGCACTCTGGTTGTGCAGGATCTGCTCCCACCAATGCCCCACCACGTACTCCGGGATGAACACCGTCACCACGTCGCGCGGGGAGTCACGCCGGACCCGCTTCACATAGTCGAGAACGGGCCTGGTGATCTCACGATACGGCGACTCGACGACCTTCAACGGCACGGTGAGGTCGCTGCGTTCCCATTCGCGGACGAGTTTGCGGGTGTCTTCCTCGTCCACGTTCACGGTGATGGCCTCGAGGGTGTCCGGCCGGGTCGCCCGCGCGTACGCCAGCGCGCGCAATGTGGGCAGGTGGAGCTTCGATACGAGCACGATCGAGTGCGTCCGGCTCGGGAGGACCCCTTCCCACTCCGCGCCTTCGAGTTCGGCCGCGATGGCGTCGTAATGGCGTCGTATCGCCTTCATCACACCGAAGATCGCCACCATCGTCACGACGGCGATCCACGCGCCGGCGGTGAACTTGGTGACGAGCACGACCAGGAGCACGGCCGTGGTCGCCACGTACCCGATCCCGTTGATGAGCCGGGACCGCTGCATGCGGCCCCTGGCCGCCGGGTCGGTCTCGGTGGCGAGGAGCCGCGTCCAGTGCCGCACCATCCCCGCCTGACCGAGACTGAACGCCACGAAGACGCCGACGATGTAGAGCTGGATGAGCTTGGTCACCTCGGCGTCGAAGAGCCACACGAAAATGATGGCGAGACCCGAGAGGAACAGGATTCCGTTGCTGAACGCGAGACGGTCGCCGCGGGTGTGCAGCTGGCGCGGCAGGTAGCGATTCTGGGCGAGCACCGAAGCGAGCACCGGGAAGCCGTTGAACGCGGTGTTGGCGGCGAACACGAGGATCACCGCGGTCACGACCGCCATGAGGAAGAAGGCGACCGGAAGGTCGCTGAAGATGGTCTGGGCGAGCTGAGCGACCAGTGTCTTCTGCTCGTACCCCTCCGGTGCACCACGAAGCTGCGTCGCCGGGTTCTCGGCGACCACCACGCCGAGCCGCTGAGCCATGAACACCACTCCGAGGAAGAGGGTGACGGCGATCGCGCCGACCAGGAACAGAGTCGTTGCGGCGTTGCGGGCCCGGGGCTTCCGGAACGCCGGTACCCCGGTGCTGATCGCCTCGACGCCCGTCAAGGCTGCACAGCCGGACGAGAACGCCCGCGCCAGAAGGAAGATGAACGCGATCGCGGTGAGGTCGGTCTGTTCGGCGACCAACTCGAACTCCGCCGACTCGGCCCGCAGATCCTCGCCCAGCACGACGATCTGCACCACTCCCCAGACGAGCATCACCATCATGGCGCCCACGAAGGCGTAGGTCGGGAACGCGATCGCCTTGCCGGCCTCCCGTAGGCCCCGCAGATTCACCGCGGCGAGCACGGCGATCGCCGCGATGGCGAACAGCACCTTGTGCGCGGCAACGAAAGGCACCGCAGACCCGATGTTCGCGGCGGCCGACGACAACGACACCGCGACGGTCAGCACGTAGTCGACCATGAGGGCGCTGCCGACCGTCAGACCCGCCGTGGCGCCGAGGTTCTTCGTCGCGATCTCGTAATCGCCACCCCCCGACGGGTAGGAGCGCACATTCTGCCGGTAGCTCGCGACGACGATCACGAGGACCACCGCCACCGCAAGCCCGATCCACGGCGAGAACGCGTAGGCGGACAGTCCGGCGATGGACAGGACGAGGAAGATCTCCTCCGGGGCGTACGCCACCGACGACAACGCGTCGGACGCGAACACGGGGAGAGCTATCCGCTTGGGCAACTGATCGTGCCCGAGGCTGTCGCTGCGGAACGGGCGACCCAGCAGGAGCCGTTTCGTGGCGGTCGAAAGCTTGGACACCCGCAAAGCGTAAGCCGTCCGCCAGGTGGAGCGCCGCATCGGACGCCGCTGTCCGATTGCACACACCACGCGCGGTTCCGTCCTGTCCGACCTCACACCCGACCGCCGAGCGGTACGGTTTCCGTTCGGCGACCGCGAACCGTGGCCGCCTCGCTCGACGACCGAAGAAACGGAGTGTCCCCGTGTACGTGGTGGTGATGGGGTGTGGCCGGGTGGGTTCGTCCGTGGCCACCGCGCTCGCGCGACTCGGCAACGAGGTCGCGGTCGTCGACCGCGATCCGAGCGCATTCCTGCGACTCGGCCCGGATTTTCCGGGCCACACGGTGGTCGGGATGGGATTCGACCGTGACGTACTGGTCAGGGCCTGCATCGAACGGGCCGACGCGTTCGCCGCCGTGTCGTCGGGCGACAACTCGAACATCATCTCGGCCCGGGTCGCCCGCGAGACCTTCGGCGTGGAACGGGTGGTCGCGCGGATCTACGACGCTAAGCGCGCCGCTGCCTACGAACGCCTCGGCATCCCCACGGTTGCGACCGTGCCGTGGACCACGGACCGGTTCCTGCACGCGCTCACCCACGACAGCGAGACCGCACGCTGGCGCGATCCGACGGGTTCGGTGGCCGTGGCCGGTGTCGACGTCCACGAGGACTGGGTGGGACGGCGCGTCACCGAACTCGAGGAGGCGACCGGTTCCCGCGTCGCGTTCCTCATCAGGTTCGGAACGGGTCTGCTTCCGGACCGCAGAACCGTCATCCAGGCCGACGATCTGGTCTACATCGCCGCTGTGTCCGGTTCTGCCGCCGAGGCGATCGCGCTGGCCGAAAGCCCTCCACCGGAGGACAACTGAGCATCATGACCCCGTCAACCGAGAGGAACCGTCGATGAAGGTGGCCATCGCCGGCGCGGGAGCAGTCGGGCGATCCATCGCCCGTGAACTCGTGCGCAACAACCACGAGGTCATGCTGCTCGAGCGCAAACTCGACCATGTCGAGCCCGCCGCCGTGCCGGAAGCCAAGTGGGTCCACGCCGATGCCTGCGAGCTCAGCCTGCTGGAAGCGGCCGGTCTGGAGAACTACGACGTCGTGATCGCCGCCACCGGCGACGACAAGGTCAACCTCGTCCTGAGTCTGCTCGCCACCACCGAGTTCGGTGTGCCACGTGTCGTGGCCCGGGTCAACGATCCCCGCAACGAATGGCTCTTCGACGAGTCCTGGGGCGTCGATGTCGCGGTGTCCACTCCGCGCATGCTCGCGGCGCTCGTCGAGGAAGCCGTCACCGTGGGCGATCTGGTCCGGTTGATGACGCTGCGCAAGGGTGCGAACCTCGTCGAGATCACGCTTCCCGACACCACCGCACTTGCAGGTAAGCCCGTCCGCAAACTGCAGTTGCCGCGCGACGCCGCGCTGGTGACGATCCTGCGGGGTGAGCGGGTGATCGTCCCGCAACCCGACGATCCCCTCGAAGGTGGCGACGAACTGTTGTTCGTCGCATCGCTGGAAGTCGAGGACGCGTTGCGCGCGGCCGTCGGCCTCTAGCCGCCCTCTCCCCTCGCCCTCGGCGTAGCCGGAGCAGACCGGGGCCCTCCCCGTCACGACCGGCGCCTGCCGGGCCACGCCGTTACGCTGTGCCGACCAGGACGCCGGGCGGCGTGGCTGGAGACCCGGAGGTGACCGAGCCATGACCGTGTATCGGCAGCAGATCGCCGGTGCCGCGCACGAGTTCCACGGTCTCGTGGATCTGCTGGCCAAAGCGTCCCCGCGACGATCGGGTGACGAACTCGCCGGGTGCGCCGCACAGTCCGACGCCGAACGCGCGGCGGCCCAGTGGTCGCTCGCGGAGGTGCCGCTGACCACCTTCCTCACCGACGCACTCGTCCCCTACGAAACGGACGAGGTCACCCGTCTGATCGTCGACACGCACGACGCCGAGGCGTTCTCCCCCGTCGCGCACCTGACGGTCGGCGACCTCCGTGACCACTTGCTCGCCGTCGCCTCCCGGCCCGATTCCGCGTCGGTGCTCGGATCGCTCGCGTCCGGGCTCACCCCCGAGATGGTCGCCGCCGTGACCAAGATCATGCGCAACCAGGATCTGATCGCCGTCTCGCGCGCCGCGAACGTGACCAGCGCCTTCCGCACGACCGTCGGCCTGCCGGGACGATTGTCGACGCGGTTGCAACCGAACCACCCGCTCGACGATCCGCACGGTGTCGCGGCGGCGGTACTCGACGGCCTGCTGATGGGCTGCGGCGACGCGGTGGTCGGGAGCAATCCCGCAAGCGACTCCCCGCACGCGGTCGCCGACCTGCTCCACCTCCTCGACGACATCCGTCAGCGGTTCTCGATTCCGGTCCAGTCGTGTGTGCTGACCCATGTCACGACGACCCTCGACCTGATCGAGCAGGGCGCGCCCGTCGATCTGGTGTTCCAGTCCGTCGCGGGCACCGAGGGCGCCAACCGCGGTTTCGGGGTGGATCTCGCGCTTTTGCGGCAGGGCAACGAGGCGGCGCGGGCGCTGGGCCGGGGCACCGTCGGTGAGAACGTCATGTATCTGGAAACGGGACAGGGCTCGGCGCTCTCCTCCGGCACGCACCTGGGCACCGGCGGACGCCCGGTCGATCAGCAGACGTTGGAAGCCCGCGCGTACGCGGTAGCGCGAGACCTGAACCCCCTGCTGGTGAACACCGTCGTCGGATTCATCGGGCCCGAGTACCTGTACGACGGCAAGCAGATCATCAGGGCAGGTCTCGAGGACCAGTTCTGCGGAAAACTGCTCGGCCTGCCGATGGGCGTCGATGTCTGCTACACCAATCACGCCGAGGCCGACCAGGACGACATGGACACTCTGCTCACGCTGCTGGGTGTCGCCGGAACCGCTTTCGTCATCACTGTGCCGGGGGCCGACGACGTCATGCTCGGTTACCAGTCGCTCTCGTTCCACGACGCGCTGTACGTGCGGGAGGTGCTCGGCCTGCGTCCGAGTCCGGAATTCGAGGACTGGCTCCGCGGGCAAGGGATGGCCGACGAATCCGGTCGCATCCTGCCGGTCGATGTGGCGGCGTCGCCCCTGCGAGCACTCGGAGGTGCGTTGTGACCGACGTGTGGGACGAACTACGACGCCACACCCGGGCCCGGATCGGGCTGGGGCGGGCAGGAAACGGCTTGCCCACGCAGCGGCACCTGGAGTTCGTCGCCGCACACGCTGTGGCACGAGACGCCGTCCATACCCCGCTCGACGTGGCGTCCCTCGTGGAACGGTTGCGGGCCCTCGACCTCGGAGGCGCGCAGGACGGACGCGCATTCGGTGACCCGCTGACCGTCCGCAGCGCGGCGGAGAATCGAGCCGTCTACCTCCGCCGTCCCGACCTGGGGCGCCGGCCGGAGGAAGGTACGGCGCTGCCGCACAGCGGCGCCGACATCGGAATCGCTCTGTGCGACGGATTGTCGTCCACGGCGACCCTCGCCCACGGGCCCGAACTCGCCGCCGCGATCGTCCGGGCGCTTCCCTGCCTGACCTTCGCGCCGCCGGTGATCGCGACCCAGGCGCGGGTCGCACTCGGCGATCACATCGGTGCGCAATTGGGCGTGACGACGATGCTCGTGCTCATCGGGGAACGTCCCGGACTCTCGGTTGCCGACAGTGTCGGTGTCTACCTGACGCATCACCCCGAGCCCGGCCGACGAGACTCCGAACGCAACTGCGTGTCGAACATCCATCCGCCGCACGGGATGAGCTGTGAGCAGGCCGCGCGGGTGGTCGCTGCCCTCGTGGACGGCGCCCGGAGGCTCGGTGCCTCGGGAGTCACGCTCAAGGACAGCTCGCGTGATCCGTCGCTGACCGCGGCGGAGCAGCGCGCGTTGTAGCCGGCCGATCCGGCGGACGGTTACGCGTCGCGGTCGAACGGAGGCTTCGTGTCGCGGCGATCCTCGGGGAGCGCATGACGGGGACCTGCCGCGGGTTCAGGAGCGGGTTCGGGGGCCGGTTCGACGAGGCGGTCGGCCTTGCGCACCGCCCACAGGGTCACCAGCAGTACGAGTCCGGTGAGCGGCCAGCCCATTCCGATGCGGGCGACGGCCAGCCATCCGGTTTCGTCGGCGTCGTAGAGGTGGTTCTGCACCAGATAGCGCGCCAGGAACACCAGCGCCCAGGCGACGGTCGCGATGTCGTACGCGCGAACGGCGTCCTTGTGGGTGCGCCACCGGGAACCCTGCCCGTTGAGCATGCCCCAGATGACACCCACGAGTGGCCTGCGGACGAGCACGGAGACGACGAACGCCCCGCCGTACACGAGGCTCGCGTAGATTCCGAAGAGGAAGTAGCCCTTGGCGTCACCGGTGCGGTACGCGATGAAAGCGCACACCGCGACACCGATGAAACCCGAGATCGCGGGCTGGATCGGGGTTCCCCGAATCAGTCGCCACACCAGCACGCCGCAGGCGACGGCCAGCGCAGTCCAGATGGCGACCGTCAATCCCCACCAGCTGTTGGCGGGCACGAACACCAGTACCGGCAGCGTCGAATACACCAACCCGCTGATGCCACCGAGTTGCTCCAGCATCGTCTGCTGCTTGATGTCGCTCACTCCTACGAGAGTGCCACATTCGCGGGGACGTACCCGGTGCGGACCGGTGGCGACACCTCGACCGCCGCGCCCGGATGCCGCATCGTCAGGCGGGGCCGCGCAATTCGTAGTACGGGTTGTAGATCACGCGCCGGCCGTCGCGTTCGCCCACGCGGCCGCGTACCAGCAGGGTCTTACCGGTTTCGATACCGGGGATACGCCGGCGTCCGATCCAGACGAGCAGGAGGGAATCGGTTCCGTCGAAGAACTCCGCCTGCACTGTCGGAGCGGCGGCCTTCGAGCACGACTCCACGCTGCGGAGCCGGCCGAACATGGTGACTTCCTGACCGCGGGTGCACTGGACGACGGGAACTGCACCGGTCGAATGTGACGACTCGGCCATCTCCTCGGCGTCGAGTTCTTCGAGGTCCTCGGTCAACCGACGAGTGAGCCGGCGTAGGTAACCGGCCGCGGCGGGTGGCATGGCGCGCTCCTGTACACGGTGGGCACATGTGAATGCCCGAAATTGTCGTTCGATCGCAACTGTAGACCGATTCCGGGCAAGCACAAGCACACCGGGTGACGGCCCGTTTCCAGGCATTCGGCAGGATTGTGACATGTCCCGCACCGAGCCTCTCACCGTCGATTCCAGCACCGTCCGCGTTGCCGTCGTTCTGCCCGGAACGGGCTCCGACGCGCACTTCGTCGACCGGGTGTTCCGTGAGCCACTTCGCTCCCGGGGAATCGACATCGTCGCGGTCGAGCCCGACCCGCGAGGCGTGGTGGACAGCTATGTCCGCGCCATGGACGCCGCGGCGCGCCGTGGCCCGGTACTGGTCGGCGGGGTATCGATCGGCGCGGCAGTCGCGCTGGAATGGGCGGCGAATCATCCGGACCTCGCCGTGGGTGTGCTGGCCGCCCTGCCCGCGTGGACCGGCGATCCGCGGTCCGCGCCCGCTGCGGCGAGCGCGCGATGGACCGCGTCGGAGTTGCGTACGCACGGACTGGAAGCTGTGACCGCCGCGATGGCGGCGTCGAGCCCGGCGTGGCTCGCCACAGAACTGACCCGGTCGTGGAAAGCGCAGTGGCCGGACCTTCCGTCCGCACTCGAAGAAGCGGCGGGTGTGCACGCCCTCGATGTCGACGGCCTTCGCGCGCTACAGGTGCCGGTCGGTGTCGCGGCTGCGGTGGACGACGCCGTACATCCGCTGGAAACGGGTCGGCAGTGGGCGCGCGAGATCCCGCGGGCGGCACTGGCGACCCTGAGCCTGGCCGATATCGGTGCCGATCCGACCGGACTGGGCGGATCGTGCCTGGCGGCGCTCGACGAAGCGTGCGCCGGTCCGCGCCCCGAAGAGGACCGGACCGGCGCCACGGGCTAGAAGCCCAGCTGCTGCATGGCGGAACCCGACTCGCCGCGACGCGGAGGCTGCGGCTGCCGGGCGACCGGCGGCGGGTACGCCCCCGCAGGCGGCTGCGGCGCGGGCCCTCCACCCTGTCGTGGCTGAGGTACACCCTGCTGCGGGGGCCGGCCCTGCCGAGGAGCCTGTGCCTGCTGCGGGGGCTGTTGCTGTCGCGCCCCGGCCTGCTGCTGCGCGGCCTGCTGCTGCGCCGCCTGTTGCTGCGCTGCTGCCGCGAGCTGGTTCGCGAGCGTTTCCGGCAGAACGACCGGCAAGGGCGCGCGCACCGGGTAGGGCTCGGTTCCGCGACGCACCACGGTGCCGGCGACGACCGCACGCGCAATCGCCACCAGTTCCGAGTCCGCGCCGGCATTGCCGGTCGGACCGGCGACGACACACCGGATCATCCAGCGCGGCCCGTCCACGCCGATGAATCGGAGATCGGCGTTCGGCGTCGTGCCGTGCAGTTCCCGGCCCCAGGGCCCGGACTCCATGCTCACCGTCGCGTTGTCGTTCCGGAGCGTCTCGGACAGTTCTGCGGCGACTTCACGCCACTGCCCCGGCGACTTCGGCGCGGCGTAGGCGGAGACGGTGATCCGCCCGTACTGCGTCACCAGATGAACATTCTGCGGCGCGCCGTTCTGCGCCATCTCGACCTGGATCTGGCTTCCCTGCGGGAGGGGCACGAGTACGGATCCGAGGTCGAGGCGAGAACCGGTGATGCTCTCTTCGTCGATCTCGGTGATGTCGAACGGGCCGGCGTCGCCGGCGGGGCCGGTCGCGTAGTCGTCGTAACCGGACTCGTCGTATCCGGCCTCGTGATAGGTGCCCTCGTCGTAGGGTGCGTCGTCGTAGGCACCGTCGTGGTAGCTGCTGTCGTCGGAATAGGACTGTTCGCCGTGAGCGGCATCGTCCGATCCACGCTTCTTGCGACGTCCGAACATGTCAGGAACCTTCCTTCACGAGACCCGCGTGTCCGCCACTCGACCCGTACCCGCCGCTTCCGCGCGCGGTGTCGTCGAGTTCGTCGACCTCCACGAAGTCGACCAGTTCGACGCGCTGGACCAGCAACTGGGCGATCCGGTCACCTCGACGCAGTTCGACTGCGCTTTCGGTGTCGTGGTTGATCAAGCAGACCTTGATCTCTCCACGGTATCCGGCATCGACGGTCCCAGGAGTGTTCACCACCGACAGGCCGAACTTCGCAGCCAGTCCCGATCTCGGATGGATGAGCCCGACCGTACCGACGGGCAGAGCAACGGAGATACCGGTTCCGACCAGAGCTCGCTGCCCTGGTTCGAGGGTCAGGTCGACGGTCGTGCAGAGGTCGACACCCGCGTCACCGGGGTGAGCGCGGGTGGGCACGGGGATCCCGGGGTCGAGACGACGCAGCGGGATGCGCGGAAGATCGGTCACGGGGACCGAGGTTACTCCGCGGATCGCGCGCCGCCGCTGCGGGCGCGAAGCCGCGGATGGACGGCGACTATCCTGGGCCTGTGTCTCGATCCTCTCGCTCCGGAGCGACCCCCAGCCGGACCACCGGCGCCCCGACCTTCTCCGAACAGATGTGGGTGCCGTGGTGGTGGTGGCCCATCGGGCTCGGCATCGCCGGCCTGCTCGCGGCCGAGCTGCACATGGGCGCGCCGGGCCTCTACGCGTGGCTGCCCTACGTCCTTCTGCTGCCCTTCCCGATCTGGGCACTGATCTGGCTGTCCCGCAGCAAGGTGGAGGTTGTCGACGGCGAACTGGTCGTGGGGCGCGCGCACCTGCCGGTGGATGTGATCTCGCGGGGTGTGGTGGTTCCGGCGTCGGCGAAGAGTGCGGCGATGGGGCGTCAGCTCGACCCGGCAGCGTTCGTGCAGCACCGCCCCTGGGTGAAGACCATGGCCCTGGTCGTTCTGGACGATCCCGACGATCCGACGCCCTACTGGTTGATCAGTACCCGGCGTCCCGCCGAGCTGCTCGCTGCGCTCGGGTGCGACGTGACCCCGCAGAAGTAGACCGGGAACGATACGAGGACGTCCGGGTGAGTGCGGCAATCATCGCCGCAACCACCCGGTGCCGTCATATGGGGCGACCACGCGGCACTGTCATGTCGCGCGGTCGCAGGGGGATGTCAGGCCGCGCAGTCGCGGCAGATCATTACGCCGTTCTCCTCGGTTGCCAGTCTGCTGCGGTGATGCACCAGGAAGCAGCTCGAGCACGTGAACTCGTCGGCCTGCTTGGGCACGACGCGCACCGACAGCTCTTCGCCGGACAGATCGGCACCGGGCAACTCGAAAGACTCGGCGGTGTCCGATTCGTCGACGTCCACCACAGCGGACTGCGCTTCGTTACGCCGCGCCTTCAGTTCCTCGAGTGAATCCTCCGACACCTCGTCACTTTCGGTCCGCCGCGGTGCGTCGTAGTCAGTCGCCATGTCCTCTTACCTTCTAATCTTCGTGCGGGCGCTCAGCAGAAGCACGGATGATGCTCCCGGCCAAGGCAACGCTCGACGGTGTGATGAAGTTCCCTGGATAAGTTCCGGATCCCGGACCTACCCGAATACGTGTAATCCCAACCCGCTCGTATCCACTTCTACGACACGGGCCGCCGAACAATAGCCGACGCCGCGTGGAAATATGCAATCAATTTCGCAGCCGGGCGGCAATTGTCGAGTAATTGTCACCAACACCACAGAAACCCGGGACATTCCCGGACGCCGAACAGGGACACCTCCGGAGCCCGGCACCGGCTCGAGCACTCGCCCTCTAGAGTGAGTGCGCACCATCACCGGTACGAACACGAGAGGCAGGGCGGCGTGGTTTCCCTGATCACCCAAGGCACCGCTACCGACAAGCGCGGCCGGCCGTTCCGCCGTCGCCGGACGGTACCGGCAGCGATCGCCGCGGCCGTTCTCGCAGTCGCGACGATCGCCGTCTGGAGCACGGTGTTCAGCTCGGTCGAACCCGTGACCACCACGGTCGCCTGCAATCCTCCGTCGCTCGACGTGTCCGGCCCGGACGGCGCGCGGCCTGCACCCCTCGGTGACGTCGTGGATCGCTCGACACTGCTCGACATCGAGCCCGCACCCCTGGGATCCACCCGCGTGCGCGTCTTCAACGCCAACGGCGAACGTGGTCAAGCGACGCACGTGGCCGCCCAGTTGAGCGATTACGGGTTCGCGAGCGCACCGGACGTGCAGGCCGGCAACGACCCCGTCTACCTGGATCAGAACATGCAGTGCCAGGGGCAGATCCGGTTCGGCGAGTCCGGCAAGGCCGCCGCCGGCTCGGTGTGGCTTCTCGCTCCGTGCGCCGAGCTGATCCAGGACACGCGGGAGGACGACACCGTCGACTTCGCGCTCGGCACGTACTTCAAGGACCTCTCCCCCTCCGCCGACGCCGAAGAGGTCCTGCGGACCTTGCGTGAGGTCCCGACGGGCGAGGGTCCCGCGCCGCTCGACATCGACCTTCTCACCGCTGCCCGCAATGCGCGCTGCTGATTACTTTTTCACTTCGGGTGCAAATGGGGACGACGGTCACAATTCACGTGACCGCGGCAACTGACATTTGGGTGATTCGGGCGGATTACTCAATTCGGCATGTTGTGATTTGCGCCTAATTCCGTGAGCAACTCGTCGAATGCAACTGCGATTCCGGGCGCAGCCGCGACGGTGACCTCGCCGGCGTCGCCGAAGCCCAGGGGTAGCCGAAGCGCCGCCCCGGCCTCCGCCGCGACGAGCGCACCCGCGGCCCAGTCCCACGGATTGAGTCCGTGCTCGTAGTGGGCGTCGACGCGACCGGCGGCCACCATGCAGAGGTCGAGTGCGGCCGCGCCGATCCGCCGGATGTCACGGACCTGTGGCAGCAGCCCCGCCACGATCGCACCCTGACGGCCGCGCCACTCCGGCGAGTACGAGAATCCCGTCGCCACGAGCGACAGACGCAGGTCCGTCACCGGGTTGCAGCGCAGCGCCGTGACCTGGCCGTGTGCGTCCTCGAGGGTGGCGCCCAGACCTTCGGCTGCCGAATAGGTGTCGCCGGACGCGATGTCGACCACCGCCCCCGCCACCGATCGACCGTCCACCTGCGCGGCGACCGAGACCGCCGACGCGGGGATCCCGTAGACGAAATTGACGGTGCCGTCGATGGGATCGACGACCCAGCGCACCCCGGTCTCCCCCGTGCCCGCGACCTCGCTGCCCCCGCTCTCCTCCCCGAGGAACGCGTCCCCGGGCCGCAGATCCCGCAGGCGGGCGCGGATCAGTTCTTCACTCTCGGTGTCCGCCACGGTCACGGGATCGGTGTGCGTCGATTTCGTGCGAACCGAATCTCCGTCATCCGACCCCGGAGGACCGAAGAGTTCACCCCGCCGGGCTCGGACATGCGTGGCGGCTTCGCGGGCGACGGTGACGGCCACCTCGCGCAGGGCGGACAGTTGCTGTTCCGTGAAGCTTCGCTCGACAGGCATCTGATCATCCGAACACACCCGCTCCCACCGCACCAGTGCACGGCGCGTCGCGCGCGGCGAGCTACCCCTAAACCGGTTCACCGCCCCGGGCCGCGGCGGGCCACACTATCGTTGCGACAGGCGCGCAGTTCGGGTTCCGCCCGGACGGACGATGCGAACGAGAGGAATACGCGATGACCCAGGACACCCCGTCGGGTTCGTTGGATTCGGTGCAGTCGTCGAACCTGGGGTTCGGGGTCGACGTCGGTGGCAGTGGCATCAAGGGTGCGGTGGTGGATCTCGACACCGGGCAATTCGTCGGTGAGCGGATCAAGATCCCCACTCCCCAGCCGTCGACGCCGGAGTCGGTTGCCGAGACGGTCGCCCAGATCGTGGAGCAGGCCGACTGGTCCGGCCCGGTGGGAGTCACCCTGCCGTCGGTTCTCATGGGTGGCACCGTCCGCACGGCCGCGAACATCGACTCGTCGTGGATCGACACCGACGCGATCGGCTTGTTCACCGAGGCACTCGGCCGGCAGGAAATCTCCGTGCTCAACGACGCCGACGCCGCCGGGATCGCGGAGGACCGCTACGGCGCCGCGAAGGACACCGACGGAGTGATCATCCTCCTCACTTTCGGCACGGGCATCGGTTCCGCCGTGCTGCACAACGGCGTCCTGCTTCCCAACACCGAGTTCGGCCACATGGAGATCGACGGGCACGAAGCGGAGCACATCGCCGCGTCGTCGGTGAAGGACAAGCTCGGCCTGTCGTACAAGCAGTGGGCCAAACGAGTCTCCGGAGTTCTCGAGCACTACGAGGCGCTGTTGTGGCCCGACCTGTTCATCGCGGGCGGCGGGATCAGCCGCAAACATCACAAGTGGATCCCGCTGTTGACGAACAGAACTCCCGTCGTGCCGGCCGAACTGCGCAACGGTGCGGGGATCGTCGGAGCGGCATATGCAGCAAAAACCGGCGTAACTCCCTGAGTCGCGCTCATCCTCTCCGGGCGGAATCGTTACAATGGTCCTCAGCCGGCCGGAACCGGCCTGATCCCGACAGACCTCTCCGCCGGAACACCTCTGGCGCGACGCCGCACTACCTCGTCACGAAAGGGCGTACGTGGCAGCCACCGACATCCACACCGCTGATTCAAAGAACGAATCCGCACCAGTTGCAGGCGCCTCCGGCGCCGCCCCAGACGCTGAGGACACCGCGCCGAGCACCAAGCCCCCAGCGAAGAAGGCCGCAGCGAAAAAGGCTCCCGCCAAGAAAGCCGCAGCAAAGAAGGCTCCCGCCAAGAAGGCTGCAAAGAAGGCTCCCGCCAAGAAGACCGCGGCCAAGAAGGCCACCGGAGCGGCGGGCGAGGAAGAATTCGACGCCGCCAACGTAGCCGATCTCGCCGACCTCGAGATCAACGAAGGCGAACTCGCCACCACCGAGGATGTCGTGGTGGTGGAAGAGGAAGAGCCGACCGAGAAGGACAAGGCGTCGGGCGACTTCGTCTGGGACGAAGAAGAGTCCGAGGCGCTGCGTCAGGCCCGCAAGGATGCCGAGCTCACCGCCTCCGCGGACTCGGTTCGTGCGTACCTGAAGCAGATCGGCAAGGTTGCCCTGCTCAACGCCGAGGAAGAAGTCGAGCTCGCCAAGCGCATCGAGGCGGGTCTCTACGCGGTCTACCGTCTGCAGCAACTCGCCGAGAAGGGCGAGAAGCTGCCCGTGGCGCAACGTCGCGATATGAACTGGATCTGCCGCGACGGCAACCGCGCCAAGAACCACCTGCTCGAAGCGAACCTTCGACTCGTGGTCTCGCTTGCCAAGCGCTACACCGGCCGCGGAATGGCGTTCCTGGACTTGATCCAGGAAGGCAACCTCGGTCTCATCCGCGCCGTCGAGAAGTTCGACTACACCAAGGGCTACAAGTTCTCCACCTACGCCACGTGGTGGATCCGGCAGGCGATCACGCGTGCGATGGCCGACCAGGCCCGCACGATCCGCATCCCGGTGCACATGGTCGAGGTCATCAACAAGCTCGGTCGCATCCAGCGCGAACTGCTCCAGGATCTCGGGCGCGAGCCCACCCCGGAAGAGTTGGCGAAGGAAATGGACATCACGCCCGAGAAGGTGCTGGAGATCCAGCAGTACGCGCGTGAACCCATTTCGCTCGACCAGACGATCGGCGACGAAGGCGACAGCCAGCTCGGCGACTTCATCGAGGACTCCGAAGCTGTCGTCGCGGTGGATGCCGTGTCGTTCACGCTGCTGCAGGACCAGCTCCAGTCCGTCCTCGAGACGCTCTCCGAGCGCGAGGCGGGCGTCGTTCGGCTGCGCTTCGGCCTCACCGACGGCCAACCGCGCACGCTCGACGAGATCGGTCAGGTCTACGGCGTGACCCGTGAGCGCATCCGCCAGATCGAGTCGAAGACCATGTCGAAGCTGCGGCACCCGTCGCGCTCGCAGGTACTGCGCGACTACCTCGACTAGCAGTTCCCGACAACCGTGCCCCGACCTGCCGTGACGGCGGGTCGGGACACAGTTGTATCTACGCTCGGGGACATGCTCCCTCCCGTGACCCGGCGCTGCCTCATGCCTCGGGGAGGACGATGACGTACTTTCCGGGCTGGTGACGGGACTCCACGTTGCGGTGTGCGTCGGCGACCTTCTCGAGCCCTCCGTAGGCTTCGGCGACGACGACGTTCATGGTGCCGGCTTCGATGGCGCGCAGGTACTGGTCCAGCGCCTCGGCGGGGAGGTCGCTGGCTTCACCGGCATAGCTGGTGAGGCGCACTCCGTTGTGGATGGTGAACGGGTCGAAGTCGGGGATGGTCCAGGCGCCGCTGAGCGCGCCGACGAAGCAGACGGTGCCGCCGGCGCGGGTGGGGGAGAGCACATCCGGCAGTGAGGTGGCGCTCACGAACTCGAGTGCTGCGTCGATTCCCTCCGGTGCGATCGCGCGGATCGCGTCCGGGAGGGTGTCGTCGTCCACGAGGGCGTGGTCGGCGCCGACACGGGTGAGGAGCTCGGCCCTGGAAGGGTTCCGGGTCGTGGCGATGACCGTGGCGCCGAGGTGGTGCGCGATCGCGACGGCCGTCAGCCCCACGGTGGACGTTCCGCCGTGGATGAGCACGGTCCGGCCGGACTTCAACCCCAGCCCGGTGGTGATCGAGCCGTGCGCGGTTTGCAGCATCTCCGGGAGTGCGCCGACGACGTCCCATCCCAGGTCGGTGTCGAACGGGATCACGTTCGCCGCGTCGACGAGGGTGTATTCGGCGTAGCTGCCGTCGATACTTCGGCCGAGGCCGCCCATCATGGTGGCGACCTTCTGCCCGGGAGCCAGGTCGACGCCGTCGCCGACGGCATCGACGACGCCCACGGCTTCGATGCCCAAAATCCTGGGGAAAGTGAAGTCGGGGCTGGATTCGCCCTTGCGGCTGGTGACCTCGGACTCGTTGACCCCGAACGCCCTAACGCGGATACGCACCCATCCCGTTCGGACCTCGGGGACGGGGACCTCGCTGACGGTGAGCCCGTCGGTGTCGACGGGGCGGTCAGGCGGATTGCGCGCATGGTGTCAGGCATGGTGATGCACCTTCGTGTGCGTTGACGGTGAGCGCGGTTCCGGCCGGGAGGACCCGGTCGAGCATGTAGAGGCTGATCTCGTCGAGGATGGGGCTCGTGGTGCCGATGGTGCGGACTACTGGTAGGTACCCTAATGCGTACATCAGTGCGCAGTACGCGCAATGGTTGATCCGTCCGGAGAGTGAGGCAGGGCGTGAGAGAAACCTTCGGGCAGGACACCCGGTGACGCTCACGGGGTCACGCCTGCAGCAGATCGCCCGCGATACGGCGGCGTCGCTGGAGGACGTCACTCACGGGCGTCCGTTCACGCCGTATCTGGACGTGTGGAAGGTCGGGAAGAAGGTGTTCCTCATCGTCACCGAGGACGACGCCGACCTGCAGATCATCACCGTGAAAGCCGACCCGCACCGCGGTGACGCGCTGCGCCGCACGCACGACACCATCACGACGGGGCACTACCTCGACAAGCACCACTGGATCTCGATCGGACCCGGCCCCGGCATCACGGCCGAGCTGGTCGAGAAGCTCGTGCTCGACTCCTATGAGCTCGCCGGCGACCACACCACGAGAGAGCATCCGTGATGAGCGGGCAATCGTCGCTCTTCGAACCGGACGACACTTCTCGGCCGTTGGCCGACCGGTTGCGGCCGCGCACCCTCACCGAGGTCGTCGGCCAAGACCACCTCCTGGCAGCCGATGCCCCGATCGGGCACATGATCGACGAGCGCCGGCTGGTGTCGATGGTGCTGTGGGGACCACCCGGATGCGGGAAGACGACCATCGCCCGGCTCCTCGCCGAGCAGACCGATCTCGTGTTCGAACCGCTGTCGGCGACGTTCTCGGGGGTCGCCGACCTCCGGAAGGTCTTCCTGGCGGCGAAGCAGCGACGGGACATCGGGCGGGGGACCCTGCTGTTCGTGGACGAGATCCACCGGTTCAACCGCGCCCAGCAGGATTCGTTCCTGCCCTACGTCGAAGACGGCACCGTCATCCTCGTGGGCGCGACCACGGAGAACCCCAGCTTCGAACTCAACGGCGCACTCCTGTCCCGCTGCCAGGTCTTCGTCCTCAAACGCCTCGACGAGGCAGCACTCGACACCCTCATCGGCCGCGCCGAGGAACTCCTCGGCGCACCGCTCCCGCTCGACGACGACGCCCGCCGGTCGCTCATCGCGATGGCCGACGGCGACGGCCGGTACCTGCTCAACATGATCGAGCAGATCCGAAACCTCCCCGCCCCTGTCGACACAGCCGCACTCGCGGCCGCGGTGCAGAAACGCGCACCCCTGTACGACAAGTCGCAGGAGGGCCACTACAACCTCATATCCGCCCTGCACAAGTCGATGCGCGGTTCCGACCCGGACGCAGCGCTCTATTGGCTCGCCAGGATGCTCGACGGCGGCGAGGACCCGCTGTTCATCGCACGCCGCATCACTCGATTCGCTAACGAAGACATCGGGATGGCCGACCCCCACGCAGTCCAGCAGGCTCTGGCCGCATGGGATGTGTACGAACGCTTGGGTTCCCCGGAAGGGGAGCTGGCGATCGCCCAGGCGGTGCTGTATCTCGCCACGGCACCGAAGTCGATCGGCGTGTACCGGGGCTTCGACACGGCGCGGGCCGCCGCGAAGCGCACCGGTTCGCTCATGCCGCCCGCGCACATTCTCAACGCCCCGACACGGCTGATGAAGAACCTCGGCTACGGCAAGGGCTACCGGTACGACCCCGACACGGACACCGGCTTCTCCGGCGCGAACTATTTTCCCGACGACATGCCCCGCGAGACGTTCTACGAACCCACCACCGGCGGATACGAACGCGCCGTCACCGAACGACTGAACCAGTGGGCGCAGCTACGCGCCGCGTCCTCCACCTCTGAGGACGACGCCACCCCGATTTCTCCCACCGACTGAGCTTTTCCACCGTGACCGATCTCGTCTCTCGAGCTGCGCTGTCTCACCGAGGGCAACTACCGCGAGCGGGCCGTTCACAGGGGCGCGAACAGACCGTCCGTGCCGGGCCGATAGTCGGAGACCGCGACGACCGCCGCGACCGGCAGCGGCCCGTACAGGTGCGGGAACCGCATCGACTCCGGGTCTCCGGGGACACCCGGCTCATAACGCACCGGGTCGGTGAGGGTGAACGGGTCCACGTGCAGCAGCACCAGGTCGGTCCGCCCGGTGAACAACCGGTTGGCGGGAAGATGTACCTGGCCCGGCGTCGACAGGTGCACGAATCCGGTCTCGCTCAGCGATGGCGGCCGCACTGCCCCGGCCTCGCGAGCCCGGCTCCACTCGTCGCGCGAACAGATGTGCAGGAGGGTGTCGGTCATCGGATCATTCTCGCCGTAGCCGCCTCGGTGCGCACCGCAACCGCTCCCGGCCGCCCTACCCCGGGTGGACTCGCTCACGCGCGCTGCGCTGTCAGCGAACACAACCTGGGACAAAGCGCCACGTCGGAGCCCTTTTCGCAGGTCCATGCGTGAACCGCACCACCATTGGGCACCCGGGGGAACAACCCATCGACCCGAAACGTCTGTCAGAGTAGATCCACCGCGCTACCCCCGGCGCGGCGGACCAGACCCCAGGCACCCGATTTCAGCGGTAGCCAGTTTGGAGGAGTCATGCCCGGTACGTTGACCAGCCCGAAGTTGACCGCTGCAGATCGCTGCGATCGGTGCAACGCTGCCGCTCGTGTCCGCGCCGTACTTCCGGCCGGTGGCGAGTTGTTGTTCTGTGGCCACCACGCCAACGAGCACGCCGATCGTCTCCGCGAACTCGGAGCGACGATTGCCAGCGAGGAAGAATCCGACGCGACCGTGTGACCCTCCGTCAGGAGCCACACGGCACCCGACCCGGAAGCGGGGGGGGGGGGGGGGGGGGGGGGGGGGGGGGGGGGGGGGGGGGCGGGCGGGGGGGGGGGGGGCCCGCGGAGCCCTACCCCCCCCCGCGTGTGGGACCCGCCGGGCGCCCCCCCCCCCCCCCCGCCCCCGCGGGGGCCCCCACCTGCTGTGGGCGCCCCCGCTTCTCGTTTGTCACCAGCTTCGCAGGATCGCGATCCGATCACGCAACTGCTCGACGGTGGCCATCGCGGTGGGTGGGCCCCCGCACTGCCGGCGGAGATCCCCGTGGATGACACCGTGCGGCTTACCCGTGCGGTGGTGGACCACCGCCACGAGGGAATTCAGCTCGCGCCGTAGCTGCGCCAGGGAATCGGCGGTCGCGACCCGCTCCGCGACCTGCGGCGGCGGTTCGTGCGCGGGTGCCTGCTTCGGCTTGTCGAGTTGCTGTTCCTGACGTTGCCGCAGGAGCGCCCGCATCTGGTCCGCGTCGAGCAGACCGGGCAGGCCGAGATAGTCGGCTTCTTCGTCGCTGCCGGAGAACGTCGCAGTGCCGAACGAGGAACCGTCGTAGATGACCTGGTCGAGTTCGGCGTCGGCGCCGAGCGACTGGAACGCCTTCTCGTCCTCCCCGGGCTCGTCCTTGCGGCGGTTCGCGTCGGCGAGCAGTTCGTCGTCGAACCCCTCCTTGACGCGGTGCGGTTTGCCGAGGATGTGGTCGCGTTGCGCCTCGAGCTGGCTGGCGAGGTCGAGCAGGACCGGAACCGACGGGAGGAAGACACTTGCGGTCTCGCCTTTGCGCCGTGCACGCACGAACCGTCCGATCGCCTGCGCGAAGTACAGCGGTGTGGACGCGCTCGTCGCGTACACCCCCACCGCGAGGCGCGGGACGTCGACGCCTTCGGACACCATGCGCACGGCGACCATCCAGCGCTGGGTGCTGGCGCTGAACTCCGAGATCCGCTTCGACGCGGTGGGATCGTCGGACAGGACGACGGCCGGCGCTTCGCCGGTGAGGACTTCGAGTGTCCGCGCGTAGGCGCGGGCAACGGTCTGATCGGTCGCGATGACCAGTCCGCCCGCGTCGGGCATACCGCCGGAGCGCAGTTGTTCGAGCCGGGTGTTCGCCGCGCGCAGGACGGCGGGGATCCAGTCGCCGTCCGGGTCGAGTGCGGTGCGCCAGGCCCTTGCCGTCTGTTCGGCGCTCAACGGCTCACCGAGGCGGGCGGTGAACTCCTCCCCCGCGTTGGTGCGCCATCGAGCCTCACCCGAGTACGCGAGGAAGACCACCGGCCGCACCACGCCGTCCGCGAGGGCATCGGCGTAGCCGTAGGAATGGTCGGCCTTGGACTGCATGAGCCCGTCGCCGTTCGGTTCGTATGTGACGAACGGAATGGCGCTGTCGTCACTGCGGAACGGCGTACCGGTCAGTGCGAGCCGCCGGGTCGCGTCGCCGAACGCCTCCCGGATGCCTTCGCCCCAGCTTTTTGCGTCACCGCCGTGGTGGATCTCGTCGAGGATCACCAGAGTCCGGCGCGCTTCGGTGCGCACCCGATGCTTGAACGGGTGCGACGCCACCTGTGCGTACGTCACGACGACACCCTGGAAATCGCTCGAGGTCTGGCCGGTCGAGTTCGAGAAGTTGGAGTCCAGGGCGATGCCGACGCGGGCGGCGCCCGCTGCCCACTGGTGCTTGAGGTGCTCGGTCGGCGCGACAACCGTGATCTGGTCGACGGTGCGGTCGCGAAGCAGTTCCGATGCCACACGCAGCGCGAAGGTCGTCTTACCCGCGCCCGGGGTTGCCACCGCGAGGAAGTCACGGGGCTTGGTCGCTAGGTACTTCGTCAGGGCGCGACGCTGCCAGGCGCGAAGCTGTCCCCCGGGGGCGGAGGTCGTAGCTTGTCCGACGGTTTCGATGCTCACCGGTTTCTCGTGCTCCTTGTCCGCATAGCTCTGATCGACCTCCGCCGGTGCCACGACTTTTTCGCCTCGACCGGACGTCGACCGTCCTGAAGCCTAACGTCTCGGCGCACCGATCCCGGCCACGAACCGCGCGCCGAAGATCACCCCGGGACGGATCGTGGCAGACTTTCCCTGCACCCAACCCGCCCGGCAGCACGCACAACACCTTGTCGTCGGGAATGCTGGAAGTAGATGAACGACACAACCCGATCCGCCTCGTCGAACTCCCGCGGCCGCGCACGGCACGCGGTACGCCGGAGTGGGCAGGTCGTGTGGCACACCTTGTCGATGGCGTGGTCCCATTCCATCTTCAGCAAGGCGGCGACGGCGGCCTTCTGGCAGACGCTGTCGTTGCCGCCGCTGCTGCTCGGACTCCTCGGCAGCCTCGGATACGTGGGCGGATGGTTCGGACCGGACACCGTCGACATCATCACGTCCAAGATCGTCACGTTCACCCGAACAGCGTTCAGCGACAGCGTCGTGGACCAGATCATCCAGCCCACGGTGGAGGACGTACTCAACCGTGGCCGCGCCGACGTGATGTCGGTCGGGTTCCTGCTCTCGTTATGGGCCGGTTCTTCGGCGATCTCGACTTTCGTCGACTCGATCGTAGAAGCCCATCATCAGCAGAACCACCGCAACCCGATCTGGCAGCGCATCTTCGGGTTGCTGCTCTACGTGATGTTCCTCATCCTCGCGGTGTTCACACTGCCGTTGGTCGCTCTCGGGCCGACGATGATCGGCCGGTTGCTGCCCGATTCCTGGTACAACCTCGGGTCGACGATCGTCGACACGTTCTACTACCCCGGGGTGGGGCTTCTGCTGCTGGTCGGCCTCACCACGCTGTACAAGGTGGCGTTGCCGAAGTCGCTGCCCTGGCACCGGTTGCTCGGGGGTGCGCTGGTCGCGGGAGCGTTCTTCATCGCGGCGAGTATCGGGCTCCGCTGGTACCTGACGATCATCACGTCGACCGGATACACCTACGGCGCGCTGGCGGCGCCCATCGCGTTCCTGCTCTTCACGTTCTTCCTGGGCTTCGCCGTCGTGCTGGGCGCAGAGTTCAACGCGACCATCCAGGAGTTCTGGCCGGCCAGGGCGACGAGGATGGAGCAATGGAAGGAGTGGCTCTCTGCGCAAGCCGACCAAGAGCCGTCGCCCGAACTCGGTGCGGTCACCAACTTGACGCGGCGGATCACCACGGCGAGCCCGATCCGGATCTCCGACCTGCTGCGACCGGGAGATCAGGAGCCGGAGGCGTGCCCGATCGACAGCCACAGCCCGCCGGACGCCCGGGACGTCGATGCCCCGATCACTTGCCTGAACGAGCGCACGGAGCCCGACCGGGAGTGCCACGACCGGGAGTGCTCGGACGGCGCGGCACCCCCTCCCTCACAAACGCCCGGACATGCAGAAGAAGCCGGGGGAGAGCACTCTCCCCCGGCCGACGATGCCGATCTGCTGCCTCTGGATCCGGCTGCCGGGACCGTGCCCGACGCTCACTCGCCCTTGCGCAGGCCTTCGTAGACCTTCTTGCACTCGGGGCACACCGGCGAACCGGGCTTCGGCGATCGAGTGACCGGGAATACCTCACCGCACAGCGCGACGACTTGAGTCCCCATAACCGCGCTTTCCGCGATCTTGTCCTTCTTCACGTAGTGGAAGAACTTGGGAGTATCGTCTTCGGTCGTCTCGTCGGTGGTGGTATCCGGCCGTTCCTTGGTATCCGTGCTCACGCATCCATGATGCCGCACGACGACCGGAGATGCGCGTGTGCATATGAGGACCGGGCGTGGGAAGGTGGAGGCTATGGCAAGAACTTCAGGTTTCGGTGGGTCCCCCGACAGCGGATCGCCCGAAAACCCGGTTCTGATCACGGAGGCGTCGTCGTCTCTCGAGGACCAGCACCGAGCGCGGGTCCGCAAATACCTCACGTTGATGTCGTTCCGTATCCCCGCACTCATCCTGGCGGCGATCGCGTACGGCGTATTCCAGAATCCGTGGATATCGATGGCGATCATCGGTCTGTCGATCCCGCTTCCGTGGGTTGCCGTCCTGGTCGCGAACGACCGGCCGCCGCGCAGCAAGGACGAGCCGAGCCGCTGGGACGGCCGCTATGACACCAACCCCGCGATCGAGGCGCGCGACCACCGGGTCATCGACGGTTAGCGGTCGGCCCCCTGCGAGAATGCACGGGTGGACCGCGACCTGCTTCTGTCGATCTGCCCTTCTGTGCGCACGGCGCTTCGCCGATGCCACTACGACCTCGAGTCCGTGCGGGAACTGCTCGGACCCGAAGCGCATGCCGCATTCGGCCGCGGCGAACCCGTACCGGCCCGGCGCGCGGCCCGCGGCGCGGGCGATCTCGGATTGCTCGTGCGCCTGTTCCTGCTCCAGGACACCTGCCCCGAGGACGATGTAGCTCGCGCGCTCGCGCCGGTCTCGCCGGACGAGGCGATCCGGGCGGGGCTTCTCGAACGCGACGGTGACGGGGTCCGTGCAGCACTGGATCTGCGTCCTTTCGATCCGGGTACGGGCAACCGATGGCTCCTGTCGGACCTCGACGGCTCGATCCGGCCCACTGTCACCCGCCCCGACCACGTCCTCGGCGTCGGCCAGGCATCGCTGTCGCTGCTGCACGCCACCCCCACCGATCACGTCGGCTCGGTGCTCGACCTGGGCACGGGCTGCGGCGTCCAGGCGATCCGCGCAACGGACTACGCGGACACGGTGACGGCCACCGACATCACCGAGCGTTGCCTGACGCTCACAGCCGCCGGCGCGCTGCTCAACGAGGTCGACCTCGAACTGCTCGAAGGATCGTGGTTCGACCCGGTGGCGGGACGGACCTTCGACCGCATCGTCGCGAACCCGCCGTTCGTGGTCAGCACCGGCGGTGTCGAGCACAGCTACCGCGACTCCGGACTCGACCTCGATGGCGCCAGCAAACTGATGATCTCGGAGGCCGCGCGGTATCTGAACCCCGGTGGAACCGCCGCGATGCTCGCGTCGTGGGTGCACATCGACGGCGAGGACTGGCGCGCCCGCGTCGCCTCCTGGCTGCCCGCGCACGGTGTGGACGCGTGGATCGTGCAGCGCGACGTCGCCGATCCGGCGCTGTACGTGGGCACCTGGCTGCGCGACGGTGACGCCGACGAGCGCGACCCCGAGGGCGCGGCCACGGCGGAACGGTGGCTCGACCATTTCGAACGCAACGGAGTCGACGGCGTCGGCTTCGGGTTCGTCTACCTCCGGCGGACGGACAGCCCCTCGGATGTACTCGCCGAAGATCTCCGGCACGCCTTCACCGATGCACTCGGAGACGAAGCGGTCGACTACTTCCGCCGCGTGGAGTGGCTCCGGAACCACAACGTGCTCGAGGCACGGTTCTCCCTGCGGCCCGACACGGCGCTCGAGCGGGTGTACCTCCCGGGCGCGGACGGTTGGCAGGAGACCGTCACGCGGGTGCACCGTGGGAGCGGCCCGGGGTGGCAGCACGAAGTCGACAGTCTCGCCGCAGCGCTCCTCGGCGGATTGCGTGCCGACGGCCTGCCGTTGGAGGACCTCGTGTCGCTGCTCGCCGCCGCGCACGGCGAGGACGAGGAGCAGTTGACGGCCCAGGCGGTCGCGCTCGTGCAGGGCTTGGTCCGGCACGGTCTCGTCGAACCGGCCTGATCCGCGCCGGCGCACCCCTCCGAGCAGCACACGGACGATCTCTCAGCAACTTCTCAGGACCGGCGGCAGGTTTACGCAGGTCAGTGCGGTGGCGCTCACACTCCTCCGGGAACTATCACCGGGCTTCCGGGCGTTGAACCCTGTAAGACACCACCGATGAGGAGGCACGTCATGGCACGCCCCGCAACAACCGCTCGCGTCGATTCGGACATCGACAGCCAGAGCCCCGCCGCTGATCTTGTCCGCGTCTACCTGAACGGCATCGGCAAGACAGCACTGCTGACGGCAGCCGATGAGGTGGAGCTTGCCAAGCGGATCGAGGCCGGCCTGTATGCCAAGCACGTGCTCGAGACCAAGAAGCGTCTCACCGCGGCGAAGAAGCGCGACCTGTCCATCGTCGTGCGTGAAGGCCAGGAGGCCCGCAGTCATCTGCTCGAAGCCAATCTCCGTCTCGTGGTTTCGCTCGCGAAGCGTTACACCGGGCGCGGGATGCCCCTGCTGGACCTGATCCAGGAAGGCAACCTCGGCCTGATCCGCGCCATGGAGAAGTTCGACTACGCCAAGGGCTTCAAGTTCTCGACCTACGCCACCTGGTGGATCCGTCAGGCGATCACCCGTGGCATGGCCGACCAGAGCCGCACCATCCGTCTCCCCGTCCACCTCGTCGAGCAGGTCAACAAGCTGGCGCGGATCAAGCGTGAACTGCACCAGCAGCTCGGCCGGGAAGCGACCGACGCCGAATTGTCGAGCGAGTCGGGCATCGCGGTCGAGAAGATCGCCGATCTGCTCGACCACAGCCGCGACCCGGTGAGCCTCGACATGCCGGTCGGCAACGACGAGGAAGCCCCGCTGGGCGACTTCATCGAGGACGCCGAGGCCACCTCGGCGGAGAATGCGGTCATCGCGGGCCTCCTGCACAGCGATGTTCGGACCGTGCTGTCCACCCTCGACGAACGTGAGCAGCAGGTCATCCGCCTGCGGTACGGCCTCGACGACGGGCAGCCGCGCACCCTCGATCAGATCGGCAAGCTGTTCGGGTTGTCGCGCGAGCGGGTCCGCCAGATCGAGCGCGAAGTGATGGGCAAGCTTCGCGAGGGCGAACGCGCAGATCGCCTTCGCGCATATGCCAGCTGACCGGGCGCGTCAGCGGTGAAAGATCCCCGAGGACCGGGCTGGGTCCTCGGGGATCGTCCTGTCTGTAGGGCTGCCCCTTCCCGGAGCAGCCCCTGCGCCCCCGCGGTCAGCGGAGGCGGCGCGGACCCAGATCGAGTGGATGCGGTTCCGGGCCGATGCGGACATGCGCGTCGGTCAGTTCCACCCCCACCGGGGATGCGAGAAGCGGTTCGCACACGAGATCGCGCACCTCGGGCAGATCGTCGGCAAGAGCGGAGATCCGCTGCACCACGTCCACCAGGGCGGCCTTGTTCACCGGAGCCGCGTTGCGGTACCCGGAGAGCAGCGGCGCAGCTTTGGGAGCGTCGATCAGCTCGGTCGCTTCGTCCTCGGTGAGCGGCAGCACCCGGAATGCCCGGTCGCCGAGCAGATCGGAGATGACCCCGGCGAGACCGAACGAGATCAGTGCACCGAACGACGGATCGTCCTGCACGCGGATCGCGCAGCCGATCCCCTTGACCGCCATTTTCTGCACGTGCAGAAGCGGTTCACCCGAGATCGCCGCGAGGTCGCGATACGCGATCCGTACCGATTCCGAGTCGACGAGATCCAGTCGCACGCCGGTCAGGTCGGGGCGGTGCCGCCACTGGGCACCGGTGGCCTTCACCGCGACCGGGAAACCGATCTCCTTGGCTGCGGCGACCGCTTCCGACTCGGTGGTCACCGCCCGGAAATCCGCGATCTGCACGCCGTAGCAGGACAGCAGCAACGCCGCCTCCGTGTCGGAGAGGTAGCGGCCCTCGGGGCTGGTCTCGAGCCACCCCTGGACGAGCGCGCGGGCGCGTTCGGGATCGATCCCCGCCGGCCGCACGACCTGCGACGGCGGACGACTGCGCCACTTCGCGTACCGCCACGCCCGCGCAAGTGCCTTGGCCGCACGTTCCGGCCCCGGGTACGACGGCACCGATCCCCGGGTGGGATTGCCGGCCGAATCCCGGACGGCGAGAACGTCGGGGATGCCTTCAGTGGCGAGGAACGTGGTCACGACGGGCTTTTCAGATTCAGAGACCGCGTCCCGCAGTGCCTTCGCGAACGGTTGTACGTCGACCGCGACCGGGGGCACGAACACCGCGATCACCGCGTCGATGTTCGCCGAATCCAGGGCGTGCGCCACAGCCTCGGCGAACTCGTCCGGGCTCGCCTGCGGCCCGAGGTCCACCGACTCCGGCGCCACCAGTCCTTCCCCTCGCGCCGCGTCGACCGCGAGCACGCCGAGGGCGGTGGAGTTGCCGATCACGGCGACCCGCGGCCCGGCTGGAAGTGGCTGATATCCGAACAGCAGCGCCGAATCGAACAGTTGCGCAATCGATTCGACCTGCACGACACCGGCCTGCTCGAACAGGCTGCGCACCATGCTGTCGTCCATCTCGCCGGTGCGCGCCGCGAGGGCGGGCGGTACGGCGTGACGTCCGCTCTTGACCGCCACGATCGGTTTGCTGCGCGCCACCCGCCGGGCGATCCTCGAGAATTTCCGCGGGTTGCCGAAGCTCTCGAGGTACAGCAACACCACCTCGGTCGCCGGATCGGTGTCCCAGTACTGCAGCAGGTCGTTGCCGGACAGGTCGGCGCGGTTGCCGGCGGAAACGAACGACGACAACCCCACTCCGGTCTTGGCGGCCTCGTCGAGGATGGCGATACCGAGGGCGCCCGACTGGCAGAAGAACCCGACGTTCCCGGGGGCCGGGAGTACGGGTGCCAGGGTCGCGTTGAGCAGGATCGACGGATCGTTGTTGGCGACGCCGAGAGCATTGGGTCCGATCAGGCGCATGCCGTGGGAGCGGGCGGCCAGCGCGAGCCGACGTTCCGCGTCTCGGCCCTCCGGCCCGGTCTCACCGAATCCCGAGGACACGACCAGCAGGGCCTTGACGCCTTTGGCGAGGCAGTCGTCGAGAACCGCGTCGATGGACTCGGCCGGCACCGCGGCGATGGCGAGGTCCACTTCGTCCGGGATGTCGCGCACCGTCGGGTAGGCGCGCACGCCGCGCACGGAGCGGTGTTCCGCGTTGACCGGGTACACCGGTCCGGTGAACCCACTCCGCAGCATGTTCACGAGGACCGCGTTGCCGACCTTGCGACTGTCGGTGGATGCGCCGATCACCGCGACGCTGCCCGGTCCGAGGATGTTGCGGACGCTGCGCGCTTCGGCGGCGCGTTCGCGGGCGTTCCGCACCGAGACGAGAGCTTCGGTGGGATCGATTGCGAACTCGAGTCGGACGACGCCGCCCTCGAAACTGCGGCTGACCTGGTATCCCGCTTCGCGAAACACGGTGATCATGTGGCGGTTCTCGGCGAGCACCTCCGCGACGAAGGTGTGCAGGCCGTTCTCGGCCGCCGCGCCGGCCAGATGCTCGAGCAGGATCGGCCCCAGGCCACGCCCCTGGTGTGCGTCGGCGACGGTGAACGCCACTTCCGCAGACAAACCGTCGCCCTCGCTCGGAAGTCCCTCGTACCGGCCGACCGCGATGATCTCGTCCCCGAGCAGCGCGACGAAGGCGACACGCGTGTGATGGTCGACGACGGTGAACCGGAACAGGTCCTTCTTCGAAATCGTGGGATACGGCCCGAAGTAGCGCAGATAGCGGGTTCGTTCCGAGAGTTTGCCGTGGAACTCGACGATGCGGTCGGCGTCCTCGGGAACGATGGGGCGCAGGTGCACGACCCCACCGTCGGAGGCGAGGACGTCGGCGACCCAGTGCCGCGGATAGTCGCGGGCGACGGCCAGTGCGCGCTCGCGTGCGGCATCGGCGGCGATCTCCGCTTCGGTCTTCGCGGGCTCGACATCCGAGTCCGCCGGTACCTGCCGGGATTCAGTCACGCGGGTCCTCCGGGTCCAGGCCGAGCAGCGGGAAGGCTGCTCGGCGCGTGGCGACGATCGCCGAGTCGATGCGGGTGAGCGCCCGGTCGAGCGACGCTACCCCGGTTTCCGGGGTACCTCCGGGACCGTCCCACGGGAGGTAGGACACGTCCGCATCCTCCCCCATGACGGTCGGCAGGTCCACGCCCGGAGCGAGGGCCCCGACGCGTTCGCGCCATTCCTCCGGCACTGCGGTGGTGGGGTCGACTTCCCGGTCGAGCGCCGCGGCGATGAGATGGGTCCACGCCCTTGGCACGACCCGGACCAGCCCGTAGCCACCGCCCCCGACGGCGAGCCAGCGGCCCTCGCAGTGACGGTCCGCGAGGTCGCGCATCGCGAGATAGGACGCGCGCTGACCGTCCACCGTCAGGGACAGATCGGCGAGCGGGTCTTCGCGGTGACTGTCGGCGCCGCACTGGCTGATCAGGATCTGCGGGCGGAACGCTGCGAGCGCGCCGGGCACGATCGCATGAAAAGCCCTCAGCCACAACGAATCCACGGTTCCGGGAAGCACAGGCATGTTGATCGATGTGCCCTCGGCCGCACCCGCGCCGATCTCGCTCGACCAACCGGTGTTGGGCCATAAGGTCGCCGGATGCTGATGCAGGGAGATCGTCAGCACCCGCGGGTCGCCGAGGAAGGCGTGCTGCACACCGTCCCCGTGGTGCGCATCGACGTCCACGTACGCGATGCGGTCGTAGCCGTTGTCGAGAAGCCACGAAATGGCGATGGCGGCGTCGTTGTAGACACAGAACCCAGCAGCCCAGTCGGACATGGCGTGGTGCATGCCGCCCCCGATGCTCACCGCGCGCCGGGTGCGTCCGGACGCGATCTCCCGCGCGGCAGCGAGGGTGCCGCCGGCGAGAGTCGCACTCGCTTCGTGCATGCGCGGGAAGATGGGGTTGTCGTCGGTACCGAGGCCGTGGGGTGCGTCGGCGACGGGATCGGTGCCGGGTTCGACAGCACCCGCTCGCTTGACGGCGTCGAGGTAGGCCGGGGTGTGGATCCGCAGGAGGTCGGCATCGTCCGCCGGAGAGGGATGCACGGTCTCGACACCCTCGAGTAGACCGAGGCTCTTCGACAGCGCCATGGTGAGATCGAGACGCGTGGGGTTCATGGGGTGTGTCGGACCCCACCGATAATCGAGGTAATCGGGGCTCCACACCACCACTCGATCGCCGCCCAGTTGTGTCGTACCGCCCTCGGCGGTGGAGCTAGTGGTCATGGACACAGACGCTACTGGTCGCCGCCTGGACGCGCGAGCAACTGCGGGCGCCCCCACCGCCCTATTCGCACGGTTAGAATCGGCGCAGACGAAGGGGTGTGAGAGTGAAGGACCTGGTCGATACCACGGAGATGTATCTCCGGACGATCTACGATCTGGAAGAGGAAGGCGTCGTGCCGTTGCGTGCGCGCATCGCCGAACGCCTCGAGCAGAGTGGACCCACCGTCAGCCAGACGGTCGCCCGCATGGAGCGGGACGGCCTGCTGCGCGTTGCCGGAGACCGCCACCTACAGCTGACCGAGAAAGGCCGCGACCTCGCGGTCTCTGTGATGCGCAAACACCGTCTCGCGGAACGTCTCCTCGTCGATGTCATCGGCCTCGACTGGGAGAACGTGCATGCCGAGGCGTGCCGCTGGGAGCACGTGATGAGCGAGGAGGTCGAGCGGCGCCTGGTCGAGGTGCTCAACAACCCGACGACCTCCCCGTACGGAAACCCGATTCCCGGCCTGGCACAGCTCGGCCTGGACAAGCACGCGGCACCCGACGAGAAACTGGTCCGCCTGACGGAGATCACCAATGGGAAGCCGACCGCGGTGGTCGTGCGGCGACTGGCCGAGTACGTCCAGTCCGACCCGGAGGTCATTGCCCGCCTCCGCGAGGCCGGAGTGGTTCCGGACGCGCGCGTTACAGTCGAGACGCGCCCGGGCTCGGTGACCATCACGACGGCCGGGCACGACAGCTTCGAGCTTTCCGACGAGATGGCCCACGCAGTGCAGGTGAAGCAGGTCTGACGCAGACCTCTTCGCAGGCCCGCGTGGGCCTGTGAAGAGGGGATTCCCAGCGTGAGACTTCTGGTGACCGGCGGTGCCGGGTACGTGGGCAGCGTGTGCAGCACGGTGCTGCTCGAACAAGGCCACGAGGTGGTCGTCGTCGACGACCTGTCCACGGGGAACGCGGACGCCGTCCCCGCCGGCGCCGAATTCGTCGAAGGCGACATCGCGACGGTCGCGGCCGACGTGCTCGGCACCGGCGAGGACGGTCCCCGTTTCGACGGCGTACTGCACTTCGGAGCGCAGTCGCTGGTCGGGGAATCCGTCGAACAGCCCGAGAAGTACTGGCAGGGCAATGTCGTCACCACGTTGACGTTGCTCGAGGCGATCCGCCGGTCGCACACCCCGCGCCTCGTCTTCTCGTCCACCGCCGCGACCTACGGCGAGCCCGACGAGGTACCGATCGTCGAGGATGCCCCGACCCGGCCCACCAACCCGTACGGCGCGTCGAAACTGGCGATCGACCACGCCATCTCGTCGTATGCCCACGCACACGGACTGGCAGCGACGAGCCTGCGGTACTTCAATGTCGCCGGCGCGTACGGCGGGGCCGGTGAGAACCGCACCGTCGAGACCCACCTGATCCCCCTGGTTCTGCAGGTGGCGCTCGGACAGCGCGACCACATCTCGGTGTTCGGCACCGACTGGCCCACCAAGGACGGCACCGCGGTGCGCGACTACATCCATGTGAAGGATCTCGCCGACGCGCACGTGCTGGCACTCACCCGATCGGAGCCGAGGACCCATCGCATCTACAACCTCGGCAGCGGCGAAGGATTCAGTGTCCGGGAAGTGATCGCCGCGTGCGAACGCGTCACCGGGCTGCCCATCCCGACCGTCGACGCCCCGCGGCGCGCCGGCGATCCTGCGGTGCTGATCGCGTCGAGCGCCCGCGCCGTGAACGAACTGGGATGGACGCCCAAGCACACCGATCTCGACGAGATCGTCGCGGATGCCTGGGATTTCGCACAGAGTCTGGGTGAACGTTCCCATGCGGCCCGTCGCGGCTGACTCAATCCGCACACCCGTCGTGCGGTAACTCGACGCCGAGTCTCGCGGCGATCTCGTATCCGGTCGCCGCGAGTCCCCGGATGGACTCGGGCCGCAAGCCCGCCTGCAGAGCCTGGTCGAGCAGATCCGAAAGCCGGTGCCGGGGATCGGATTCGAGCGCGGCCTTGAGCGCGACTCCGGCGAAGGGCCCGTCGCCGCGCACGTATGCACCGAACGCCACCAGAGCGGCCGCATCGGCGCGCTCGGGATCGGGAAGGGCGCGTGCAAGATCCACCCACAGGCGTTCCGCGGCGCACGCCAGAGGTCCGGCCGCGAGCGCCAGCACCGCGTCACGCACCGTCCGGTTCGCAAGGATCACGGCCAGTTCGGCGTAGTCACGGGGAAGCATCCCGTCGCTGTCGGCGCTTCCGGCGACGAACGACAGAAGCGTCTGCAGTTCGGTCCGGTCGGCGTACTCCGCTCCCCCGGCCCGCTCGGCGCGCTCGTATGCGAGGTCCCGGGCATGGGCGGCCTCGTCGAGGCAGTCGGCCACCTCCTCCCGGAACTTTGCCGGGTAGGGCTCGAGGAGGGCGACGAGTTCGCTGCGGGCCCGCCGGATCGGGTTGCCGTCGAACACCCGCGCGGCCGCCACGACGGAGGTGTCGGGGTCGGGCACTGTTCCGCATTCCCCGCGACCGGGAACGAACCAGATCGCCCCGGCATCGATGGCGGGGACCGCCAGCGCGCCGCCGAGGGTGATGTCCGCGGTGGCGAGAGATGCGGCGAACTCCTCCACGATCGTGTGGGCGCGCTCGGCGTCGGGTCCGTGCGGGTCGGTGAGGCGGTCGTCGACCAGCAGCGCGATCACGGAGTCCGCTCCCTCCCGTGAACACACGGCGCGGAATCGGCGGAACGCGTCGTGCATCGGGTCCGGCGCGGTGTGCCGCGGTCCGTCCAGCAACAGGTCGTGGCGCATCACCGCCCCGATCGTGGCGGCCCCGCCCGCGCCGGGCCCCGCAGTCGCGGGCGACAGGCTCAGGACGACGAGGGAACGCGTGGGACGGAACCCGAGCAGCGCGGGCACCGCCGCGATCAGATCTCCGATGTCGGTGAGGCGGAGCGGACGCGAGGACGAGGTAGGTGTGGTCATGTCCGAACCGTCCCCCGAGGCGGTGACCGAACCGGCCCGCGCGGCGCCGGATCGTCCCGTCTGGGGATCGCCGAGACCGATGTGGACAACTGCGCGAACGTCGCGCGGCCCCACCGGGCAGGGCGGGCTGCGCGTCGGCGTCGGCCTCTACCGTGGGCGCCCTTCGAGCGCGTACCGCACCGCGTCCGCGTACGCGCGATCGAGGTTTTCGACGTCCGGAGCACCTGATTCGAACGTCATGTAGGTCACCAGCACACGCACGTCGCCGAGTTGTGCCGTGCGCGTGATCATCGACTGGGTGAGCAGGTCCCCGCCGTGCCCGGACCGGACCGTCCGCGACAAGGCCAGCGTCTCCGAACCCGGGACGAGGACCGGAGGGTCGGGCTCGAGCACAGTGGTGACGGTCGCGGTGGCACCTCGATGGGTGGCCTCGACCCGTCCACATTCCGCGACGTGAGAGCGGTACTCCCCCAGTGTCGCCGCAGCGGTCACCACTTCGACGCTGAGCGTGGCACGGCCTGCGGTGTCGGTGCCGACCGCCATGGCAGTACCCGCCGGCCCGTAGTCCTGTGACGGCGGCAGACAGCCCGCGGGGTCGACCCGGGCGCCGGTTGGGATACCGGTGAGATCCGGCGCGGCCTGCGCGACGGCCTGCGGTTCCAGAATCACGGCGCTGTAGGTCTCGGGGAAGCGATCGGCCGGCAACAGCAGGGCCCCGGGCACCGCACCCCCTCCGGCCGATGGGCCGGGACCCGGCGACACCGTCGCGGGTGGGCTCCCGGAGGGCGCCGAGTCCACCGGGCGAGCGACGCCGGGAACCGTGCTCGTACACGCTGCAGCCAGGAACGATGCGCACGCGAGGAGGAGCGCGGCGGCGACCGGACGTCGCGTGGCCACCGGCACCGGGCAGCGGTCGTGCGTGCTCGTGCGTCGTGGAGCGCCGCGCTTCGCCACCTGAACCTCCGTCGTCCACAGTCGAGCGGGCCCGGACCCGGGAAATCGCCACCGCCGCTTCAATTAGACTCGGACACCACCATGCCACGCCGGTGCTGCACCGGCGGGAAGGCTACGACGGCGCAGTGTGATCGGAGTGGTTCCCCAATGGACGAGCAGTCCCGGATGTACGAGCTGGAGTTTCCTGCTCCACAACTCATGACCGCCGACGGGCAGGGTCCGGTTCTCGTTCACGGCCTCGAGGGGTTCGCGGACGCCGGACACTCCGTGCGGCTTGCCACCACGCACCTGAGGGAGACGCTCGAGACCGAACTCGTGGCGTCCTTCGCGGTGGACGATCTCATCGACTACCGGTCCCGGCGCCCGCTGATGACGTTCAAGTCGGACCACTTTTCCGACTATGCGGCGCCCGAACTGAATCTGTACGCCCTGATCGACAACGCCGGCACCCCGTTCCTGCTGCTTGCCGGCAGCGAACCGGACCTCAAGTGGGAACGGTTCATCACGGCGGTACGTCTGCTCGCGGAGCAGTTCAACGTCCGGCGCACGATCGGTCTCAATTCCATTCCGATGGCGACCCCGCACACGCGGCCGCTCTCGGTCACCGCACATTCGACGAACAAGGATCTCATCGCGGGTCACCATCGCTGGTCCGGTGAACTGCAGATCCCCGCGGGCGCGTCGTCGCTGCTCGAACTCCGGATGGCGCAGCACGGACACGAGTCGGTCGGATTCTCGGTGCACGTGCCCCACTACCTGGCTCAGACGGACTACCCGGCCGCCGCGGAAACGCTGCTCACCCACGTCGCGGAGATCGGGAATCTGGACATTCCGCTGCACGCGCTCGACGAGGCGGCGGCACGGGTCCGTGAGCAGATCGACGAGCACATCGAGGGCAACGAGGAAGTGCAGTCGGTCGTCCAGGCGCTCGAGCGGCAGTACGACAGCTATGTGGCCGCGCAGGAACAGCAGACCGCTCCCCTTCCCACCGACGAGAATCTTCCGACCGGGGAGGAACTCGGTGCGGAGTTCGAGCGCTTCCTCGCCGAATACGACCAGCGCGGCGAAGAGGACACCGACCAGGGGGTCGACGAGGACACCGGCCAGGGGGTCGACGAGAACACCGACGGGCGCGGCGACGACGAGACCGACCGGCCGGACTGACCGTACGGGGGTATGTCACGAGGCGGCGTGTCCATGGTGGGACGTTTCATGACCGTTACGATCGTGTCCCTCCGAGTCACCTACACTCGGTACGCTCTCTCGGCATGCGAGAGTGACTCCGGGTGGCGATGCCGTCACGGTCGAGCAAACGGCCGCGCGTAGGTGCCTCCCCATGTCGGTAGGAGACGGTCATGGCCATAGCGCGCTCGAGGAAGCTCCGGCCGGTTCCCGACAAGGAACCGCGCATGGTCTTCCGGACGATCCACGGGTACCGACGCGCCTTCCGGATGGCCGGCAGCGGGCCTGCGCTGCTGCTCATCCACGGGATCGGCGACGACTCGTCGACCTGGCAGGAGGTGATCCCGCACCTCGCGGAGAAGTACACCGTGATCGCCCCCGACCTGCTCGGGCACGGTCGCTCCGACAAGCCACGAGCCGATTACTCGGTCGCTGCCTACGCCAACGGCATGCGCGACCTGTTGTCGGTGCTCGGAATCGACAAGGTCACGGTGGTCGGGCACTCGCTCGGCGGTGGCGTCGCGATGCAGTTCGCGTACCAGTTCCCCGGCAAGGTCGAGCGTCTCGTGCTCGTGTCCTCCGGCGGAGTCACCAAGGACGTCCACCCCGTGCTGCGGATGGTGTCGGTGCCCGTCGTCAGCGAGGTGCTCAAACTCCTTCGCATACCGGGCGCGATGCCCGCGATGAGACTCGCCGGTTCCGCGCTGAGCCAGCTCAACCAAACGCCACTGCGCCCCGGCGCACTGCTCCACGACGCCTCGGACCTGGTGCGCATCCTCGGTGGGCTTCCCGATCCGACGGCGTGCGAGGCCTACCTGCGGACCCTTCGCGCGGTCGTCGACTGGCGCGGCCAGGTGGTGACGATGCTCGACCGCAGTTATCTCACCGAAGATCTGCCGGTGCAGCTGATCTGGGGTGACCGCGACAGCGTCATTCCGGTGGGGCACGCCTACCTCGCGCATTCCGCGATGCCCGGTTCCCGTCTCGAGGTCTTCCGCGGCGCCGGCCATTTCCCCTTCCGGGACGACCCGATGCGGTTCCTGAAGGTCGTGGAGAACTTTCTCGACACCACCACTCCTCTCCAGTTCGACGAGGAAAGCTGGCGACGGCTCCTCGTCTCGGGTGTGAGCGAAGCGGGCATCAAGGGCGGCCCGGCCACCCGCATGGCCGTACTCGACGTGATGGAGTCCGACGAGCGCAGCGCCACCTAGCGGGGCCGTCGCCCCGGATCGACATGTGGCGGCACAACTCTCCGCGGGCACGACGTGCGCGGAGAGTGCGCACCGCCGGGGCGACTAGCCTGGAACAGTGCTGCTTCCCGATCTGATACCCGACCCCGTCGACGACGACGCCCTCTTCGACGCATTCACCTCATGGACGACGGATCGGGGACTGACGCTCTACCCGGCGCAGGAAGAAGCGCTCCTCGAACTCGTGAGCGGCTCGCACGTGATCCTGGCGACGCCGACCGGATCGGGCAAGTCGATGGTGGCGATCGGTGCTCACTTCTTCGCCCTTGCCGCCGGTAAGCGCACGTTCTACACGGCGCCGATCAAGGCGCTCGTCAGCGAGAAGTTCTTCGCGCTGTGCGAGGTGTTCGGAGCCGACCGCGTCGGAATGATGACGGGAGACGCGTCGGTCAACCCGACTGCCCCGATCATCTGCGCGACCGCCGAGATCGTCGCGAATCTCGCGCTGCGCGAAGGCGCCGACTCCGACATCGGCCAGGTGGTGATGGACGAATTCCACTTCTACTCCGAGCCGGGCCGCGGCTGGGCCTGGCAGGTGCCCCTCATCGAACTGCCGCATGCACAGTTCCTGCTGATGTCCGCGACGCTCGGGGACGTGTCGTTCCTCCAGAAGGATCTCACCCGGCGCACCGGACGACCCACCGTCGAGGTCGCCGGGTCCGAGCGGCCGGTGCCCCTGACCTTCTCGTACTCCCAGGCCCCGATCGGCGAGGCCATCGAGGAACTTATCACCACGCATCAGGCTCCGGTGTACGTCGTCCACTTCACCCAGGCGGCCGCCCTCGAACGAGCGCAGGCACTCACCAGCGTCAACATGTGCACGAAAGCCGAGAAGGAGGCGATCGCCTCCGCTCTCGGCGAGTTCCGCTTCTCGACCGGCTTCGGCAAGACGCTTTCGCGTCTGGTCCGCCACGGCATCGGCGTGCACCACGCGGGAATGCTGCCCAAGTACCGGCGACTGATCGAAAAGCTCGCGCAGGACGGACTTCTGAAGGTCATCTGCGGTACCGACACGCTCGGCGTCGGGATCAACGTGCCTATCCGCACGGTGCTGCTGACGGGACTGACCAAATACGACGGCACCCGCACCCGGCAGCTCAAGGCGCGTGAGTTCCACCAGATCGCGGGGCGGGCGGGCCGCGCCGGGTACGACACCATGGGCACGGTCGTCGTGCAGGCACCCGAGCACGAGATCGAGAACGTCCGGGCATTGGCCAAAGCCGGCGAGGATCCGAAGAAGCGCCGCAAGGTGCAGCGGAAGAAGGCGCCCGAAGGGTTCGTCTCGTGGGGTGAGGGCACCTTCGATAAGCTCATCGTCGCGTCCCCCGAGCCGATGCAGTCGCGATTCTCGGTGAGCAACTCGATGCTGCTCAACGTCATCGCGCGTCCCGGCAACTGCTTCCAGGCGATGCGACATCTCCTCGAGGACAACCACGAGCCCCGCCCGGCCCAGCGCAAGCACATTCTCAAGGCGATCTCGCTCTACCGCGGCCTGTTGCAGGCCGGCGTCGTCCAGCAACTCGACGAGCCCGACGAATACGGTCGCATGGCACGACTGACCGTTGATCTCCAGCGCGACTTCGCTTTGAATCAGCCGCTCTCGCCGTTCGCACTCGCCGCCATCGAACTGCTCGACATCGACGCTCCCGATTACGCGCTCGACGTCGTGTCGGTGATCGAGTCGACGCTCGACGATCCCCGTCAGATCCTCATGGCCCAGCAGCACGCGGCACGGGGTGAAGCCGTCGCGCAGATGAAGGCGGACGGCATCGAGTACGACGAGCGCATGGAACTGCTCGAAGAGATCACCTGGCCCAAGCCGCTCGCCGAACTCCTCGACCCGGCGTTCGAAACGTATCGCGGTGGCCACCCGTGGGTCGCGGAGACACCGTTGTCACCGAAATCTGTGGTGCGGGACATGATCGAGCGCGCGATGACCTTCTCGGAACTGGTGAGCCACTACGGGCTCGCGCGTTCGGAAGGCCTCGTGCTGCGGTATCTCGCCGACGCCTACCGGGCGCTGCGGCAGACCGTGCCGGACGTGGCGCGCACGGAGGAACTCGAGGACATCATCGAGTGGCTCGGTGAGCTCATCCGGCAGGTGGATTCGTCGCTGCTCGACGAATGGGAATCCCTCACGAACCCGGGTGTCGAATCGGACGACCAGCAGGTCGCGTTCGGGGCGGATGTCCCGCGGCCGCTCTCCGCGAACACGCGCGCGTTCAAGGTCATGGTGCGCAATGCGATGTTCAAGCGCGTCGAACTCGCGGCACGTCGCCGTTGGTACGATCTCGCGCAACTCGGCGACGGTCTGGACGCGGAGGACTGGGAGGATCTTCTCGAGCTGTACTTCGACGAGTACTCCGAAATCGGGACCGGTCCCGATGCCCGCGGGCCGCAACTCTTCTCGGTCGAAATGGACACCGAGGTGTGGCGGGTGCGTCAGACGCTGCACGACCCTCAGGGCGATCACGGATGGGCGCTCCTGGCCGAGGTCAACCTCGCGGAGTCCGATGCCGCGGGCGAGGTGGTGTTCGACGAGTTCGAGGTCGCGGAGGGCTGAATCGGTCCGGCCGCGCACCCTACCGGTAGCCTGACCAGGTGAACGAAGAGTCCGCGAAGGCGTTCCGGCTGGCCTATGTCCCCGGGGTCACCCCCACGAAATGGGTCCGGGTGTGGACGGAACGTATGCCGGACGTCCCGATCGAACTCGTCCCCGTCGAGCCCACCTCGGGCGCGGAACCGCTACGGGACGGGACGGCCGACATCGCGCTGCTGCGCCTGCCGCTCGAGCGGGACGGTCTGTCGGTGATCAACCTCTACACGGAGGCTTCCGTGGTGGTGGTCCCGAAGGAGCATGCGATCGCCGCGGTGGACCAGGTTTCGGTGGCGGACCTCGCAGACGAGACCGTGTTGCACCCCCTCGACGACGTACTCGACTGGGCAACCTTCCCGGGCGAGGAGGCGTTCGAGCGCCCCGCCGATACGGAGACCGCGGTCTCCCATGTGGCGTCCGAGGTCGGTGTGCTCGTCACCCCCCAGTCGCTCGCCCGCCTGCACCATCGCAAGGACCTCACCTACCGGCCTGTCACCGATGCGCCCGCGTCGCAGGTCGGGCTCGTGTGGATCACCGAGAACACCACCGACCTCGTCGATACGTTCGTCGGTATCGTCCGCGGCCGCACCGCCAACAGTTCGCGGGGGCGCCAACAGGATTCGGAGGCTCCGGCGGACAGCATCAAAGACCGCAAGGGTCCGCGGCGCGGGGAACGCCAAGGGTCCCAGCCCAAACGAGTCGTGGGAGACAAGAAGCCCAAGGCACGGCGTGGTGGCAACACCAACCGCCCCAAAGGTTCCGGCAGGCCCCGCAAGGGCCGGGGCTGATCCGGCTCACCCGATGGGGCGCACCTGCGCGGGCAGTTGCGCCCTGATGATGTCGGCCAGCGCTCGGTAGTCGGCTGCGCGGGCGGTGGACGACCGCACGACCAGACCGATCGTGCGACTCGGCGCGGGCGAAGCGAAATAAGCCATTGCGAGATCGCCGCGCGCGGTCTCCACGGGTATCGACGACGCGGGGACGAGCGTGATCCCCAGTCCCCCGGCGACGCACCGCACCACAGTCGCGAGCGAGGTCGCGCGCGTGTCACCCGCCATCGGACGGACATCGACGGACCGGCACAGGTCGAGAGTCTGGTCGCGCAGGCAGTGTCCCTCGTCGAGCAGCAGCAACGGCGCGTTGTCGAGCGCGGACACCGGCACGTCCACTCGGCCCGCCAACTCGTGGCCCGTGGGCACGACGAGCACGAAATCCTCCGAATACAACGGCATCTCGACCACCCCGGAAATCTCGGACGGCAACGCCACCACGGCCGCGTCGAGGGTTCCGGCGCGCAGCGCACCGAGGAGCCGCGCGGTCTGGTCCTCGACGACATGGAGTACCAGGTTCGGCATCGTCACCCCCAGCGCGGGAAGCAGGTCGGGCAGCACGTACGGCGCCACGGTGGGGATGAAGCCGAGGCGGAGCGGGCCGGACAGTCCATCGGACGCGCCGGCGGCCGCGGCGACGAACCCGTCGGCGGCGTCGAGGATCGCCTGGGCCTGTGGGAGGAGCCGCGCACCGGCGGGGGTCACGAGCACGCGACGGGTGCTCCGTTCGATCAGGTGGACCCCGAGGCCGTTCTCGAGCGCCGCCAGCCCCTGCGACAAAGTGGGTTGGCTCACACTCAATCTGGTAGCGGCAGTACCGAAGTGGCGATACTTGGCGACTGCGACGAAGGCACGCAGCTGCGACAGGGTGGGCTGATAACTCTGATCGGACACGCCTATCAGTCTAGTGCCACTGATCACCTTTACCTTCTGAATGGTTTCCGGCAAGATGGTTTTCATACCGGAGAACGGTCCGACAGGATCGTCCGGTAACGCATGATTCCGCGCCGACCGGCGCGGAAGCGCGTGATCGACTCGCTTGTTCACGACTTATCGAGAGGACCGAGAATGGCACTGCTGACCATTGGCGATCAGTTCCCCGCTTTCAACCTGAAGGCCCTCGTCGGCGGAGACCTGACCCAGGTCGACGCCACCCAGCCCGATGACTACTTCACCACGATCACCAGCGACGACTACGCCGGTAAGTGGAAGATCATCTTCTTCTGGCCGAAGGACTTCACCTTCGTCTGCCCCACCGAGATCGCCGCGTTCGGCAAGCTGAACGAAGAGTTCGCCGATCGTGACGCCCAGGTGCTCGGCGCTTCCGTCGACAACGAGTTCGTTCACTTCCAGTGGCGCGCACAGCACGAGGATCTCAAGACCCTCCCCTTCCCGATGCTGTCGGACCTCAACCGTGAGCTCGTCTCGGCCACCGGTGTCCTGAACAAGGACGGCGTCGCCGACCGCGCGACGTTCATCGTCGACCCGAACAACGAGATCCAGTTCGTCTCCGTCACCGCCGGTTCCGTGGGCCGCAACGTCGACGAGGTCCTCCGTGTCCTCGACGCGCTGCAGTCCGACGAGCTGTGCGCCTGCAACTGGAAGAAGAACGACCCGACCCTCAACGCGGGTGAGCTCGTCAAGGCGGCGCTGCAGTGAGTGTCGAAAACCTGAAGAACGCTCTGCCCGAGTACGCCAAGGACCTCAAGCTCAACCTCGGTTCCCTTGCGCGCTCGACGGAGCTCAACGAGCAGCAGCTGTGGGGCACGTTCCTCGCCGCCGCGGCGGCCACCAAGTCGGCGACCGTGCTCAAGGAGATCTCCGAGGAAGCTGCCGACGTGCTGTCGGCGGAGGCGTACAACGCCGCTCTCGGTGCCGCATCCATCATGGGCATGAACAACGTCGCCTACCGCGCCAAGGGTTTCCTCGGTGACGACTACGCCCAGGTGCGGATGGGTCTGCGGATGAACATCATCGGCAACCCCGGCGTCGAGAAGTCCGACTTCGAACTGTGGTCGCTCGCGGTGTCCACGATCAACGGATGCCACGACTGCACTGCTGCGCACGACAACGTCGTCCGCAAGGAGGGCCTCAGCAAGGAGCAGGTCTGGGAGGCCGTCAAGATCGCGGCAACCCTCCAGGGTGTCGCTCAGACGATCACCTCGGCCGAGCTTCTCGCCGGCGTCTGATCCGCTCTACCGTTCGCGCAAAAGGACCCCTCTTCGGAGGGGTCCTTTTCGCGTCGTAGCCGATTCGGTTATTCGGGAGCGGAAGTCCCGGCGCCGCCGAGCGCACGCCCGGCTGCGAGATCCTCCTCGCCCAGCAGCACTTCGATCTCGCCGCCGAAGTCCACGCCGGGTGCGAGTGGAAGCCGGTCACCGCTCCAGAACCGGCCCGGGTCGTACCAGTTGCTGCCGCGGCGCCGCTGCTCGAGCAATCCCATCTCTTCCATCGTCACCGCCACGACCTCCGCGCAGTAGGCGCTCTCGAGTCCCGAGCCTCCCGGCACGCGGTCTCGCGCGGTCTTGCGGCTCAGCGGAAGGCGCCCCGCGAACCAGCGCCCGGTGAGCTTCGCCGTGGACGGGAACGGAGTGCCGTCGAGGCGGGCGACGACCCGGAGCAACTGGTCCTCCTGCTCGGCGCTGACCGGCACCGAGATCTGACGAAGCCACGCCCGCTGGCCGTAGCGGGCGCTCCACACCTGCACGGCAGAACGCAGGTCGTGCAACTGCACACCGCGCTGATGCCGTCCGGTCCACATGTCGGGCAGGGTTTTTCCGAGTTCCGCGTGCCACATCAGCGGGGGCAGGTCGTCGAGGACCACAGCCATACCGACATGATTGACCGGTGCGTTGGTCAGTGCTTGGATCGCACGGTCCGCGCCGCTGCTGCCCCGGAAGATCCAGAGATCGCCGGTGCGGGCGATCGACACCGCATCGTCGAGGGTGATCTGCGAACGAGCCGGAAAGCGGTCCATACCCGACAGCCTTCCACGCCGGGGACGGGCACGCCGCTAGGGTCGGGTCATGGCACTTCGCGGCAGACAGTGGTGGAAGCTCCTCGGCCTGGCCGGCGTGGTCGGTGTGGCCGCGACGGGAGCGGTGACGCTGCGCGCGGAACGCAAGCGCCGCAGTTACACCCCCGACGAGGTGCGCGCGCGACTACACGAAAGGTACGCGCGGGCCGTCGCCGAGCAGGACGGACGCGGTGATCTCCCGCTCACGCAGGTTCCCACCGGCGCGCCGACCCGGATCCGCCGGACGTTGCGGCGGATCCGGGGGCACGGCTGAGCGAATCAGCCCGGCAGCCGATCAACCCAGCGCGGCAGCGAATCCGTCCGCGAGATCGTGGACCTGCTCGTCGGTCATGACGAACGACGGTGAGATCTGCAACGCGCCCTGCCCTGCGGCGCGTCCCGAGATTCCGTGCGCCCGGAGCTCTTTCACGAACCCGGGTGCGGCTGCGGGGTCGGTGAGCTGCACCGCCGCGACAGCGCCGAGGCCGCTGCGGACCTCCGCGACGCGCGGATGGTCGGCGAGCGGTGCCAGCGCCTCGTGCAGGGTCTTCTCGAGACGGGCCGACTCGTCGAGCAGATTCTCCCGCTCGATGATGTCGAGGTTCGCCAGCGCGGCGGCCGCGGCAGCGGCGTGACCTCCGTAGGTGTACCCGTGACGCCACCAGACGCCGCCCGCGAAGAACGGGTCGGCGACGCGTGGCGCGATGAACACCGCGCCCATCGGAAGGTAACCCGACGTCAGGCCCTTCGCGGTGGTGACCATGTCCGGCTGCAGATCGAACCGGGAGGACGCGAACCACGAGCCGCCGATCCGGCCGAAGCCGGTGACGACCTCGTCGACGACGAACAGGATGTCGTGGTCGCGGCAGATGTCGCGGATCTCGGCCAGGTAGCCGTCCGGCGGAAGGTAGACCCCGCCCGCACCGATGATCGGCTCGCAGAAGAACGCCGCGATGTTGTCGGCGCCCACCTTCTCGATCAAGGCCAGGAGCGCCTTCGCGTCGTCCCAGGCCACCGTCTTGGTGTCGTCCCACAGGGCGCCGTATCCGTCGCCGTTGACGGGGATACCCGCCAGCGAGGTGCCGCCCACGTGCATTCCGTGGTAGGCCTTTTCGCGCCCGACGAGCAGCGTCTTGGTGGGCTTGCCCACTTCCTGCCAGTAGCGTCGCGCCAGTTTCGCGGCGGTGTCCACCGAGTCGGAGCCACCGGAGGTGAAGAAGATCTTGCTGCCCGGAACGGGAGCGATCGCGGCGAGACGTTCGGCGAGTGCGACGGTGGGTTCGGAGGTGAGGTCGCCGAAGTTCGAATAGTGGGCGAGCTTTCCGATCTGTTCCGCGACGGCGTCCGCGATCTCGGTGCGTCCGTGCCCGACGTTGGTGAACCACAGGCCGGCGGTGGCATCGAGGTAGCGGGTTCCCGCGTCGTCCCAGATGTAGGCGCCCTCTCCCCGGGCGACGACGAACGCGCCGTCACGTTCGACCACGCCCATATCGGCAAATCCGTGCCACAACGCGCCCACGACCAGCTCCTGTCCACGACCAAGATTGACGTCGGCCATCGTATGCGGGCACTGCAACTGCGGCGCGGACGGCCCGTCCCCCACCGGCGATCCCCGAAGCCGGCGGTTCCCGGGCCCGTGGCGGGCCTGCGCGAGCCCCGTGCCCGGGCGTTTCGCTAGGCTGTGTACTCAGCATGTCCATCTCCCCCGCCCCGAACCGTCGCGACCTGAAGTCGGCGCTCGCCGACGTGTCCCTCCGCGACGAGCACCGCCTCCGCCGCCGCCTCGACCGCGCGCGCGGCGAGGACGCACTCGCCGAGATCGCCGCCGAGATCGAGCGCGCTCGGGCGCGGCTCACCGACCGTGCGGCCACGGTCCCGGCGATCACGTATCCCGAGGACCTGCCCGTCTCCCAGCGGAAGGACGACATCGCTGCGGCCATCCGCGACCACCAGGTCGTGGTCGTGGCCGGCGAGACGGGTTCCGGTAAAACCACTCAGATCCCCAAGATCTGTCTCGAACTCGGCCGTGGCGTGCGCGGACTCGTCGGCCACACCCAGCCCCGCCGGATCGCGGCTCGCGCGGTGGCGGAGCGCCTCGCCGAGGAACTCGGCTCGGAGGTCGGCGAGACCGTCGGGTACACCGTGCGCTTCACCGATCAGGTCTCCGGCTCGACGCTGGTCAAACTCATGACGGACGGCATCCTGCTCGCCGAGATCCAACGCGACCGCATGCTGCGGCAGTACGACACCCTCATCATCGACGAAGCGCACGAGCGCAGTCTCAACATCGATTTCCTGTTGGGCTATCTGCGTCAGTTGCTCCCGCGACGGCCCGACCTGAAGGTGATCATCACCTCGGCGACCATCGATCCCGAGCGATTCGCGCGGCACTTCGCGGACGCGGACGGGACACCGGCGCCGATCGTCGAGGTCTCGGGGCGGACCTACCCGGTGGAGGTGCGGTACCGGCCGCTCACCGTCGAGGTGGGCGACGAACTCGTCGACCGCGATCCCGTCGACGCGGTGTGCGAGGCCGTCGAAGAACTCCAGTCGGCCGGCGACGGCGACATCCTGGTCTTCCTCTCCGGCGAACGTGAAATCCGGGACACCGCAGACGCCCTGCACGACCGCAAGCTTCGCAACACCGAGATCCTCCCCCTGTACGGCAGGCTCTCGGCCGCCGAACAGCACCGGGTGTTCGCGCCGCACACCGGGCGCCGGGTGGTCCTGTCGACCAACGTCGCCGAGACGTCACTGACGGTGCCGGGGATCCGCTACGTCGTGGATCCGGGTACGGCACGCATCTCGCGCTATTCGGTGCGCACCAAGGTGCAGCGCCTCCCGATCGAGGAGATCTCCCAGGCTTCCGCGCGCCAGCGGGCGGGCCGCTGCGGACGTGTCGCCGACGGCATCTGCATCCGGCTCTATTCGGAAGAGGACTTCGAGAGCCGTCCGGAGTTCACCGAGCCGGAGATTCTCCGTACCAACCTGGCGTCGGTCGTGCTGCAGATGACGGCACTCGGTCTCGGAGAGATCGAGTCGTTCCCCTTCGTCGAACCGCCGGACCCGCGGGCGATCCGCGACGGTATCGCGTTGCTCGAAGAACTGGGGGCACTCGAACCGGCGAAGACCGGGCACCCGCCGCGCCTGACCGCGACCGGACGCGAACTCGCGCGGTTGCCGGTCGATCCGCGGATGGCCCGGATGATCGTCGAGGGCCACCGCAACGGGTGCCTGCGCGAGGTGCTCATCATCGTCTCGGCATTGTCGATCCAGGACGTCCGGGAGCGGCCCGCGGAGTTCCAGCAGGCCGCCGACGAGAAACACGCCCGCTTCGCAGTGGACGGGTCGGACTTCCTCGCATTCCTGCGACTCTGGGACTACCTGAAGGAACAGCGGAAAGAGCTGTCCTCCAATCGGTTCCGCAGAATGTGCCGCGACGAGTTCCTGCACTGGCTCCGCATCCGGGAATGGCAGGATCTTCAGGGACAGCTGCGCCAGATCACCGTCTCGCTCGGCTGGGAGACACATCACCGGGAAGTGAGCGAGGATGCGATCCACCGCTCGCTCCTCGCCGGATTGTTGTCGCACGTAGGTCTCCGGGAAGGAGACAAGCGCGATTTCCTCGGTGCTCGGGGCGCCCATTTCGCGATCTTCCCGGGTTCGTCCCTGTTCAAAAAGCCCCCACGGTGGGTGATGGCCGCCGAACTCGTGGAGACCTCCCGCCTGTGGGCGCGGATGGTGGCACGCATCGAACCGGAATGGGTCGAGAAACTCGCTCCCCACCTGGTCAAGCGCACCTACTCGGAGCCTCACTGGTCTATCAAGCACGAGTCGGCGATGGCGTACGAGCGGGTCACCCTGTACGGGATCCCACTCGTGGCCCAGCGGCCCGTCCAGTACGGGCGGATCGACCCCGAGGTGTCGCGCGAACTGTTCATCCGGCATGCGCTCGTGCAGGGCGAGTGGCGGACGCGGCACAAGTTCTTCCACGCCAACCGGGCACTGCTCGACGACGTGGAAGAACTCGAGCACCGTGCGCGCCGGCGCGACATCGTCGTCGACGACGAGACGCTCTACGAGTTCTACGACGAGCGGGTCGGACCGGACGTCGTCTCCGCCCGCCACTTCGACACGTGGTGGAAGAAGGCCCGGCAATCGCAACCGGACCTGTTGACGTTCACTCCGGAAACGGTGGTCAACCAGGATGCCGCCGCGGTTCTCGACGGGGACTATCCCGACGCGTGGCGACAAGGCGAGATGCAGTTCCCGCTCACGTACCAATTCGAACCCGGCACCGACGACGACGGTGTCACGGTGCGGATCCCGGTCGCTCTGCTCGCGAACGTGCGGCCCGTCGGATTCGACTGGCTCGTACCGGGGATGCGACAGGATCTGGTGACAGCCCTGATCAAGACATTGCCGAAACATCTTCGGCGCCAGGTTGTTCCAGCTCCCGACTACGCTGCCGCCGCCCTGGCGTCCGTGACCCCGCGTTCCGAACCTCTCGTCAACGCGGTCGCCCGGGAATGCTCGCGGCTCGGCAACTGCCGCATCGAACCGGGTGACTTCGATCTTGCCGCTCTGCCCGACCATCTCCGCATGACGTTTGCGGCGGTGGACGAGAAGGGCAAGGTCCTCGCGCGGACCAAGAGCCTCACCGAACTCCGGGCCCGCCTGTCTTCGCGGGTCGACGCCGAGGTGTCGCGCGCCGCGTCGGGAACCGAACGAGCACCCGCAGTCGTCTGGACGGCGGAGACGCTCGGCACGCTGGAACCCACCGTGACCCGCAAGGTCGGGGGTCAGCAGGTCACCGGTTACCCGGCCCTCGTACCCGAGGGGTCCGGAGTGGCAGTGCGCGTCCTGAGCACCCCGTCGGCCCAGGCTGCCGCGACCCGGCTCGGCCTGCGGAATCTGCTGCTGGCGACCGCCCCGACGAAGGCGAGGGCCGTCACCTCCGGCCTCAGCAACGCCGAGCGCCTCGCCCTCGGCCGCAACCCCGACGGCTCGTTCGACGCGCTCGTGGAGGACTGCCGGGCATGCGCGGTGGACGAGATGATCGCGGCGCACGGCAAACCGGTGCGCACCCCGGCCGAGTTCGAGGAACTTGCGAAGTCGGTCCGCAGCAGGCTGCCCGGCGCCGTCGCACGCCTACTCGGGGCAGTCGTGCCGGTCCTGTCGCGCGCCCACGAGGTGGCCGTCGCACTCGAACGGGTCGACGGCGAGGCCGCCGACGACGTCCGAGAGCAATTGTCGTCGCTGATTTTCCCCGGATTCGTGACCGACCTGGGTTCGCGCCGTCTCGCCGATCTCCCGCGGTACCTCGCGGCAGCGGTGCAGCGACTCGAGGCGCTTGCCGGAGGCGCACATCGCGATGCGCAGGGAATGGACGTACTCGACCGCGTGTACGCCGCCTACGACCGGTTGCTCGCCCGGCTTCCCGAGGAACGCCGTACGGCAACCGATGTCGTCGACATCTACTGGATGATCGAAGAGTTGCGGGTGAGCCTGTTCGCGCAAGGCTTGGGCACCCGCGTCCCGGTATCCGAGAAGCGGGTCCTCAAGGCGATCGAGGCTGTTCGCTGACGGTCGGCCGCGACCGGTCGCCGAACCTCAGTCGGCGTCGGCGTCGTGCCGGCTCTGGTGCTGACGAAGCTCGCTGATCTCGCGCTCGAAATCCTCTGCGGAACTGAAGGATCGGTACACCGAGGCGAAACGCAGGTACGCCACCTCGTCGAGATCGCGCAACGGTCCGAGGATCGCGAGACCGACCTCGTGGCTCGGTACCTCGGGCGATCCCTTGGCGCGGATCGCGTCTTCCACCTGCTGGGCAAGCTTGTTGAGCGCGTCGTTGTCGACATCGCGTCCCTGGCAGGCACGGGCGACACCCCGGACGACCTTTTCGCGACTGAAGGGTTCGGTGACGCCGCTGCGCTTGACCACCGACAGCACGGCGGTCTCCACGGTGGTGAAGCGGCGGCCACATTCGGGGCACGCCCGGCGACGACGGATCGCGGCACCCTCGTCTGCCTCGCGCGAATCGACCACCCGAGAATCGGGATGGCGGCAATACGGGCAGTGCATGTAGGTTCCTTCGTCGCTGCCGTGAGGGCCGCGACGCCGGCGACGAACCGATGCCGTCTTCCCGGAATCGTTGCCACCCTCGGGTGTAGCGATGCCGACGCGACCACACGGGGTGGTATGACTGACAGTCCACGACAATACCCGCATGTCCGATTCGGCCGAGTGAGGCGGGTTGCCGGACGTCGCCGCCACGTCGGTCACTCCTGGTCCGGCGCGGGCACCAGAAGCCGGTGCCCCGCTGTCAGTCCCCCCACGCCGGCGGTGTCCGTCTCCGCGATCTGCCCGGTGTTCATCTCCGCGATCTTCGCGAGGGTGACGTCCAAGGGGGCGTCGGGATCGACCCGCAAGGCCAGCGCAGCAGGAGTTTCCCCCTCCCGGACGACGGTCACGACCGCCGCCCCTGCCCCGGCGGCGACCTGTGTGGTGCGCACATGCGCGATCGTGAGCAGCGCTGCGGTTGCGAGTGCGGTGAACAGCACCGCGGTGAGCATCTGGCGCCAGGAGACGCCGTCGGACACCGGTCGCTGCGCCGAGTGCGTCGGTGCGAGGGCCGCGCGGCGGTAGATCGGATCGACGTGGGCGGTCCGGCGCGGCCGGGTTCGCTCCCCGCGTGTGCCCCGCGCAGCGCCGGCACCCGGCGACGCCGAGGACGGCACCAGCCTCAGATGCTGTGGACGTTGACTCGCCGGCCGGACCTCACCGGTCTGGCGCATCTGGGCAGTACTCCGCCGAACCGTTGTTGCACCCATCGGAACCTCCGTGTGCGTTCGCTTCGTCGATCATGTGTTCGAACGTCAGGTTATTCGATCATCCGTTCGAACGAAAGCATGTTCGAATTTCTACCACGTCGGCGTGTCGTGCGTCGCGGGTTCCGACGACGAATGTCGAACAGGTGTTTGATATACGTGCGCGATCTCGATAGATTCGGTAGGTAACACCAATCGCATCCGACACTCGACCCACGGAGGTCACGACCATGGCGGACGGCAACTCCGCGGCCGGCCGGAGCCGGAACGCGGCCGACGACCCGGCACCCGGGCTCACCGAGCGCCAGCGCCGCGTTCTCGAAGTGATCCGGGATTCCCTCACCGTGCGGGGTTATCCCCCGAGCATCCGGGAGATCGGCGACGCGGTCGGGCTGAACTCGACCTCTTCGGTCGCGCACCAACTGCGCACGCTCGAGCGCAAGGGGTTCCTGCGGCGCGATGCCAACCGCCCCCGGGCCGTCGACATCCGCGGACTCGACGAGACCGGGTCCGTCTCGACCTCGGCCGACACCGGCGCTTCCACCACGATCGTCGCTACCTCCGATCCCGACCACATGGCCTCGGCCGCAATGGTTCCGGTGGTCGGACGGATCGCCGCAGGTGGCCCGATTCTCGCCGAGGAGTCGGTGGAAGACGTCTTCCCCCTCCCCCGCGAACTCGTCGGCCAGGGGTCGCTGTTCCTGCTCAAGGTCGTCGGCCAGTCCATGGTCGACGCGGCGATCTGCGACGGAGACTGGGTGGTCGTGCGTCAGCAGAACGTTGCCGACAACGGCGACATCGTCGCAGCCATGCTCGACGGTGAGGCCACCGTCAAGACGTTCAAGCGGGTGAAGAACGACGTGTGGCTCATGCCCCACAACCCGGTGTTCGAACCCATTCCGGGCAACGACGCCGTCATTCTCGGCAAGGTCGTCACGGTCATCCGGAAGATCTGACCTCCGTAGCACCGGATACGACATCACCGATACGACGAGGCCGGGGCGCCTTCCGCGTAATGCGGGGCACCCCGGCCTTTCTGTCATCCCGGCACCGTTGGGGCCGGCAGGAATCGGGTCAGATCTCGAGTCCGCGCCCGATGACTTCCTTCATGATCTCGTTCGTTCCGCCGTAGATCTTCTGCACGCGCGCGTCCAGGTAGGCGCGAGCCACGGGGTACTCACGCATGTAGCCGTAGCCACCGTGCAGCTGCAGGCAGCGATCGATGAGCTCGACCTGCTTGTCGGTCGTCCAGTACTTCGCCATGGCGGCTTCCTGCACGGTGAGCGTGCCGGCATTGAGCTCTTCGATGCACTTGTCGACGAACACGCGCGCGAGCTTCGTTTCCGTCGCCAGTTCCGCGAGTTCGAAGCGGGTGTTCTGGAACTTGCCGATCGGCTTGCCGAACGCCTTGCGGTCGCGGCAGTACTGGATCGTGTCCTCGAGGACCTTCTCCATGGCAGCGGCAGCGACGACGGCGATCGACAGGCGCTCCTGGGGAAGGTTCTGCATCAGGTAGATGAAGCCGAGGCCCTCTTGGCCGAGGAGGTTGGCCGCGGGCACCCGCACGTCGGTGAAGTGCAGCTCCGCGGTGTCCTGGGCGTCGAGCCCGATCTTGTCGAGGTTGCGTCCCCGCTCGAAGCCGGGCATGCCGCGCTCGACGACGAGCAGCGAGAAGCCCTGCGCGCCCTTCTCCGGGTCGGTGCAGGCCACGACGATCACCAGGTCGGCGTTGATTCCGTTGGTGATGAACGTCTTCGAACCGTTGAGCACCCAGTCGTCACCGTCGCGTACCGCGCGGGTCTTGATGCCCTGCAGGTCACTACCGGTGCCCGGCTCGGTCATCGCGATCGCGGTGATGATCTCGCCGGAGCAGAAGCCGGGCAGCCAGCGCTTCTTCTGCTCGTCGTTGGTGAGTGCGAGGAGGTACGGCGCCACAACGTCGTTGTGCAGCATGAATCCGACGCCGCTGTAGCCGCCACGCGTGGTTTCCTCGGTGAGGACGGTGTTGTAACGGAAGTCGTCCACCCCGCCGCCACCGAACTCCTCCGGCACGGCCATGCCGAGGAAGCCCTGCTCGCCGGCCTTCTTCCACACCTCACGGTCGACGATCTTGTCCTTCTCCCACTGCTCGTGGAAGGGGGCCACCTCCTGTTCGAGGAACTTCCGGTACGACTCCCGGAAGAGTTCGTGCTCGGGCTCGAAAAGGGTGCGTTGCATCTGCGCTCCTGTGTGTGACGGCTTTCGACACACCAACCGTAGGCACGAAAATGTGTGGTGACGCTGACAGGACCGAGCGAGTTCTGTGACCGCGCACGCACCCCTCAGCGACGAAGAGCGCTCAATCGACGCAGAATCGGGTACGCGACGAGGATGCCGATCGAGCCCCACGCGATACCGCCGAGTTCCACGGAACCGATGGAGAGCGTGAGGTCGCCGATGCCCGCGACCAGCGCGGCCGCAACGACGGTGAGGTTTACCGGGTCGGTGAAGTCGACCTTCGCCTCCATCCAGATCCGCACGCCCAGAAGGCCGATCAGGCCGTAGAGCACGAGCGTTGCGCCGCCGAGCACCCCGTCGGGCACGGTGAAGACGAGTGCGCCGAATTTCGGCGAGAAGGCCAGGACCACGGCCGTGATCGCCGCAACCCAGTAGGCGGCGGTCGAGTAGACACGAGTGGCAGCCATGACACCGATGTTCTCGGCATACGTCGTGGTTCCGGATCCGCCGCCGGCGCCGGCGAGCGTGGTGGCGAGTCCGTCGGCCAGCAGCGCATTGCCCGCCACGTCGTCGAGGTTCTTCCCCGTCATGGCGGCTACCGCCTTGACGTGCCCGACGTTTTCGGCGACCAGGACGATGACCACGGGGAGCGTCAGCAGGATCACGGAGAGTTCGAACGTCGGGCCACGGAACTCGGGCAGCCCGAACCACGCTGCCTCGCGCATGGCGTCGACGCGCTCGGATGCGAGCGATCCGGTCAACGCGGCGAAGATCCACCCGACGACGACGCCGACCAGGATGCCCAGTCGCCCGAGCATGCCCGGCCCTACCACGGTGACGAGGAGGATCACGACCAGTGTCACAAGGGCGACCAGCGGCTGCGCCTCGAACGAACCTGCCGCTGTGGGGGCGAGATTGAGGCCGATGAGCGCCACGACGGCGCCGGTGACCACCGGAGGCATGACCGCGTCGATGACGTGCGCGCCGAGGGCTTTCACGAGCAGGCCGATCAGCGCCAGGACGACGCCGGCCACCAGAATCGCACCGAGCTGCGCGGCCGGTCCGGAGCCTGCGGATGCACTGAGGGGCGCGATGAACGCAAAGGACGATCCGAGGTAGCTCGGTACCCGCCCGCGGGTGAGGAGGAGGAACAGTGCCGTGCCGATGCCCGAGAAGAGCAGCGTCGTGGTGACCGGGAATCCGGTGATCGTCGGCACCAGCAGCGTCGCTCCGAACATCGCGATGACGTGCTGCATCCCGATGCCGATGGTCCGCGGCCACGACAACCGCTCGTGGGGCGCGACGACCGCGCCCTCGCTGATGTGGCGCCCGTCGCCGTGCAGCGACCATCCCAGACCGGCAAACCCTCGCTGCTCGGTCTCTTTCGTCTCTTCGTTCACGAAACGCAATGGTAAGGCTCCGCGTCCCTCCCCGCGCAGGTCGCCCCGCCCGGGCTCACGAAGGCGGGGGCGCAGCGCGGGTCAGTCCCCCGATGACGTGCCGCTCTCGAGGATGCTGACGATGGAGTAGAGCGAGAAGCAAATCGCCCCGAGGCCTACGAGCACGCGGGCGGCGATGAACACGCTCGCGTCGTCGACGCCCGCTTGGAAGACGAATGCGGCCAGGAAGAGACACGCCAGCGCGGTCATGACCGGCAGCAGTGGAACCCTGTTGGCGAGTGGGAACGTTCGGCGCCAGACGAGGGCGAGCAGGCCGACCTTGCTCAGAACGCTGAAACAGACGAGGCCCAGGCCGATCATCACGAAACCCGGTGTCCGGTAGTAGTCCGCCCCGTCCCACACGAGCAGCACGATGCCCCAGACGAGAGCGAGCGTTCCCATGGCGATCACGAGCCAGGGCCACAAGGTCCGGTCCCCGGGGCCGTAAGAGTCCTGGATCTGTCGCGCGATACTGAACACCAGCCCGATCAGCGCGGTGCAGATCATGGCCAGACCCGCGACGACGTGTCCCACGGTGAACCGTGCGGGCGTGGTCGAGAGAACCAGATTCGTGATGGCGAATGCCCAGGCCACAATCGCGAGCAGCACCGGGATCACGCAGAGTACCGTCGCGACACTCGACGAGAAGGCAGAGTCCGGAGGCGTCCTGTCACCCTCCGGCAACTGCGAATTCTGCGGGATGAGCGAGAACTTCGTCGATGCGGTGGCAACGGTGGCGACGCACCCGCTGATCAGGCCGAGGCCGAACACCACGTGCCCCGCCACATACTCCGGGCCCGGTCCCGAGCTCGAGGCTCCGACGAAGAGCCAGATGCCGTACGCGGCGGTTCCGATCGCTGCCGCGTATCCGAGCACCGGATAGAGGATCCGGTCGGTCGCGTTGAACCGGCCGATCAACTGGCGGATGATGGTAGCCGCGGTGCAGAACAGGCAGAGGCAGATCGCCCCGAGGAATGTCACCACCCTGCCCGCGACAAAGTTTGCCGGGTCGTCTGCCGCTGTCCAGACGTAGATGCCGAAGCCGAGACACAGCGCCATCATCATCAGCGGGATGGCCCGGAAAAGAACACTCACCCAATAGTTCACGACGATCACGACCTCTTGTTCGGGGCACGTCGACCTAGCGTTCATATGAGGACCGTCGACCACCTACCGGTGGAGTCGGTCGGGTGCATATCGGGCCCGTTCTTGAAGTAGATCACGCTGCCGCAGCGCCTATGGCGCGTTCGGAGGCTCGAGATCAACGGGCCCGTTTTCGGGAGTCGGCGGATACGGCGGTCAGGTCACTCCAGGATCCGGGTCGCCGCCGATCGCGCGGACATCGCATCACCGGACGCGAGCACCGCCTCGGCTGCCTCCCGGCAGCGGTCCATCGTCACCGTCGCCAGCCTGGCGCCCACCGGCGCGACCGCGGACGCCGCACAGGACAGCGACGTCACACCCATGCCGGCCAGGACACAGGCGAGAAGCGGGTCTGCTCCCGCCTCTCCGCAGACGCCGACGGGTTTGCCCACTGCTGCCCCGGCCCGGGCCGTGTGTGCCACGAGGGTCAGAACTGCCGGCTGCCAGGCTGTGGTGAGGGCAGCGAGCTGCGAGGACATCCGGTCCGCCGCCATCGTGTACTGGGCCAGATCGTTGGTGCCGATCGAGAGGAAGTCCACGTGCTCGAGCACGCGCTCGGCGAGCAGCGCGGCAGCGGGAATCTCGATCATGACGCCCGGAGACAGGTTGCGTTCGCGGACCAGTGCCGCGAACTCCGCCGCTTCGCCGACGGTCGCGATCATGGGGGCCATCACCCACGGGGACGCTCCCGACCGTTTTGCTGCTTCGGCCACGGCGTCGAGCTGGCGCTCGAGGATGCCGGGCGCGGCTGTGGTGATCCTGATGCCTCGCACGCCGAGTGCGGGGTTCGGCTCCTCGGGGTGGTTCGCGAAGCGCAGCGGCTTGTCGGAGCCGGCGTCGAGGGTGCGGACGACGACCTTCCGTCCGGCGTACGCGTCGAACACCTCCGCGTAGATGTCGGCCTGCTCGGCGACCGTCGGCTCGGTTTCCCGGTCCAGGAAACACAATTCGGTGCGGAACAACCCGACGCCCTGTGCCGGGGTTTCGCGTGCGGCGCGGGCACCCGCTCCGTCCTGGACGTTGGCGAGGATGTCGACGGGGTGACCGTCGGCCGTGGCTCCCGGGCCCGTCCACGCGGCGGTGCGTTCACGCTCGGCACGGTCGCGCCGGACCGCCGCGTCGGCTTCGTCCTTGTCCGGTTCGATCACGATCCGGCCGGTCGAGCCGTCGAGCAGGGCAGGGGTTCCGGTCGGCACGTCGTCGAGCCCCACGGCGGCGACGACGCACGGGATCCCGAGTTGGCGCGCGATGATCGCGGTGTGACTGGTGGGGCCACCGAGTGTGGTGGCGATTGCCACGACGAGAGCAGGGTCCAGGCCCGCGGTATCGGCGGGCGCCAGGTCGTCGGCGAACAGGACCGACGGCACCTCCGGGAGTTCGAGGCCGGGCTCGGGTAGACCCTGCAGTTCGGAGATCACCCGGTCGCGCACATCGAACAGGTCGGTGACCCGTTCGGCCTGCAGCCCACCCATCTTCTCGAAGATTCCCGCGAACTGTTCGGTGGCGGCGGTGGCGGCCGAGACGGCATCGGATCCGTTACGGATGCGGGTCGACGCAGCACCGCGCCACGCCCGATCCTCGGCGAGCATGGCGGTCGCCGCGAGGACCTCGGCGGCCGCTCCCGTCGCGCGGGAGGACCGGACGCGGAGACGTTCCGCGACGTCGGCGACCGCGTTCTCGAACCGGCTGACCTCTGCTTCCCGGACGGTATCGGGAATCGACACGGGCTCCGGTGACACGACCGGCCGCGGTGCAGGGCGGATCACCGGTCCGAAGCCGATGCCCGGCACAACCGGCGTTCCGGACAGGACGCGTGGCGTGTTGTCCATGAATACCTCCTCGCAGGGATCAATGTGATCGAGATTACTCCAAACCCTTGACATGTCAACACAGACGGGCGTAAAACAACATAAAGCAACAGATTCGGATAGGGGTGAGGGTGTACGCGGAGGAACGCCAGCAGGCCATAGCGGACCTGATCGGCCGACGGGGACGAATGTCCGTCGCCGCGCTCGCCGAGCGATACGGCGTCACCACCGAGACGGTGCGGCGCGACCTCGCCCTGCTCGAGCGACTCGGGCACGTCCGCCGGGTCCACGGCGGCGCGATTCCCTTCGCTGCACTCACGGTCAGCGAACCGGCGCTCGCGGATCGGGAGCACTCGCGGGCCGACCAGAAGGACCGGATAGCCGCCGCCGCTGCCGCCTTCCTCCCCCCGTCCGGTGGAAGCGTCCTGTTCGATGCCGGAACCACGACCGGCCGGATCGTCTCGGCGCTGCCCACCGACACCGATCTGAAAGTCGTGACGAACTCGGTTCCCATCGCCGCCCGTCTCGCGGCACTCCCCTCCGTCGCGCTGCACCTGACCGGCGGACGAGTGCGGGGCGTGACACAGGCCGCAGTGGGGGCGGACGCACTGCAGTTCCTCGACACCCTGCATGTCGATGTCGCTTTCGTAGGAACCAACGCGCTGACCGTCGAGCACGGGCTGAGCACTCCCGATGCGGACGAAGCCGCCGTCAAACGGTCCATCGTCCGCTGCGCGGAACGCGTTGTGGTGGTGACAGATTCATCGAAGGTCGGACGCCGGAATCTTCTCCGTTTCGCGCCCATTTCCGCCGTCGATGTCCTCGTCACCGACAGCGACATCGAGGAAACGGACCACAAGCAACTCGCCGAACTCGGAATCGAGGTGGTGATCGCATGATCGTCACATTGACCGCCAACCCCAGCCTGGACCGCACCGTCGCGCTCAACGGGACACTCGTTCGTGGCGCGGTTCTCCGGAGCACCGGAACCACCGTGGACCCCGGAGGCAAGGGCATCAACGTGGCCCGGGTCCTGCGACGTGCCGGTCTGGAGGTTGTCGCCGTCCTCCCCGCCGACAGTGGTGATCCGCTGCTCACCGCGCTCGACGAACGCGCGGTGCCCTACGTGGCCGTCGCGACCTCCGGGCCGGCGCGCAACAACATCACCATTGCCGAACCGGACGGCACCACGACCAAGCTCAACGAACCCGGGCACACCTGCACCGGCCGCACCTTGGGTGAACTCCACACCGCTGTCCTGAACGCCGCGTGCGGTGCGTCCTGGGCGGTCCTGTGCGGTTCCCTGCCGCCCGGTATTCCCGACAGCTGGTACGCCGACCTGGTCACGGCCCTCCGAAGCCTCGGGTGCCGGGTTGCCGTCGACACCTCGGAGGCACCGCTGCTCGCGCTCGCCGACCGGCTACCTGCCGCGGCGCCCGACCTGATCAAGCCCAACTCGGACGAACTCGCCCAGCTCACCGGCGCGGACGCCACCGCACTGGAAGCCGGCGCTGCCGCCGGCGATCTGGGCCCGGTGATCGACGCAGGGCACGTACTGGTCCAGCGCGGCGTCGGCGCGGTGCTCGCCACCCTCGGCGCCGCAGGTGCGGTTCTCGTCACCGGCGACGGTGCCTGGCACGCGTCGACGGCCTCCGCGACCGTGCGCAGCACCGTGGGGGCGGGCGATTCGTCCCTGGCCGGGTACCTCGTCGCCGAGAATGCCGGACACACGCCGCCCGATTGCCTGCGGCACGCGGTGGCGTACGGCAGCGCCGCAGTCGCACTGCCCGGCACCGAACTTCCCGGTCCCGAGTCCGTCGATCCGGACGCCGTGCGCGTCACCGGATTCCAGGACCGGCCGGAGCCACCCGCCCATGCTCTACCCTCCCACCCGTAAGGACACGCCATGACACACAGCGCATCCGGTCCCGGCAGTCGCCCGGCGATCATCGACGCTGACCTCATCGCACTCGACGTCGATCTGGGTTCCGACAAGTCGTCGGTGATCGCGGCACTCGCGGGACGCCTCGCGTCTGCGGGCCGTGCCTCGGACGCCGAGGCGCTCGCGGCGTCGGTGCTCGACCGGGAATCGAAGTCCGCCACAGGACTTCCCGGTGGACTCGCCATTCCGCACGCCCGAGCCGAATCCGTCACCACGCCGTCGCTGGCTTTCGCGCGACTGTCGCCGAAGGTCGACTTCGGCGCCCCCGACGGGCCGGCCGACCTGGTGTTCCTCATCGCCGCCCCGGAAGGCGCCGGCGCCGATCACATGAAGGTACTCACCGCGCTCGCACGGGCGCTGGTGCGGCCCGACTTCGTCTCGTCGTTGCGCGAGGCGAACTCCGCCGACAACGTCATCTCGCTGGTCCAGGGAGTACTGCCCCCGGAGTCGGCCGCCACCGGAAACGACTCGCAGACGGCGGGCAGCACTGCGGCGCCGGGAGACGACGCACCCAAGGCGCCGACGGGTGCTGTCGTGGGGACGCCGCCGAGCGGCGGTGCCGGAGAATCGGAAGGCGGCGGATCCCGGACGCTCGTCGCGGTGACCGCATGCCCGACGGGTATCGCCCACACCTACATGGCAGCCGACGCGTTGACCGCCGCCGCCGAACGAGCGGGCGTCACCCTGCGGGTCGAAACTCAGGGGTCGAGCGGAAGCACACCGCTTCCCGCGTCGGCGATCGCCGACGCGGACGCCGTGATCTTCGCGACCGATGTCGGTGTGAAGGGACGTGAACGCTTCGGCGGCAAACCGGTGATCGCATCCGGGGTCAAGCGTGCCATCAACGAACCCGACGTCATGATCGCCGAGGCGCTGCGGGCAGCATCCGATCCGTCCGCACGCACCGTCGAATCTTCCTCCACGGCTGCCACGCCGGAAGGTGGCGACACGGGATCCGAACTGGGATGGGGCACCCGCCTGCGGCAGATCCTGCTGACCGGTGTGAGCTACATGATCCCGTTCGTGGCCGCGGGCGGTCTGCTCATCGCGCTCGGCTTCCTGCTGGGTGGGCACGACATCGGCGATGTCGCCAGTGGCATCGTCCTGGACAACAGCCTCACCAACCTGCCCGAGGGTGGTCTGGGGGCGTACCTCGGCGCGGTCCTGTACCAGATCGGGTCGCTGTCGTTCTCGTTCCTGGTACCGGCGCTTGCCGGTTACATCGCCTTCGCGATCGCCGACAGGCCGGGCCTGGCACCGGGTTTCACGGCCGGTGCGGTTGCCGTCTTCGTGGGCGCCGGTTTCATCGGCGGCCTGATCGGCGGTCTGATCGGTGGCTTCGCGGCACTGTGGGTGGCCCGTATCCCGCTGCCCGCATGGGCGCGCGGTCTGATGCCCGTGGTCATCATCCCGTTGCTGGCGAGCCTTATCGTCGGTGGCTTGATGTTCCTGCTGCTCGGCCGTCCGCTCGCCGCCGTCACCACCGGGTTGACCGACTGGCTCAACGGCCTCTCGGGCGGTTCGGCGGTGCTCCTCGGCGTCATCCTGGGCCTGATGATGTGCTTCGACCTCGGCGGGCCGGTCAACAAGGCCGCGTACGCATTCGCCGTCGCCGGCCTGGACGTGAACAACCTCGCGTCGCTGCAGATCATGGCAGCGGTCATGGCGGCCGGTATGGTCCCGCCGCTCGCAATGGCCTTGTCCTCGCAGATCCGGCCACGTCTCTACAGCGAGGCCGAACGCGAGAATGGTAAGGCCGCATGGCTGCTGGGTGCCTCGTTCATCTCGGAGGGCGCGATCCCGTTCGCCGCGGCAGACCCCATCCGGGTGATCCCGTCCATGATGCTCGGCGGTGCCCTCACCGGCGGCATGGTCATGGCCGCCGGGGTCACCTTGTCGGCACCGCACGGAGGACTGTTCGTCCTCTTCGCGATGGACCACGTGGTGTGGTTCCTCGTCGCTCTGGCGGCGGGCACGATCGTGGCAGGCCTCGCCGTCACGATCGCCAAGCAGGTCACCCACACCACCGACGCGATCGCCGACGAACCCGTTCTGCAAGACACCACCGTCCGTTCCTGACCAGGCGCGTTCACAAACCGAGGAGAACCCATGCCCAGCACCACCGTTGCCGTCGGCTCGTCGATCGGCCTGCACGCCCGTCCCGCCGGAATCATCGCCGAAGCCGTTGTGGCGTCGGGAGTTCCCGTCACTCTCTCGGTTGCCGGAGGTGAACCGGTGGATGCCGGTTCGGCTCTGATGATCATGACGCTCGGCGCATCGCAGGGCGCAGAGGTCACCGTCACGTGTGACGACGAAGCGGTGCTCGACCAGGTGGCGAAACTGGTGGCTACCGACCTCGACGCCTGACCGTCACCGCCACAACGGCGGCGAGCACGGCGATCGCCACGGCTACGCCGCCCGCCACCGGTAACACCGCAGTCGACCTCTCTTCGTCGCCGGCGCCCTCGGGGGTGTCGGCGACGAAGAGGTCGGTCACCCCGCGCAAAACCTGAATCGGGGGCAGGACCGAGGACTCGGGGGCCGCTTCGGAGGCGGTCAGCAGGTCACCGTCCGAGGTGAAGGCGATCGCCTCGCCCTGGGGCTCTCCGGGAACGGCGATCCGCAGATCGGGACCCGACGACAGTGCCGCAGCGACGTCACCGTCCGGTGCGTGGAACAGATAGACATCGGTATAGGTCCGGACCGCCGCCACCGTTCCGTCCTCGCTGACCGCTCCCCCGGTGATCATCGAGGACGACGCGCCGGGGATCGGGCCGCCGGGCGTGTCGGTGGGGCCGAGAGCGAGAGTCCCGATTCGCTCGAGATCCGTCGGCCCGGGCGAATCCGCTGCGGTCAGCGCGCGATTCCCGGCGGGCCGGTAGATACCGCTCGGCCCGAACAACGACTTCGTGACGATCACCGGAATCCCGTCGGCCGGCACGAGCAGCGTCTCCGCGTCCTGGGGACCGTCGGGGTACCGGAGGCGATACAGGTCGCCGGTGCCCGAGTCGGGATCGACCGAGATCAGCGCGACGGTCTCCCTGCTGCGGGAGTTGTCACCGACATCGGCGAGCCACAACCGGCCGTCGGGCCCGGCCGCCATGTCCTCCACGTCGTACGGATCGACCGGAGCCGGGACACGCTGCAGCACAGTGCAATCGGAACCGAGTTCGACGATCCGCTCGTCGGCGCCGGCGTCGGGTGTCGCGAAGAGCCGCCCGCCCGGCGCCGCCAGACCGGACAGTTCGGCCAGTGCCGGATCGGCCGGGGCGCACAGCACCTCCGGCGTCAGATCCGCGGACGGAACCTGCGCGTCGTCGGCTGCGGCCGGAGCGGCGAACGCCACGGCGACGAGCAGGGGCACCCCCGCAGCCGCGCTGCGCATACCGCGCATCAGGCGGCGTATTCGCCCAATGCCGACGCGAGCGCCATCGGAACCCGGGCATGCACGCGGGTGCCGTCCGCTTCGTGTGCCGAGTCCAGGATCTGCCCATCGGAATGGATGCGGGCGATCAGGTCTCCCCGGGTGTACGGAACGAGGACTTTCACCTCCACGTCGGGATCCTCGAGAATGTCGGCCAGCCGCGTGCGCAGTTCCTCCATCCCCTCTCCCGTTCGGGCGGAGATGAACACCGCATCGGTGAGGAGCCCGCGGAGCTGGGTGAGGGTCACCGGATCGGCTGCGTCGATCTTGTTCACGACGATCAGCTCGGGCGGCGGCGGGGCATCGCTTTCCCGCAGCACCTCCGTGACGACCTCACGAACCGCCTTGATCTGCTCGGTGGGCATTGGATCGGAGCCGTCCACGACGTGCAACAGCAGATCCGCGTCTGCGACCTCTTCGAGCGTCGACCGGAACGCCTCGACCAGCTGGGTCGGCAGGTGCCGAACGAAGCCGACGGTGTCGGTCAGGACCAGTTCGCGGCCGTCCGGCAGTGCCGACCGGCGCGTCGTCGGGTCCAGGGTGGCGAACAGCGCGTTCTGCACCAGGACGCCCGAGCCGGTGAGGGCGTTGAGCAGACTCGACTTGCCGGCGTTGGTGTAGCCGACGATCGCCACGGACGGGATCCGGTTGCGCAGGCGCCTGGTGCGCTTGGTGTCGCGGGCGGCCTTCATGCCCTTGATCTCGCGCCGCAGTTTCGCCATCCGCTCGCGGATTCGGCGACGGTCCGTTTCGATCTTGGTCTCACCCGGACCGCGCAGGCCGACGCCGCCGTTGCTGCCGGCACGACCACCGGCCTGGCGCGACATCGACTCACCCCAGCCGCGCAGCCGGGGCAGCATGTACTCCATCTGGGCGAGCGAGACCTGCGCCTTGCCTTCGCGGGACGTCGCGTGTTGCGCGAAGATGTCGAGAATCAGCGCGGTCCGGTCGATGACCTTGACCTTGACGACCTTCTCCAGCGCGGTGAGCTGTGCCGGGGTGAGTTCGCCGTCGCAGATGACGGTGTCGGCGCCGGTGGCGAGCACGATCTGGCGAAGTTCCTCGGCTTTGCCGGAGCCGATGTAGGTTGCCGCGTCGGGCTTGTCGCGACGCTGGATCAGCCCGTCGAGGACCTCCGAGCCCGCGGTTTCCGCGAGCGCGGCGAGTTCGGCGAGGCTCGCGTCGGCCTGCGCCGCCGTGCCACCGGTCCACACGCCGACGAGCACGACTCTCTCGAGCCTGAGCTGGCGGTATTCGACCTCGGTGACATCTTCGAGTTCGGTGGACAGACCGGCCACGCGCCGAAGGGCGCTGCGATCGTCCAGTTGCATCTCACCGACGGACGGATCGTCGACGGACCAGTCTCCGTGTGCGCTGTAGGCACTGTCGGATGTGTCTTCTGGGGTGGCACGCTCGGTGCGCGATGTGTTTGTCATACATGTCCATGTTCCCATGAAGCCCTGACAGATGCATTCGAGTTTCTTGTCGCCGTCACCTGGGGCTTCACCAGGTCACGCGAGGGACGCCCACCATCCGTCACCGAGCTCGCCCGAAGCGACGAGAACGGAGGGTCCGCGCAGCCACGCCCGGCCCTTCTCGATGCGGACGTCGACGGAGCCGCCGGGGATACAGACCTGAACGACCCCTTCGTCACTGCCGTCGTATCGCAGCGCCGCCGCAGCCGCGGCCACGGTCCCTGTGCCGCAGGAGCGGGTCTCCCCTACGCCCCGCTCGTGGACGCGCATGTGCACGGAACCGGACAGGATCGGCGTGAGGAACTCGATATTGACGCCCTGGGGGAAGAAGCCGGGATCGAAGCCGGGCGCCGTCAGATCGAGCGCCGCGAGTCCCGCCTCGGTCAGGTTGGCATCCACGCAGGCCAGATGGGGGTTACCGACGTCGATGCCGATCCCGCTGTAGACACGGCCGTCGAGCGTTGCGGTGGAGTCGCCGAGTTGCCGCACGACACCCATGTCCACGGTGACGTCGCCGAACACCGGCCCGGCCGCGTGGACCTGTACCGGCTTTCCACCCGCCCGGCTGCCGACCACGAAGTCGGGTGCGGTCACGAGACCGTGGGCGGTGAGGTAGTGCGCGAAGACCCGCACGCCGTTGCCGCACATCTCGGCGATCGACCCGTCGGCGTTGCGGTAGTCCATGAACCAGTCGTCGTCGGCGGTGCCGTCGGGGAGTTCGGACAGGACACCGGCGGTGACGAGCGCACCGGCCCGTGCGACCCGCAGAACCCCGTCGGCGCCGAGACCGCGCCGGCGGTCGCACAGTGCCGCGACCCGCTCGGCGGCAAGATCCAGCCGTGCGTCCGGGTCGGGGAGGATCACGAAGTCGTTCTCGGTGCCGTGCCCTTTGCTGAACTCCATACCGGTCACCTTATCGAGTACCGGGCATTCCACCCGTCCGCGCGTCCGTCACAGCCCGGAGCGCGGAGGCGGTGAGGTCCGGATCGGCGCCGTCGAGCCAGTGGATGCGCGGATCGCGCCGGAACCACGAACGCTGACGGCGCACGTAGCGCCGGGTCCCGATGAACGTGCGCTCCCGGGCGTGAGCGAGGTCGTATTCGCCGTCGAGATGCTCGAGCACCTGGGCGTAGCCGATCGCCCGGGGGGCCGTCACGCCGTCGCGCAACCCGCGTTCGAGCAGCGTCCGGACCTCGTCCACGAGTCCCTGCTCGAACATCGTGTCGGTGCGTTCGGCGATACGCCGGTCGAGTTCTCCGGTCTCCCGGTCGACACCGAGGATCACGGTGTCCCATCGGGGATCCCCGATCGTCGGTTGCGACGCGGCGAACGGCTTCCCGGTCAGTTCGACGACCTCGAGTGCCCGCACCATCCGTCTGCCGTCGGTGGGCAGGATCGTCTCGGCCGCGACGGGGTCGGCGAGACGCAGTGCTTCGTGTACCGCCGCGGGACCGCCGTCCTCGAGCACCGCCTCCCACTTCGCCCGGACCTCGGGGTCGGTCGCGGGGAACTGCCACTCGTCGAGCAGCGCCTGCACGTACATCATCGAGCCACCCACGACGATCGGCACGCGACCGCGAGCGCGTATCTCCTCGACGTCGTCGGTCGCCGCGCGCTGATACCGCGCGACCGTTGCCGTCTCGGTGACGTCGAGAACGTCGAGTTGATGATGGGGAATCCCGCGTCGCTCCTCCACCGGGAGTTTCGCGGTTCCGATGTCCATCCCGCGGTACTGCTGCATCGCGTCGATGTTGACGATCTCGCCGCCCAGCGCTTCTGCGAGGTCGAGTCCGAGATCGGACTTGCCCGTCGCGGTGGGTCCGACGACGGCGATGGGGCGCACCTCGCCGTTCACGGTCGCCACACCCCCGCGTGGTAACCGACGCCGTAGGGCGCTCCGGTGTAGGTGGTCGTCGCGGAGGCCGGAGCGTCGGTGAACACCGCGCCGAATGCCTGCCACGCCGCGCGACCGGCGAACAGGACCTCCGCGCACAAGATCGGGTCGAGCGCACTCAGAGCATCCGGATCACCCGAGGTCAGCGCTTGTGCGAGTTCGGCGTCGACGTCTCCCGCTCGCGGGTCGAACGCTCCGGGGGCCTTCGCCGTGAGGGTCGCCGGGCCGTCGGCAACGACGAGCAGGGCACGCGGGCGCGAGCCTGCGTCGAGGCGCTCGCGCAGCATTGCGCCCACCTTTGTGCAGGTACCGGGGTCGGTGTCGGCGCTCAGTATGTGCGCCTCGATCGAGGTCTTCGGGGCGACCCGGTCGCGGATCCATCCGGCGACGAGCGCGGCCAGGGGCAGGTCCGGATCGGGTTCGCCCGCGGTGCCGGGGCCCAGCGCGACCGGGACGTCGACACCGTATCCACGGAAGGTGCCGCGCGCCGTGGCGGGAACCTCGGCGGCGATGTCTCCTGTGCCGACGACGAGCCAGTCGGTCGCTGCCGCGAGTTCCCGAACGGTGTCGAGCACTGCTGTCCGCAGGTCGTCGGTTTCGGCCGCGGCGAGACCGCTCAGCTCCGGAACGAGCAACGGTGGGGAGGGCACGAACGCCCCGGCGATGAACACACCGGCAACGGTAGTCGACCGGACCCGGCGCCCTGCACAGCCGCGACCTGTTTCAATAGGGGGCGGATGTGTGGTCACGGAGTCCCGTGACCCGACCTGCGGTAGAGCGATGCGACCAGGCAGCCGTGCCGCGCGGCAGAGATGAGGTACTGATGAGCGACCCGAATGCACAGGAACAGGCAGTGGGGCCGACACCCGGTGACGCAGCGCGGCCCGGACCGCCCAAGCCCGGTGGCCCACGCCCCGGCCCGACGAAGGCGACGGCGTCGTCCGGTGTGCAGACCGCCGGTTCCCACCCGAAGCCGCACCCGGTCTCATCCCAGAACCATCCTCACATGCCCGCGGTCCCCGCGAGCGATCCCAGCCGATTCGGGCGGGTGGACGAGGACGGCACCGCGTGGGTCGTCACGGCCGCCGGAGAACGCTGCATCGGTTCGTGGCAGGCCGGCGACGCCGCCGAAGGGCTCGCCCACTTCGGCCGTCGATACGACGACCTCGCCACCGAGGTGGCGATCCTCGAGACCCGGCTCGCCTCCGGAACCGGGGACATCAAGAAGACACGGGCCGCCGCCGAAGCACTCGCCGAATCCCTTCCGACGGCCGCGGTCATCGGGGACCTCGACGCTCTGTCCGCGCGTCTGACGGAGATCATCACGGCCTCGGAGCAGGCTGCGGTCGCCGCGAAGCAGGAGAAGGAGCAACAGCGCGCCGAGAACACCGCGCGCAAGGAGGCGCTCGCCGCCGAAGCCGAGGAAATCGGAGCGGAGTCCACGCAGTGGAAGGCCGCGGGCGACCGGCTCCGGGAGATCCTCGACGAGTGGAAGTCCATCCGCGGGGTCGACCGGAAGGTCGACGACGTCCTGTGGCGCCGGTACTCCAAGGCCCGCGAGGCGTTCAACCGTCGCCGTGGTGCACACTTCGCCGAACTCGACCGCGAGCGGGCGTCGGCGAAGAGCCGCAAGGAGGAACTCGTCGCCCGTGCCGAGTCGCTGCAGGACTCGACCGACTGGGGTGCGACCGCAGCCACCTTCCGCGACCTGCTCGCGGAATGGAAGGCCGCAGGTCGGGCGCCACGCGAAGCGGACGACCAACTGTGGAAGCGCTTCAAGGGTGCGCAGGACGTGTTCTTCGCGGCGCGCAACAATGCGAACGCCGAGCGCGAAGCCGAGTTCGAGGAGAATGCGCGCGCGAAGGAAGCCCTGCTCGAATCGGCGGCGACCATCGATCCATCCTCGGATGTCGAGGCTGCGCGGGCGCAGTTGCGGGAGCTTCAGGACAAGTGGGAAGCGATCGGCAAGGTTCCGCGCGAGCGCACCCACGATCTCGAAAGCCGCCTGCGCGCCGTCGAGAAGCGCGTGCGTGAGGCAGCCGACTCGGAGTGGCGTCGCACCGATCCCGAGGCGCTCGCCCGCGCGGCTCAGTTCCGGGAGCGGGTGCAGCAGTTCGAGGAGCAGGCAGCCAAGGCCTCCGCGAACGGTCGCACGAAGGAAGCCGAGCAAGCCCTCGCCCAGGCTTCGCAGTGGCGGGAATGGGCCGAGGCAGCCGAAGGCGCGGTCGGCGAACTCTGACAGCTGCGAACCGGCCACCGACACGACGGTGCCCCTCTCCGGATCCGGAGAGGGGCACCGTCGTCTGTAGGGCTAGTTGTCGCGGAAGAGCCTCGGACGGTCGTCTTCTGCCACGACGCGGCGGAGGTCGCTCTCGGCTTCGAGCTGTGCGGACGTCCGCGCCCACACGACGCGTGCCCAGTGGAAGACGATGACCATCATCGCGAGCCAGCCCAGCACGATCCCGAAACCCGGGCCTCCGGCCGTCGACTCGACCGGCAGGGTCTGACGCGTCCAGATCGACAGCATCCCGAACACGAGGGTCACCGACGAGCCGGCGAGCGTCACCCACGCGGCGACCCACCTGCGGGTGAGCAGCGCGAGGATCGAGCCGAGTGCGCCGAAGATCAGGGCGAACCACACGAACAGCCGCGACGGCAGGGCGATCTCCTGCTCGATCGCATCGGGAGCGAAGGCCAGCGCCTCCCAGCCGTTCGCCGAACCCGCGTGCGGGAGCGCGAACGATCCGAGCAGCGCGAGTACAGCGATCGCCACGAACATCGCGCGGGCGCCGGGATCGATTTCTTTGGCGGCGTCGCGTTCGGCTGCCTCGAGGCCGGCGCGAATCTCCTCGGTCATGCGTTACATCCCATCTGGGTCGGGAGGTCGGCGGGAGCGCCGATGGTGGGCAGTCCGAGTCCGACGCCGATCGGCGGCGTCTTGGGGAGCTTGCCCTGTTCGAAATGGTCCCCCGCGCGGGTGCGGCGGTGGGTGAGTATCGCGTCGTCGGCGACGAGGTGGTGCGGTGCAGCGCCGGTCACGACCACCGTGATCACGTCGCCCGGACGGACCGCGGTGTCGATGTTCCCCTCGGGACGGAAGTGCACGAGACGGCCGTCGCGGGCGCGCCCGCTCATCCGCGCGGTCTCGGCGTTCTTGCGCCCTTCCCCGGCCGCGACGAGCAGTTCCACCTCGGTGCCGACCAGTTCCCGGTTCGCCTCGAGGGTGATGCGTTCCTGGAGGGCGATGAGCCGCTCGTAGCGCTCCTGCACGACAGCCTTGGGCACCTGATCGTCCATCTCGGCCGCCGGTGTGCCGGGACGCTTGGAGTACTGGAACGTGAAGGCGCTCGTGAAGCGGGCCTTCTCGACGACGTCGAGCGTCTCCTGGAAGTCTTCTTCGGTCTCGCCCGGGAAGCCCACGATGATGTCGGTGGTGATGGCCGCGTGCGGCATGGCGGCGCGGACCCGGTCGATGATGCCGAGGAACCGCTCCTTGCGGTACGAGCGGCGCATCGCCCGCAGGATCCGGTCGCTGCCGGACTGCAGCGGCATGTGCAACTGCGGGCAGACGTTCGGCGTCTGCGCCATCGCCTCGATGACGTCGTCGGTGAACTCCGCCGGGTGCGGCGAGGTGAAGCGGACCCGTTCCAATCCCTCGATGTCGCCGCAGGCCCGGAGCAGTGACGCGAACGCACCCCGGTCGCGGGGCTGTTCGGGGTCGGCGAACGACCGGCCGTAGGAGTTGACGTTCTGTCCGAGCAGCGTCACTTCGAGAACGCCCTCGTCGACGAGGGCTTTGACCTCGGCGAGAATGTCGCCGGGACGACGGTCGACTTCCTTGCCTCGCAGCGACGGCACGATGCAGAACGTGCACGTGTTGTTGCAGCCCACGGAGATGGACACCCAGCCCGCGTACGCGGACTCGCGCTTGGCGGGGAGCGTCGACGGGAAGGCCTCGAGAGAGTCGAGGATCTCGACCTCCGCGCGGCGGTTGTGACGTGCGCGCTCGAGCAGGGCAGGCAGATTACCGATGTTGTGCGTGCCGAAGACCACATCGACCCACGGGGCCTTCTGGACGACGAGACTGCGGTCCTTCTGAGCGAGGCAGCCGCCGACTGCGATCTGCATGTCGGGGTTCTCGTCCTTGACCGGCCGCAGATGGCTGAGGTTGCCGTAGAGCTTGTTGTCGGCGTTCTCCCGCACAGCACACGTGTTGAACACCACCAGGTCAGGGTTGGTTCCCGGAGTGGCACGGTGGAAACCGGCGTCCTCGAGCAATCCGGACAGACGCTCGGAATCGTGCACGTTCATCTGGCAGCCGTACGTGCGGACTTCGTAGGTCCGAGGGGCGGCGTGGGAGACATTCTCGTCGATCAGTGACACGTCTCAGGGTAGCTCACGCGCACGAGGTGACCTCCCGCCGGTGACGGCGATGGCCGACCGGGCGGTCTTTTTTTGCGGCAGCCGTAAATTTTCCGTGACGACGATCGCTCCACGGCCCGAAATGCGAGGAATCGGGTCGGGGACGGCATAGTGTCATCCCATGACATCAGCGGCAGCGGGGACGGAGAAGCCGTCCGACGAAGCGGACAGCACGACCTCGATGATCTCTCTCTCCCGGGTCGAGAAGCACTTCGGCGACCTTCACGTGCTGCAGGACATCAACGTCGAAGTTCCGCGCGGTCAGGTGGTGATCGTGGTGGGGCCGTCCGGGTCGGGCAAGTCCACCCTGTGCCGCACCATCAACCGCCTCGAACCGATCGATTCCGGAGAGATCCGGGTGGACGGCACGTTGCTTCCCGCCGAGGGCAAGGCACTCGCGAAGCTCCGCTCCGATGTCGGAATGGTGTTCCAGTCCTTCAACCTGTTCGCCCACAAGACGATCCTCGAGAACGTGATGCTCGGGCCCGTGAAGGTGCGGAAGATGAAGAAGGACGCGGCCCGCGAGGCCGCCCTGAAGCTTCTCGAACGCGTGGGCATCGCCAACCAGGCCGACAAGTACCCCGCGCAGTTGTCGGGTGGCCAGCAGCAGCGCGTCGCGATCGCACGGGCGCTCGCCATGAACCCGAAGGTGATGCTGTTCGACGAACCGACCTCGGCGCTCGACCCCGAGATGGTTCAGGAAGTCCTCGACGTCATGACGGCGCTGGCGAAGGAGGGCATGACGATGGTCGTCGTGACCCACGAGATGGGTTTCGCCCGCAAGGCCGGCGACCGCGTGCTGTTCATGGCGGACGGCCGGATCGTCGAAGACACCGACCCCGACAGCTTCTTCACCTCGCCCAGCTCCGATCGCGCCAAAGATTTCCTCGGCAAGATTCTCAGCCACTGATCGACCCCGCGCGGGCCGGCGCCCGCGCGGAATCCCTGCAACGCCGGCGCGGAGCTGTCCGCGTCGTTTTCCACAGCACGACACCCGCAACCGGAGGTACTCGATGAAACTGTCCCGCTCGATCCGCCTGGGCATCGGCATCCTCGCCGTTGCCGTCACCGCGACGGCCTGCGGCGGCGACGAGACGCGCAGCGTGTCGAACTCTGCCGAGAACGGCAACCTGACCGTCGGCATCAAGTTCGATCAGCCGGGACTGGGTCTGCGCAACCCCGACGGCACGTTCAGCGGATTCGACGTGGAGGTGGCGAAGTACGTCGCCGAGCAGCTCGGTGTCTCCGAAGACAACATCGAGTTCAAGGAATCGCCGTCCGCGCAGCGCGAAACCCTCATCCAGAACGGTGAGGTCGACTACGTCGTCGCGACCTACTCCATCACCGACGCCCGCAAGGAGAAGGTCGACTTCGCCGGACCGTACTTCGTCGCCGGCCAGTCGCTGCTGGTGCGCGCGGACAACACCGACATCACCGGACCCGAGTCGCTCAACGGCGGCAAGCGCCTGTGCTCGGTCGCGGGATCGACGCCGGCTCAGAAGGTCAAGGACACCTACGCACAGGACGTCCAGCTGCAGGAATTCGACACCTATTCGGCGTGCGTCGAGGCACTGCGCAACGGCGCCGTCGATGCGGTGACCACCGACGACATCATTCTCGCCGGTTACGCCGCGCAGAGCCCCGGCGAGTTCAAGGTCGTCGGTGAGCCGTTCACCGAGGAGCGTTACGGCATCGGCCTGGCCCTCGGAGACGACGAGTCGCGCACCGCGATCAACGACGCGATCGACGAGATGATCTCCAGTGGTGCGTGGGAGGCTGCGTTCCAGGAGACGGTCGGCGCATCGGGCTACCCGCTCCCCGAGGCACCGCAGGTCGACCGGTACTGAGTTAACCCCGGCACCGGGTTCGACCCGGTGCCGGTAGTCCCCGCCGAAGCACTCCCCGGCCGGTTCGTCGACGACGTCGCGAGCCGGCCGGGAAGCTCCGGCAACCGCCCTCCCCTCGATCCGGAGTTGACCTGTGGATCTGTTGAGCAAGTACGGAAGCCAGCTGCTCGATGCGTTCTGGACCACCATCCAGCTGACGGTCGTGTCGGCGATCGGCGCGCTGATACTCGGAACGATCCTCGCGGGCATGCGGGTTTCCCCCATCCCTGTCGCGAGGGCCCTCGGTGCCGCGTACGTCACGATCTTCCGTAATACGCCACTGACGCTGATCATCATTTTCTGCCTGTTCGGGTTGTCGCAGACACTCGGCGTGAAGCTCGCGCCGGAGTCCTCGCCGACCTTCCTCGTCGACAACAACTTTCGCCTCGCCGTGCTCGGGTTGACCGTGTACACCGCGGCGTTCGTCTGCGAATCCCTGCGTTCGGGCATCAATACCGTCTCGCTCGGCCAGTCCGAGGCGGGACGGTCCCTGGGCCTGACCTTCGGGCAGAACCTCCGGCTCATCGTGCTGCCCCAGGCATTTCGTGCGGTGATCGCGCCGCTGGGCTCGGTGCTGATCGCCCTGACGAAGAACTCGACCATCGCGTCGGTGATCGGCGTGTCCGAGGCGTCGCTGCTGATGAAGACGATGATCGAGAACGAGGCAGCGATCTTCGCCATCGGCGGCATCTTCGCAATCGGCTTCGTGATCCTGACCCTCCCCACCGGCCTGATCTTCGGCTGGCTGAGCAAGCGATTCGAGGTGGCACGATGAGTGCACGCGGAAGTGTTCTCTACGACGTGCCCGGTCCCCGCGCCAAGGCGATCTACCGGATCCTGTCGGTGGTGGTGGTCGCACTGCTGCTGCTCGCCGCGTGGTTCGTCTACCGGGCGCTCGACAGCCAAGGTCAGCTGACCGCGGCGAAGTGGGAGCCGTTCCTCGAAGCGAGCAGTTGGACGACCTATCTCCTGCCCGGCATCCGGGGCACGCTCATCGCCGCGGCCGCCTCGATCGTTCTGGCGTTGGTGCTCGGTGCCGTGCTCGGTATCGCCCGGCTCTCGGATCACCGCTGGGTGCGGATCGTCTCGGGGACGATCGTCGAACTGTTCCGGGCCGTTCCGGTCCTGATCCTGATGATCTTCGCGTACCAGGTCTTCGCCGAGTACCGGGTGTTCAAGTCCGACTACCTGGCCCTCGCGGCAGTGATCACCGGCCTGACGCTCTACAACGGTTCCGTGATCGCCGAGATCGTGCGTGCCGGGATCAACTCGCTCCCGCGGGGTCAGACCGAGGCCGCGTCCGCGATCGGGCTGCGCAAGAACCAGATCATGCGGCTGATCCTGCTTCCGCAGGCCGTGACCGTGATGCTGCCGGCAATCGTGTCGCAGATGGTGATCGCGCTGAAGGACTCCGCCCTCGGCTACCTCATCGGTTATGTCGAAGTGGTGCGGTCCGGGCAGCAGCTCGGCTCGTTCTTCTCCAACTACCTGCCGTCGCTGCTCGTTGTGGCAGCGATCATGATCGTCCTCAACAGTGCGCTGACACAGTTCGCGACGCGCCTCGAGAAGCGCCTGCGATCCGGTCGCAACAAGAAGGGCCCGGTCCCCGCAGAGAGCCCGCAGACCATCCCGGTGCTGGCCGTCCCGGGGCTGGACATCACCGACAAGCGGTAACCCCTCAGTCGGCGGACAGATCGCCGGTGTCGGCACCGTGAGCCGCGAGTTCCTCCCGGACCACGTCGAAGGCCATCCCCTGCGGGTAGCCGCGCCGGGCCAGCATTCCCACCAGCCGCCGCACCACCTTGTCGCGCTCGAGCGCACGTTCGCGCCGATCGCCCTCGGTGGACAGCGGCGGCTGGGTACGAAGTTTCTTTCGGACCAGTTCGACGGCGCGCTGTCGTTCGTCGTCGCTGTCGATCTGGTCGAGGGCCGCTTCGGCGTCCTCGGCGTCGACGCCCTTGCGTCGCAACTCGAGCGCGATCGCCCGCTTGCCTCTTCCGGAGTACAGGTGGCGCGATCGCGCCCACTGCGCGGCAAAGTCCGCGTCGTCGATCAGGCCGACCTCCGTGAGGCGATCGAGAGTGCGTTCGGCGACCTCGGCGGTGAAACCCTTCTGCTCGAGCTTGGTGGCGAGTTCGGCGCGGCTGCGGGCACGGTCCGTCAGCAGCCGAAGGCACACGTCCTTCGCCTGAGCTTCGGTGCCGCCACCCGGTTCTGTGCCGGCGCCCCGGTCGTTGCGGGGACCACGACTGTTCCGGCGCCGGGTACTCCCCCGGTCGCCCCCTCGACTGCTCTCGTCCATGGTTCGGACCCTAGACGAGGGCACCGACCGGTCCGGGTGGACGGCACCGGCCGGGGATACGACGAAGGGACCGACCATGGCGGTCGATCCCTACCGTCGTGAACGCCCGAGAGCGTCGTATCCAGAAGGCCGAGTGTTCTAGAAGACCGAGTGTCTAGAAGTCTGCCGGTTCCTCGGCTTCTCCGGCGGTCACTACCGCCCCGATGCGGAGCTTCTCCTTGATCTTCTTCTCGATCTCGTCGCGCACATCGGTGTTTTCGAGCAGGAACTTGCGGGCGTTTTCCTTGCCCTGCCCCAGCTGATCACCCTCGTACGTGTACCAGGAGCCCGACTTGCGGATGAAGCCGTGCTCGACACCCATGTCGATCAGCGAACCTTCCTTGCTGATGCCCTGCCCGTACAAGATGTCGAACTCTGCCTGCTTGAACGGAGGCGACACCTTGTTCTTGACGACCTTGACGCGAGTGCGGTTGCCCACGGCGTCGCCGCCGTCCTTGAGCGTCTCGATCCGGCGTACGTCGAGACGAATCGAGGCGTAGAACTTCAGAGCCTTACCACCGGTGGTGGTCTCCGGGCTGCCGAACATCACACCGATCTTCTCGCGCAACTGGTTGATGAAGATCGCGGTGGTGCCGGAGTTGCTGAGCGCACCGGTCATCTTGCGCAGGGCCTGGCTCATGAGACGCGCCTGCAGGCCGACGTGGCTGTCGCCCATCTCGCCTTCGATCTCGGCACGCGGTACGAGAGCCGCCACCGAGTCGATCACGATGATGTCGAGAGCGCCGGAACGAATGAGCATGTCTGCGATCTCGAGCGCCTGCTCACCCGTGTCGGGCTGGGAGACCAGCAGCGCGTCGGTGTCGACGCCCAGGTTGCGGGCATATTCCGGGTCGAGGGCGTGCTCGGCGTCGATGAACGCGGCGAGGCCGCCGTTCGCCTGCGCGTTGGCCACCGCATGCAGCGCAACCGTCGTCTTACCCGAGGATTCCGGGCCGTAGATCTCGACGACGCGACCACGCGGGAGACCGCCGATGCCGAGTGCGACATCCAGGGCGATCGATCCCGTCGGAATCACGGCGATGGGCTGGTGGGCTTCCTCCCCCAGTCGCATCACCGAACCCTTGCCGAAATTCTTGTCGATCTGTGCGAGGGCGAGTTCGAGCGCCTTTTCGCGATCGTGTGTCTGTGCTGCCATGTTGGTCCCCTTCATCGAATCTCGTCCTGCTTGTCGACGACGTTAGAAGCCGGTACCGACAAGTTCGGTGCGGCGAGCACAGAACGTCTCTTCTGTGGATGGATTCGCTTCGTGTGGACGGCGTCGTCACCGTCCGGCCACACCAGCATAGACGAACATCTGTTCGAATACCCTGATTCGGGTGCCTGCAGGGTGCGCCGACCTGCGGTCACCGCCGCACGGGCGGCACATCGAACTCCTCGCACAGTGCCCGCCACACCTCCCGGGGTTCCTGCCCCGCCTCGATCGCCTCGGCGGCGGTACGGCCGCCCAGTTCGAGGAGCACGTGGTCTCGCAGCAGGGCGTCACCGTGCATCTGCCCGAACTCGTCTCTGACCATCTCGTGGAATTCCGTCAAGCGCACCCGCCCCACGGTAGTCGTCCCCACCGGGACGCCGCCGCATCTGCCGGCAGCATTTCGACTGCTGCACCACATAGGGTTCAGAGGAGTACGGCTTCACACACGGCGACCGGGTCTTCGACGCTTCCTGCGGTCGCTGCCGCGGCACGGGCGGCCGCCGCAAACTCCGGCCTCGACAGGACGGTGTCCACCGCGGTCCGCACCGCTCCCGCATCGAGCGGCCGCACCACCACGGCGCTGCCCTGCCGGGCGGCCCGGTTCGCCAGTTCCCATTGGTCACCTTCACCGGGGACGACCACGGCGGGCACTCCGGCGCTCAGCGCTTTCGCGAGCATTCCGTGTCCCCCGCCGCACACCACCACGTCCGCGGCGCGGAGCAGCACGTCCTGACGACCCCGACCCGCGACCGCCCAGTCCGGCAGCGAACCCGGCGGTGGTTCGAGCATGGTTGCCACCACCCTCATCCCCGCACCGGCCAGTCCTTCACACACCGCCTCGACCATTCCCACCACACCGGTCGTGGCGGTCGACGGCGCCACCATCACCAACGGCCCGGTGCCCGGTGGCGGTTCGAGCACCGTGTCGGTGGGTTCCCACAGCAGCGGGCCCACGACATGGGCGTTCACGGGCCAGTCGGGCCGGGGCACCTCGAGCGCGGGCACGGTCGCGACAAGCCGCGCCCTGGGTCCGGGATCCTCCGCCGGCAGACCGATGCCCACCCGCGCGACCGCCCGGTCCCGGTCGCCCTGACGTACCGACCGGGCGGTCATCGCCCTGAGGATGCTGTCCCGCGCCCGTCCTGCCAGACCGGTGCCCACGGCCAGTCCGCTTCCGACCGGCGGCAACCCGCGAGAGGGCCGGTAGAGCGGATGCGGCGACAATTCGACCCAGGGGATCCCCAGCCGCTCTGCAGCCATTCCTCCCCCGGAGGTGATCACGTCGGACACCACGAGGTCGGGAAGCAGGGCACTGAGGTCCTGGAGCATCTCCGTCGCGATGTGAGCGGCGCGTGCATGGATCTTCGATCCGGCGTCGGAGTCGTCGTCGGCGGCCCGCGGAGCAAGGCCCTTCAGTTCCGCAACCGTGACTCCCGGCACGTCGATACCGAACCAGCGCTCGCCGGTGAACAGAATCGCCTCGTGACCGGCGGCCGCGAAACGGCGCGACAATTCGATCGCCGGAATCGCGTGCCCCGCATCGGGTCCTGCTACCACAGCCACTCGCACGCTGATCAGACTGCCACACGCCGATCCGTCCGGTCGGCCGCTACCCCCCGACGGTGAACAGTGCGAACCCGACGGCACGCTCGGCCGGGAACCCGGGTAGCGCCTGCGAGGCCATCTGCAGCTGGGCACGTGCCTGCTCTGCGACGTCCGTCGTACTCAATGCTTCGAGATAGCGCCGGTGCGCCGCGAGCGAACGTTCGGCGATCTCGACGGTGTCCGTGACGTCGACCGCGTGCGTGGGCGCTGTCGTGTTCACTGCGATCCAGCGCACCTGCGCCCACGGTTCGAGCCCGTACCGCGTCAACTCCGGAAAGATCCACTCGTTGGCGGCGTCGGCCACCGCGTCGAGAACGCTGAGTCCGAGAATTCGATGGTCGGCGCTGTTGAGTGCCCCGGGGAACCACGTCGCTCCGAAGTGGAGCGTGACGACCATCTCCGGCCGGTGCCGCCGGATCGCCGCCGCGATGTCTCGCCGCAGTTCCGGGCCGGCGACGAGCCGCCCGTCGGGATGCCCCAGGAATTCGACCGAGTCGACCCCGACGATTCGTGCGGATTCCCGCTCCTCGTCCTCGCGCAACGGTGCCGACTGCGACGGCGGCACACCGGCGATACCCGCTTCACCACTCGTCGCGAGGACATACCGGATGTCCTTGCCCTGACGGATCCACCGCGCCACCGCCGCGGCGGCTCCGTATTCGATGTCGTCCGGATGCGCCACCACGACGACGCCGCGGTGCCAGTCCTCTGGTACGGGTTCCATCCGTCCACTATCCACCCGAGCGCGGTCTCCCGGAGGGCGCACGAGGAGACAACACGAGCGTGACCCGGCGGTGGGTACCGCCGGGTCACAGCCCGATACTTCACGTCGGAGCGGTCAGAAACGACTGAGGTCGTCTTTGCTGTCCTTGCCCGACATCGCCTTGTACAGCAGATAGCCGCCGAAGATGATCGCGCTGAGCACGAGGATGCCGAACAGGTGGTCGAACAGTGCGCCGATCACCGCGAGGCCGATCCACACGAGCGCGACCATTCCTACGATCTTCCAGAACATCGGTTTCTCCCACCTGGCACCTGAGGCACCGTCTCTGTCCTACACATCCGATCCTGCACCCGACGCGGCAGAAAAACACCACGTCAGCGCGTAGATCAGGAAAAGATCAGGGGATACCCGCAGAGCGCGTGCCCGCGGGCTCGGGGGTACACCCCGAGCAGGGGCGGTCGCGTAGGGAGCGTCCCGGACCCTTACGCTCTACACGTTCGATCCCGTCGCTCCCGACCCGCTGTCAGAAGGCTGAGAATACGTGTCCTCGTCCCGTCGTATCCCTGCCCGCGATCTCGCGCAGATCGCTGTGTTCGCGGCTCTGATCATCGCGCTGGGTCTGCCCGGCCAGATCACCATCGGTTCGTCCGGTGTCCCCATCACACTGCAGTCCCTCGGTGTGATGCTGGCAGGTGCGCTTCTCGGCGCCCGCAAGGGCGTGCTGTCGGTGACGACGGTGATCGTGCTCGGTCTCGCCCTGCCCGTCCTCGCCGGCGGCCGGACGACTCTCACCTCCCTCGCCGGACCCACCGCCGGCTTCCTGATCGGCTGGATTCCCGCCGTCGCGGTGATCGGCTGGCTCAGCATGCGGATGCTCCCCCGGTACCGGACGGTTCTGGGTGTCGGCGTGAACGTGCTCGGCGGCATCGTCGTGCTGTACGCCCTGGGTATCGCCGGTATGGTGCTCCGCACCGACCTGACGGTGTGGGCCGCGACCGCCGCGAACGTCGCCTTCCTGCCCGGTGACCTGATCAAAGCGGTCGTCGCCGCCGCGGTCGCTGCGCAGGTGCATCGTGCGTACCCGGCACTACTGTCCGCGCGACTCCCCCAGCGGCCTGCCGCCGATCCGACCCACTGACGGACGGAGCATCCCGGTCGATGAGCGAAATCTGCTTCCGGCAGGTCCGTCACTCCTACGGTGACCGGACCGTCATCGACGGTATCGATCTGACGTTGACCGAGCAGCGCGTCGGGATCGTGGGGGCGAACGGCAGCGGCAAGTCGACACTCGCCCGGATGATCAACGGCCTCGTGGTGCCCTCGGCCGGGTCCGTGACGGTCGACGGATTCGACACCGCGAAAAAGGGCCGGGAAGTGCGCAAACGTGTCGGGTTCGTCTTCACCGACCCCGACCATCAGATCGTGATGCCGACGGTCTCCGAAGATGTGGCCTTCTCCCTGCGGCGCAGCGGACTCGGCAAGGCGGAGCGCGCCGACCGGGTCCGGGAGGTACTCGGCGAGTTCGGTCTCTCGGGCCACCATGACCATCCCAGTCACCTGCTCTCGGGAGGCCAGAAGCAGTTGCTCGCGCTGGCCGCGATCATGGTCACCGATCCGGACGTGCTGGTGGCCGACGAGCCCACCACGTTGCTGGACCTGCGCAACACCAAACTGATCGCGCGGACGTTCGCCGCGCTCCGCCAGCAACTGGTGGTCGTGACCCACAATCTGGATCTGCTCACCGACTTCGACCGCGTCCTCGTCGTGGATTCGGGCCTCGTCGTCGCCGACGACGAGCCCCGGCCTGCCCTGGGCTACTACCGGCAGTTGATCGGGTGAACACCTTCGGTCTCTACCACCCGGGGTCGTCGATACTGCATCGGCTTCCCGCCGGGCCGAAACTCCTGGTCACCGCGGTGGTGATCGTCGTGCTGAGCCTGTGGATCCGGCAACCCTGGCAGATTCTACCGGCGGCGGCACTTGCGGTGATCGCCTATTTCACAGCCCGGATACCGTTGCGGCTCACCGTGGTCCAGTTGCGGCCGATCGTATGGATGCTCGCGTTCGTCGGCGCGTTCCAGTGGATCGTCGCGGGATGGGAACGCGCCGTGGTGATCTGCGGGTCGCTGTTCGTGGCCGTCGCACTCGCCGCGCTCGTCACCCTGACGACCCGCATGACCGACATGCTCGACGCCATCGTCACCGCCGCACGCCCACTGCGTCGCGTCGGCGTCGATCCGGATCGCGTCGGGCTCGTCCTCGTGATGACGATCCGCGCGATTCCGCTGCTGGGTGCGGTCGTCGCCCGGGTGACCGAAGCACGGAAGGCCCGGGGTCTCGGATTCTCGCTGCGCGCACTCGTCGTCCCCGTTGTGGTCGGGGCGCTCATGACCGCCGAAGCGATGGGGGAAGCACTCGCCGCCCGCGGCGTCGACGACTGACGGCCGCGTCCGGCCCGGTGTGCAGTGTCGGGATCAGGGACGGTCGCGGTACGGTCGCTCGATCCGAGCGACCTCCTGCCACGACAGCGCCCAGCTTTCGAGCTTGTCCGAAGTGGTGATCAACTCGGCGCGATGCTGTTCGAGCAGCGCCATGGAACGGCTGCCCTCGGGTGCGGCGGCCAGGCGTGCCGCCGCCGCGACGAGTTCCTCGAACTGGTCGACGCCCGATTCGATGCGTTGACCCGCTGCGTTGATCGCTGTGTGGAGGTGCGCACCTGCGGCCGCACTTCCCCGCGAAGCTGCTTCGAGAGCGACGACGTCTTCGACCACCGCGTCGAGCGCGGAGGAGGCCGCCCGCGCCGCTTCGCCGATCTCCTCGAGATCGTCCGCCGCGACCGCCCCAGAGCGTGCGAGGACGGTGAGCAATCGGTACAGGCTCTGCTCGTCGGCCGACAGTCGCTCCATAGGCGCACGCGCCACCGACCCTGCGGGTGGCAGCTTCCGCAGGCCCGGTCCGGGTGGCGGCAACGGCACAACATCGAGCCGGCGGAATGTTCGCACCGCCATGACCGCGGGCACGACGAACGCGGCGGTCGCTCCGCCGGTCGCGACGATCGTCCAGTCGGGCGCCGACGCAGCGATGAGCGTGGCCGTTCCGATTCCACCCGTGCCGCCGGCTGCGCCGAACAACCGCGCGCGACGCTGTGCGCGTCGCTTCTTCCGGCGAAGCCGCGCAGCGGGGTCACGCCAGCGGCGCGCGGCGTCGACCGCAGCACCGGTGGCGTCTCTGAGTGCGGCAGCGGCCGGGCCGGAAATGCTTCCGGCCCGGCCGCTTCCGGGTGCGTTCATAGCGATGTCATGCTCCTGGCAGGTTCGCGAGCTTTACTGGCTGCCGGCGCTGCCTGCAGCCGCGGGCGGCTCCTTGCCGATGTCGACGGCGGGCGTTGCGGGCGCACCGGGCAGTGCGTCGCCCTTCATCGAGGCGCGGATCTGCTCGAGACGGCTGTGGCCGGCCATCTGGACGGTGGCCTGCTGGACCTCGAGCATCCGCCCCTGCACGGTGTTCTGGGCGAGTTCGGCCGAACCCAGCGCGTTCGCGTAGCGACGTTCGATCTTCTCGCGCACCGCATCCAGGCTCGGCGTGGTGCCCGGGGCGGACAGGGTGGAATCCATCGACCGCAAGGATTCGCTGACCCGCTCCTGCATCTTTGCCTGCTCGAGCTGGCTGAGCAGCTTGGTGCGCTCGGCCACCTTCTGCTGCAGCGCCATCGCGTTCTGCTCGACAGCCTTCTTCGCTTGCGCCGCAGCCTGCAGGGACTGATCGTGCAGCACCTTCAGGTCCTCGACCGACTGCTCGGCGGTGACGAGTTGCGCCGCGAACGCCTCGGCGGCGTTGGTGTACTGGATGGCCTTCTCGGTGTCGCCCGCCGCGTTGGCCTGGTCCGCCATCATCACGGCCTGGCGCGCACTCGCATTGAGCTTCTCGACTTCGTCCAGCTGACGATTGAGCTTCATCTCGAGCTGCCGCTGGTTTCCGATGACGGAGGCGGCCTGCTGCGAAAGAGCCTGGTGCTGACGCTGGGCATCCTCGATGGCCTGCTGAATCTGGACCTTCGGATCGGCCTTCTCATCGATCTTGGAGTTGAAAAGCGCCATCAGGTACTTCCAACCCTTGACGAACGGATTAGCCATGGGTGTGATCCCGCCTCCATCTGGTACGCCGCGCCGAACGCGACCCGGTGCGCGGCCCTCGCGCACCGATTCCGGACCGCCCTGCCGGTCGTGTCCCGGCGGTCCCACCTGCCGAGCCCGGATCACCGCTGGAGGCGAGCCGGGATAAGTCCTCGTCCGCGCCGGATACCCGGAGCGATCTTCACTTCAGTCCATGTTAGGCGGCAGCAAGCGCGCGCGCCGCCGGTGCGGGGATCACAACTCTGGTCTCCTGCGCAATGAGCGCAGAATCCCTCGCGACCCCGTCGGATCCCGCGAGTTCGGAGATCCCGACCTCGCCGACCCGTTCGTTCATGCCACTGCGCCGGGGAACTGCGTCTGCCAGCGACTCGCTCACGTCGGAAAGGACGTCGGAGAGCGGGACGGCGAGCGCGTCGCAGATCGCCGCGAGAAGCTCACTCGACGCTTCCTTGCGCCCACGTTCGATCTCGGAGAGGTATCCGAGGCTGACCCTGGCGCTGCTGGAGACTTCGCGCAGGGTGCGGCTTTGCGACACACGGGTACGCCGAAGGCTGTCCCCTAGTGCTTCGCGTAGCAACAGCGCCATCGCATCCTCCTTCGTCCTTCGTACCTATACCCCGACAACGTCCCGGAGAGCTGCCAGGTTCCCGCTCCCCGTTCGAACTTGGAGAACGCGGTGTCCAGAGATTACAACGCCGAGGTCGCGAGTAGGCGGGCGAGTAGCCCAGACACGGCGGCGTCGACCGATCCGAGCCGGATGTCCCACCGGCTTCCGGCCACCTGCGGCCGGCTCACCACGGTGCCGCCGGGGCCGCTGATGCCCAGATACACCGTCCCGGGTGGACGTCCGTCCTGGTCGTCCGGACCCGCGACCCCCGTCAGTCCCAGCCCCCAGGTGGCACCGCATCGAACGCGCGCGCCGTCGGCGAGCGCTGCCGCGGTGGATTCGGAGACGGGCCCGTCGTGCGCGAGTTTCCCGGCGTCGACGTCGGCCAGAGTCGCCTTCAGGTCGGTTGCGTACACGATCAGCCCACCACGCAGAACAGCGCTCGCGCCCGGCACACCGGCGATGGTGGCCGAGAGCAGGCCGGCGGTGAGCGACTCCGCGGTCGCGACCGTCTGGCCGCGCGCCGCCAGTTCCGCGACGAGGTCCGCTGCGCGGGTTGCCGAGACGAGCGGGTCGGGCGTGGTCACTACGACGTCCGGCCACCGGTGTCGCCGTGCGGGTGTTCACCGGTCCGCACGGCTGTCCGCAGGCGGACCGCCTGCACGACGTAGTCGAGTCCGGTGACGACGGTCAGCACGACGGCGAGGGCCATCATCGCCACCGCCACGGGCGCGATCGCGTCCGGCAGCGGAAGCAGGTAGATCCCGATGGCGAGGGTCTGCACGAAGGTCTTGGCCTTGCCACCCCTGCTGGCCGGGATGACCCCGTGCCGCAGCACCGCGAAACGCATCGCGGTGATCCCGAGTTCGCGAGCCGCGATGACGGCGGTGACCCACCAGGTGAGGTCTCCCAGCAGCGACAATCCGACGAGCGCGGCTCCGATCAGCGCCTTGTCGGCGATGGGGTCCGCGAGCTTTCCGAAGTCGGTCACCAGGCCGTACCGGCGTGCCAACTGTCCGTCGATGCGGTCGGTGACCGCCGCGATCGCGAAGACGGCCGTGGCCGCGAGACGCCATCCGGTGTCGTGTCCGTCGCCGACGAAGAGCAACACCAGGAAGACCGGGACCAGCGCGATTCGCAGCACCGTCAGGATGTTCGCGATGTTCCACAACGGCACCGGATCGTGCGGGGAACCGGCGTTCGGTCCCGGGGCGGCGCCGCTCCCGCCCGATGCGGCGACGTGCTGGCGGGGCGTGCTCATAGGCCCCACAATATCGCTACGGGCACGCGCTACTGTTCACCGCATGACTTCAGCGGCGCCGGAATCCAGCACAACCGATCGTATGGTCGTGCGTCGGGCCCGAACGTCGGACGTGCCGGAGATCAAGCGGCTCATCGACATCTACTCGGGCAGGATTCTTCTCGAGAAGAACCTCGTGACTCTGTACGAGGCCGTCCAGGAGTTCTGGGTTGCCGAGTTCGACGGGCGTGTCGTCGGTTGCGGTGCCCTGCACGTGCTGTGGGCCGACCTCGGCGAGGTCCGCACGGTAGCGGTGGATCCGCAGGTCAAAGGGCGCGGAGCAGGTCATCTGCTGGTCGCCCGGTTGATCGAGGTCGCCCGGGAACTCGAACTCGAGCGGCTCTTCGTGCTGACCTTCGAAGTGGATTTCTTCGCCCGCCACGGGTTCGCCGAGATCGAGGGCACCCCGGTCACCGCCGAGGTCTACGCCGAGATGTGCCGGTCGTACGATACCGGTGTCGCCGAATTCCTGGACCTGAGCTACGTGAAGCCGAACACGCTCGGGAACACCCGGATGTTGCTCACACTCTGAGCGCGCGACACCCGCATCCGACGAAATCGAGGAAACCCATGGCACTGTTCGCCGTCGAATACACGTACTCCGATTCCACCGCCGCGGCCCGCGACGAGCACCGCCCGAAGCACCGGGCGTGGCTGAGCGGTCTCGTCGACGACGGACGCGTCCGATCGACGGGTCCGTGGACGGACGGATCCGGTGCGCTGATCCTCATCGACGTAGCCGATGAGGCCGCGGCGCGGGATCTGATGGCTCAGGATCCGTTCGCGCAACGCGACCTCATCGATGCCGTGCGCATCACCGGATGGAATCCGGTGATGGGCGCCTTCAGCGCTTAGCTGCCTCGGTCTGCCGCGTTTTCAGCAGGCTCGCGACGGTGGTGATGACGAGGACCCCGACGATCACCGCCAGCGACAGCCCGGTGGAGATCTCGGGGACCGCCACGTGTTCGCCGCCGTTGATCCAGCCGAGCGTGTTCTCGTGCAGCGCGTGCAGCACGAGCTTGACGCCGATGAACGCGAGGATCACCGAGAGTCCGTACGACAGGTACACCAGCCGCTCGAGCAGGCCGCCGATCAGGAAGAAGAGCTGCCGCAGGCCCATGAGGGCAAAGGCATTGGCGGTGAACACCAGGTACGGCTCTTCGGTCAGACCGTAGATCGCGGGAATCGAGTCGAGCGCGAACAGGATGTCGGTGAAGCCGATCGCGATGAGGGCCAGCAACATCGGCGTGACCATCTTCTTGCCGTCGATACGGGTCACCAGCTTGTCGCCGTCGTACTCGTTGTGAACCGGCAGGAACTTCTTTGCGAGGACGACCATCTTGTTCTCGCCGACACTCTCGGTCTCTTCACCGTGGTCACGGATCAGCTTGACGGCGGTGTAGATCAGGAAGATGCCGAACAGGTAGAAGACCCAGCTGTACGCGTTGATGGCCGCGGCACCGACGGCGATGAACAGACCGCGCATCACCAAGGCCAGGACGATGCCGATGGTGAGCACCTTCTGCTGGTATTCCCGTGGCACCGCGAAGGTCGCCATGAGGATCACGAACACGAAGAGGTTGTCCACCGACAGTGCCTTCTCCGTGACATACCCGGCGAAATACTCGCCGCCGTACGTCGGACCCCAGACCAGAAAGACAACCACGCCGAAGATGACGGCGATGGTGATGAACACCACGGACCAGAAGCCGGATTCGCGCAATGTCGGCGCGTGCGGCTTGCGGACGTGGGCGTAGAAGTCGAAGACGAACAGTCCGACGATCACCGCGATCGTGATCAACCAGGTCGTCAGGGTTACGTGCATACCTCGGCCTTCCGGTAGGTGTTTACCTGCCGGAGGTCTCTCCCGCCCCGCACGAATGCCGGACCGACGGCCCCGGAACGGCAATGATGCCATCCGTGTTGACGAGACCGCCGCGAGTAAGGGGATACTCCCCTCCACAGCTGACCCGATTGTGCCATATGTGAATCAGGAGTCACCTGACGCGACTTCGGCGGGATCGCCACCACCGCGGATCGAGTAGAGCAGTCCGTCGAGTTCGTCCGGCTTGACCAGCACCTCACGCGCCTTGCTGCCCTCGCTCGGACCGACCACCCCACGGGTCTCCATGAGGTCCATCAGCCGGCCGGCCTTGGCGAACCCGACGCGCAACTTGCGCTGCAGCATCGACGTCGAGCCGAACTGGCTCGTGACCACGAGTTCCACGGCCTGCAGGAAGACATCCAGGTCGTCGCCGATGTCTGCGTCGACGTCCTTCTTCTCGCCTGCCTTGGGGGCGGTGACGCCCTCGTGGTACTCGGGCTCGGCCTGGTTCTTCGCGGCGTCGACGACCGCGGAGATCTCCTCGTCGGTGATGAAGGCGCCCTGCATGCGGACCGGTTTGCCGGCACCCATCGGGAGGAACAACCCGTCGCCCATACCGATGAGCTTCTCCGCGCCGGGCTGGTCGAGGATGACGCGCGAGTCGGTGAGCGAGCTGGTCGCGAAAGCGAGGCGCGAGGGCACATTGGTCTTGATCAGGCCGGTGACCACGTCCACCGAGGGACGCTGCGTGGCCAGGACGAGGTGGATGCCGGCGGCGCGGGCCTTCTGGGTGATCCGGACGATCGCCTCTTCGACGTCGCGCGGTGCCGTCATCATCAGGTCGGCGAGCTCGTCGACGATCGCGAGGATGTACGGGTAGGGCCGGTAGACACGTTCGCTGCCGAGCGGAGCGGTGATCTCCCCCGATTTCACCTTCGCGTTGAAGTCGTCGATATGACGCACGCGGTTGGCCTGCATGTCCTGGTAGCGCTGTTCCATCTCTTCGACCAGCCAGGCCAGTGCCGCCGCGGCCTTCTTCGGCTGCGTGATGATGGGCGTGATCAGGTGCGGGATGCCTTCGTAGGGCGTCAGTTCGACCATTTTCGGGTCAATCAGGATGAGGCGGACCTCTTCCGGTGTCGCCCGGATGAGGAGCGAGACCAGCATCGAGTTCACGAAGCTCGACTTGCCGGATCCGGTCGAACCCGCGACCAGCAGGTGGGGCATCTTCGCGAGATTCGCCGAGACGAAGTCTCCTTCGATGTCCTTGCCGAGACCGATGACGAGCGGATGGTGATCGCGTCGGGTCGACGGGGCGGCGAGCACGTCCGACAACCGGACGAGTTCCCGGTCGGAGTTCGGCACCTCGATACCGACCGCCGATTTGCCCGGGATGGGTGCGAGCAACCGGACGTTGTCCGTTGCGACCGCATACGCGATGTTGCGGGCGAGCGCGGTGATCTTCTCGACCTTCACGCCGGGTCCGAGTTCGACCTCGTAGCGCGTGACGGTGGGCCCGCGGGTGAACCCGGTGACCGCTGCATCGATCTTGAACTGCTCGAGGACTTCGGTGATCGACTCGATCATCTCGTCGTTCGCCGGGGACCGCTTCTTGGGCGGATCACCCTTGGTGAGCAGACTCAGCGAGGGCAGGACGTAATCGCCGTCGACCTGGCGGTCCGGCACGACGAGAGCATCCGACTCGGCAGGCTCGGGCACGGGTTCCGGTTCGGGGACCGCGACGGCCGGTACCGCCCGTTTCGGACGGGCCCGTGGCGGGGCGGCGACGGGCTCCGGTTCGGGTTCGGGTGCTTCGGCCGCAGCGGGTTCGTCCGTCCAGAGGGGCAGTATCTCGGTGTCGGCTTCGTCGAACTCGTCGGGTGGGTAGTTCTCGACGGGCGTCCGCCGGCGACGCGACCTGGGCTTCTCCGTGCGGTACCCGTCGTCGTACACACCCGGCTCGTCGTCGTAGTCGCCGTATTCGTCGTAATCCCCGTATTCGTCGTCGGCGGGGTATCCGAGGCCGAAGTACTCACGGAACAGATCAGGCAATTCGCGGATGGTGGTGCCGGTGAGAAGCAGGATGCCGAAGCCGACGGCGAGAAGCATCAGCGGAACGGACAGCCACGCCGTCAGCCCGGCGGTGAGCGGTCCGCCCACCGCGGCACCGATGAAACCGGCGCCTTCCGAGCGCCCGGTGGCGTCGGCCGGCAGACCCGACGCGACGTGCCACAGTCCGAAGGCCGGGAGAGCTACGAGCAGCCCGCCGAGGACGAGCCGCGGGCGGATCTCGGGAAAGGGCTCGGTACGCATCAGGGTCACGGCGATTCCGATGGCGACGAGCGGAAGCACCGCGCCCGTGCCACCGACACCGGCCCGGACCACCATCTCGACCCAGTCGCCGACGGGTCCGCCGACACCGAACCACAACGACCCCGCGACGACCACGCCGACGGCGACGAGACCCAGTGCGATGCCGTCGCGGCGGTGGCCGTGTTCGATGTCGGTGGCCATGCCCATCGTGCGCGTGGTCGCGCCGAGTGCGCGGGCCGTCATGAACCATCCGGCCGCGACACCTTTGCCGAGCGCGCCGAGCACTCCGCCGGAATTGTGGGGCCGGCGGGCGGGAGCTTTGCGCGATGCGGAGGCCCGGGGCCGGGGAGCCGGGGCCCGCCGGGTCGCGGCCGCACCCGTGCCGCGAGGTTTCCGGGAGTTGCCCGACGCCTTGGCCGTGGAGTTCGTCTTGGCCGTGGAGTTCCTGCCCGATCCCCTACCGGTCTTGGCGTTTCCCGACTTGGCGGAAGCCGCGCGGGAGCGGTTGGCACCGCCCGACGAGCCGCGTGCCCCCGTCCGCGACCGTGAGGTCGTAGAGGACGAAGCGCGACTGCCCGACTTTCCTGCCATAACCGCCAGGGTAACCGGCCGGACCTCTGCTGAACCATTTGCAACACAGGTAACGCGCGGCGTGCCTGGTCACAGCTTCCGGGGTCTCGGCGGGGTGGCGGGTCGGGCGAGCCGCAGGTTTTCACATCCCGCGCTTGGACCCGTCGATCTCGGCGAGGGCTTCCGGGTCGCCTTCCTTCCCGATGCGCACGGCGTCGCGCCCGAAAGCGTGAAGCAGCAGTTCGGCGGGTTCGCCGCGCAGGACGACGGTTCTGGGTCCGCGCTTGCGTACGGTCGCGCGTTCACCCCCGGGACGTTCGAAGACGACGGTGACGTCGCTTCCGCCGTAGCTGTTGCGGCCGAGCATGCGCGCGGTCCGCCAGAGTTGGTCCTGAACGTCGGAAGGAAGGGTCCGCGGTTCCCAGCCGGGCTCGGCTCGGCGCACGTCCTCGTGGTGGACGAACATCTCCGCGGCGTTGGCGACGGAGTCGAGGAGGAACAGCGGAGACCACTTCGGCGGTCCGGAGTCGATCTCGGAGAGCATGTGCGCCCATTGCTTGTCGGTGGCGGCACTCCGCACCTTCTCCGTGTGGCCTGCGAACGCCGGGATCATGATGCCAGGCATGCTGTCGATCCGGCGCTCCCGGACGAGGAGATGCGCCGCGAGATCGCGGGTCGTCCAGTCGCCGCACAGTGTGGGCGCATCGGGGCCGACTTCGGACATCGTGTGGACGAGGGCGTGTCGTTCGGTGCGGGCAAGGCTCATTCGGCCACTCTAACGACGGCATCGCCGCGCGGCACGGGAGTGTGCCGCGCGGCGATCGCCACGATTGCTGTTCCGGGACCGCAATGCGGTCCCGGTTCTCAGGACACCGCGATGACGGTGGGCACGATCATCGGGCGGCGACGGTACGTGTCGGCGACCCACCTGCCCACGACCCGGCGGATCCCCTGCGCGATGCGGTGGGTTTCGGTGACGCCTTCGGCCGCGAGTTCGCTGAGGGTCTTGTCGACGAGTTGCGCGGCTTCCGTGAGCGCGGTCGGGTCGTCGGAGAATCCGCGTCCGGAGACCTCGGGGGTGCTCACCGCCCGTCCGGTGGTCGCGTCCACGGCGACCGAGATGGAGATGAATCCACCCTCGCCGAGCACCAGGCGATCCGAAAGCGTCGATTCGCCGACGTCACCGACGGACAAGCCGTCGACGTAGACGTAGCCGACGGGGACCCGGCCCACGATTTCGGCGAGACCGTCGACCATGTCGACGACTACGCCGTCCTCGGCCAGCACGATCCGTTCCTTGGGCACACCGGTGGCCTCGGCGAGTGCGGCGTTGGCCCGCAGGTGGCGCCATTCGCCGTGGACCGGCATGGCGTTGGTGGGCCGCACCGCGTTGTACAGGTAGAGCAGTTCGCCCGCGGAAGCGTGCCCGGAGACGTGCACCTTCGCGTTCTGCTGCGTCACGACCGTGGCGCCGCGCTTGGCGAGGCCGTTGACGACCGCGAACACGGAGTTCTCGTTGCCCGGGATGAGCGACGACGCCAGCACGACGAGGTCGTCGGCGCGGATGTTGATCTGCCGGTGCTCACCGCGCGCCATCCGCGACAGCGCCGACAGCGGCTCGCCCTGCGAGCCGGTGGAGACGAGCACGACGCGGTCGTCGGGCAGGGACGCGGCAGCGTTGAGGTCGACCTCGACGCCGTCGGGAACGTGGAGGTAGCCGAGGTCCTGCGCGATCTGCATGTTGCGCACCATGGACCGTCCGACGAAGGCGACCCGCCGGTTGTACCGGTGGGCGACGTCGACGACCTGCTGGATCCGGTGCACGTGGCTGGCGAACGAGGCGACGATCACGCGGTTCTTGGCCTTGCCGATGACGTTGTCGAGCACCCCGCCGATTTCGCGTTCGGGCGTGACGAATCCGGGCACCTCGGCGTTGGTGGAGTCGACGAGGAACAGGTCGACGCCTTCGTCGCCGAGCCGGGAGAAGCCGGCGAGGTCGGTGAGGCGGTTGTCGAGCGGCAACTGGTCGAGCTTGATGTCGCCGGTGTGCAGCACCAGTCCGGCCGACGTGCGGATGGCCACGGCGAGGGCGTCGGGAATCGAGTGGTTGACCGCGAAGTACTCGCACTCGAACGGGCCGTGATCGGTGCGTTCACCCTCGGTGACCTCGACGAGCTTGGGCCGCTGCCGGTGCTCGCGGCATTTCGCGGCGACGAGGGCGAGTGTGAATTTCGATCCGACGACCGGGATGTCCGGGCGCAGTCGCAGCAGGAACGGGACGGCACCGATGTGGTCTTCGTGACCGTGGGTGAGAACGATCGCCTCGACGTCGTCCATCCGGTTCTCGATGTGCCGGAAGTCCGGGAGGATCAGGTCGACGCCGGGCTGCTGGTCTTCGGGGAAGAGGACACCGCAGTCCACGATCAGGAGACGGCCCTGGTGCTCGAAGACCGTCATGTTGCGGCCGATTTCGCCGATGCCGCCGAGCGCGACGATCCGCAGGCCGTGCTTGGGCGCCTTGGGCGGGGTGCCGAGCCGACCGGTGGGGTCGACGGGCGGACGCGGGTCGGGACGCTGCGTTGCTGCCGAGTTCTGGGCGACGCGGCGCTGCGGCCGTGATGCCGGCGGTCCGGCGTTACGGGTGGCGCGGCCACGACTGGTGGTGGGACGACTCATTTACAAAACCCCTGCTGCTTGAAGATCGGCCGCGAGGGCGTCGATCTGGGCCGATACCGGTGCGACCTGCGGAAGCCGCGGTTCGCCGACGTCGATGCCGAGCAGCCTCAGCCCTGCTTTGGAGGCGCTGACGCCGCCGAGGCGAGCGACCGCGCGGTAGATCGGCACCATGGAAAGGTTGATTCTGCGGGCCAGGTCGAGATCGCCCGCTTCGAACGCGGTGTGCAGTTCTCGCAGCCTGCCGGGCACGAGATGACCGATGACACTGACGAATCCGACAGCACCCACCGACAACCACGGAAGGTTGAGAGGGTCGTCGCCGGAGTAGAACTTCAGGTCGGTCGTGCCGATGAGCTCGGCTCCGGCGTTGAGATCACCCTTCGCATCCTTGACCGCGACGATCCGCGGATGCTCGGCGAGCAGGCGCAGGGTGTCGGTCTCGATGGGTACCACCGAGCGCGGCGGAATGTCGTAGAGCATCACCGGGAGGTCGGTGGCGTCGGCGACCGCGACGAAGTGCGCGTAGAGCCCCGCTTGCGGCGGCCGGGAGTAGTACGGCGTGACGACCAGCAAGCCGTGCGCGCCGGCGCGCGCGGCGTCGCGTGCCAGTTCGGCGCTGTGTGCGGTGTCGTTGCTGCCGGCTCCGGCGATGATCTTCGCGCGGTCGCCGACGGAGGCGAGCACGGCGCGCATCAACTCCAGCTTCTCGGTCTCGCTGGTGGTAGGCGACTCGCCGGTGGTACCCGCGAGTACCAGCGCGTCGCAGCCACCCTCGACGAGGTAGTTCGCAAGACGCACACCCGCGTCCACGTCGAGCTTGCCGTCGGCAGTGAACGGGGTCACCATCGCAGTGGCGACAGTGCCGAACGGAAGCTCGACGGCAGTTGCGGATTCACCGTTGGTCATGGTCAGAAGGCTACCGCGTGAGGGCAGGCGCCCGACACACGCCCGCCCCCGCCGGGTGGCTCAGTGTTCTACGGCAAAGGTGGGAGCGGCGATTTCGCTGCCGTCGCGCAGCGCTTCGATGGTGAAGTCCGAAAACGCGTTCGGCGCGGCATCGATGAGTTGCCGCAGGCACTCGACCGCGAGCCGCCGAATTTCCACGTCGGCGTGCTCGGTGGCCCGCATGGCGATGAAATGTCGCCAGGACCGGTAGTTGCCGGTGACGACGACGCGCGTCTCGGTCGCGTTGGGGAGAACCGCTCGCGCGGCCTCACGCACCTGCTTGGCCCGCAACGGACCCGGCGGCAGATGGGCCATCTTCTCGTCGAGGGCATCGAGCAACTCCACGTACGCGTCGCGACTGCGGCGCGTTGCCGCGAAGAACAGTTCCTCGAGTTCCGGATCGCCCGCGATCGCCGGAGGCACCACGACCGGAGCGTCTCCGTCCGCGACGAAGCGCTGCGACAGTTGCGAGTAGGAGAAGTGCCGGTGCCGGATCAGTTCGTGTGTGCACGATCGGGAGATCCCGGTGATGTAGAACGTCACGGTCGCGTGCTCGAGGACCGACAGGTGTCCCACGGTGAGCAGGTGCCGCAGGTAACCGGTGTTGGTGGCTGTTCGCGGGTTCGGCTTCGACCAACTCTGGTAGCACGCTCGTCCGGCGAATTCCGCGAGTGCTTCGCCGCCGTCGGCGTCGGTCTCCCACGGGACGTCGTCCGGCGGCACGAATTCGGTCTTGGCGATGAGCCTGACCTTCAGGGTGGCGGGTTCGGGAACCATGCGCGTCTCCTCCCGGTGCGTGATCGAACACTAGCGACTGCGCATGCGCGGCGTTCACCTCGCACTGGCGATGACATCACCACGACAGCATCCGCGACATCATCGTGTCGTTGACTGATGTCATGAATGGCGTCACACTGACGTCATGAACATCGACACGTACACCTCGGCGATCACCGACGCCGTGCTCAACGCCGCCGAACTCGGCGACGAACAGACCCGCCGCACCGCGGCCGCGCTCTCGGCCGCCCTCGCCGCGCCGGCCCGCCTCGCCGTTCTCAGCGCACTGTCGGACATGGCCGGCGAGATCAGCGAACAACTCGACGACCACACCGTCACGGTTCGTCTCGACGGGGCCGAAGCCGTCGTCGACGTACGCAGCGATGCGACGCCGCACGTCGATCCGCCGACCCCGACCTTCGAAGAGATGACCGGGGACATCAGCCGGGTCACCCTGCGTCTCGTCGAACAGATCAAGTCCCGCGCCGAGGAGGCGGCCGCGCAGAGCGGGGTCTCCCTCAACTCCTGGGTGGCGCAAGCCGTGCAGGGCGCACTGAAGGACCAGAAGCGGTATCAGAAGCGCGCCGAAGAGTGGCGCCGGCAGGGCACCACGCCCACCCCTCCCCCTGCGCCGGCACCTCGCGATCCCGAGCAGGGCCAGGACGGTACGGACGCCGATACAGCCTGAAAGGGACTCGTGTGCGGTACATTCCGGTCGCACCGTGCACGGGAACCGAGAGGACACCGAACCGATGGCCGTCAGCAACACCAGAAGCTTCGAGATCAAGGCGACACCGGAGCAGGTGATGGCAGCCATCGCGGCGGTCGACCGTCTGCCCGACTGGTCGTCGACGCACAAGAAGGTCGTGGTGGAGTCCACCTACCCCGACGGCCGTCCACAGCGCGTGCGCATGACCGTCTCGATCATCGGGCTCACCGACGAGCAGGTCGTCGACTACACCTGGGACGGCGACCGGTCGATGTCCTGGACGCTCGTCGAAAGCACCCAGCAGAACCAGCAGGACGGCGCCTACACACTCACACCCGTGGGCGGCGCGACGAAAGTGGAGTTCAGCCTCACCATCGACCCGAAGATCCCGGTCCCCGGATTCCTCGTCCGGCGGGCGGAGAAGACCGCGATCGAGACCGCAGGCAAGGGTCTGACCAAATTCGTGGAGGAGAACTTCCGCTGACGGTCGCGCCTCACGTCCCGTCGGCCACGGTCACCGCGACCGTCCCGCCGAGTTCGTAGCAGCGTTCGCGGACCTGCGCGTCCAGCGGACCGGTGATCGCGAGATCGGCGGCGGCCTGGCTCAGTCCCATCCCCGTCACCAGACGACGCACCGACGACACTGCCCCGGCAGTGTCATCGTTGCCGTGGACCCACATCCCGTAGGGACGCCCTGCGACCGCGTCGAGGCACGGGTAGTACACCGTGTCGAAGAAATGCTTGAGCGCGCCCGACATGTATCCGAAGTTCGCAGGAGTGCCGAACAGGTAGCCGTCGGCGGCGAGGACGTCGGGGACGGTCGCCCCGAGTGCCGGCACCGATCGCACCGTCACACCGTCGATCTCGGGGTCGTTCGCCCCGGCAAGCACCGCTTCGAGCAGTTCACGCGTCGCCGGGGACGGGGTGTGGTGGACGACGAGCAGCGTCCGGCCCGCGGCCTTGACTTCTTCGGTCACATCGGAAGACTACGACCACGCCCGACGGCGCGAGTCCGGCATCCCACCGGGCCGGCCGGAAACCTCAGGCCTCGCGCTCGGCCCGCTCGAGTGCCACCGCGCGTCGCATCGTCTCGCGGGCACGGCCCCGGTCGCCCGCGTAGTCGTACGCACGCGCCAACCGGTAGGAGTTGCGCCAGTTGTCGGGATCGGCTTCCCACTCGTGCTTGACCTTCTCGAACAGAGCATCCGCCGCGTCGCGGTCGATCTTTCCGGACGGGCGGCGAGGCAGATCGGTGACGTCGAGTTCGAGGCCCTCGTCGTGGATCCGGCGCGCAAGTTGCTGATGCTGCAGGCCAGCACGCAGGCTTGCGTACACGATCCACACGCCGACGAGCGGCAGCAGCAGCACGCCGATACCGAGGCCCACCGCAGCGACGCCGCCCGACCGAACGAGTTCGAGCCCGCGACTACCGAGCAACACGAAGTAGAAGACGAGGGCGACCACGATGAACGCGATCGGCACGAGGACTTTGAGCAGATCTTTTTTCACAGGTCGAGGAGGGGGTCGATGCCGAGCGTCAGCCCGGGACGGGACGCGATTTCACGGACGCCGAGAAGCACGCCCGGAGCGAACGACGAACGGTCGATCGAGTCGTGGCGGATCGTGAGCGTCTCGCCCTGGGTTCCGAGCAGCACCTCCTGATGCGCCACCAGACCGGCGAGACGGACCGAGTGCACCCGCACGCCGTCGACATCCGCGCCGCGCGCACCCTCCAGTTCGGTGCTCGTGGCGTCGGGGCTGCGGCCCACACCCGCAGCGGCGCGAGCCTGCGCGATGAGTTCCGCGGTGCGGTAGGCGGTGCCGGAGGGCGCATCGGCCTTGTTGGGGTGATGCAGTTCGATGACCTCGACGGAATCGAAGAAGCGGGCAGCGGCCTGCGCGAAGCGCATCGACAACACGGCGCCGATCGCGAAGTTGGGTGCGATGAGCACACCGACCTCGGGCTTGCCGGCGAGCAGGCTGCGCACCTGCTCGAGCCGGGTCTCGTCGAAACCGGTGGTGCCGACGACAGCGTGGATGCCGTGTCCGATCAGGAACTCGAGGTTGCCCATCACCACGTCGGGGTGCGTGAAATCGACGACGACCTCGGTGCCGGACGTCACGAAGTCTTCGAGGCTGTCGCCCCGGTCCACCTCTGCGACGAGTTCGAGGTCCGCGGCCGCCTCGACTGCTGCGCAGATGGCTTGCCCGACCTTGCCCTTGGCCCCGAGCACACCGACCCGAACTGCTGCTGCGTTCACTGTTGAGTCCACGACCTTCCCGTCACGTCTTTCCGAGGAAAGGGTACGCAATCGGCGCGGTGGTCTGCACGCGGCGTCAGCCCACGATGTCGCGCACCGCGGCGGGAAGATCCCGCGGGCGGCGGTACGGTCCGACCACGGCGGCGGCGAACGGCCTGTGCAGCAGATCGGCCGCGACCTCCCGGACCTGTTCCGTCGACACCGTCGCGATGCGCTCGAGCGTCTCCGTCAGGCTCCAGTGCCGGCCGTAGTTCAGCTCACTGCGGCCGATCCGGTGCATACGAGCCCCGGTGTCTTCGAGTCCGAGGACCAGGCCACCGCGCAACGACCCCTTCGCGCGAGCACATTCGGCGTCGGTGATGCCGTCCTTCGCAACGGCGGCGAGTACCTCCCGGATCACCGTCGCGACTTCGGCGACGTTCTCGGGCTGGCACCCGGCGTAGACGGAGAACGCTCCGGTGTCGGCGAACGTGTCGGTACCGGAGTACACCGAGTAGGCCAAGCCCCGCTTCTCGCGCACTTCCTGGAACAGACGAGAGCTCAGACCGCCCCCGATCGCGGCGTTGAGAACCGACAGCGCCCAGCGCCTGTCGTCGTGCCGGCCGAACGACCGGACTCCGAGAGACAGGTGCGCCTGTTCCCCGTCGTGCTCGGTGATGCTCAGCGTGGGCGCGGTGCGCAGTTCGAGCCGGCCCTCCCGGCGGGGAACGGGGCGGGCGTCGTCGTCGAGGTGACCGGCGAACGCGCGACGCACCAGTTCGACGGTGTGCTCGTGATCGACGTTCCCGGCGACCGCGACCACCATCCGCTGCGGGGTGTACCTGCGCACGTGGAAGGAGTGCAACTGGTTGCGGGTCATCGCCTCGATCGACTCGACCGAGCCGATGATCGGACGCCCGATGGGATGGTCTCCGTACAACGCGGTCAGGAATGCGTCACCGAGGAGATCTTCCGGGTCGTCGTCGCGCATCGAGATCTCCTCGAGCACGACCTGACGCTCGACGTCGACGTCCACGCTGCGGCAGCGTCCTCGCAGCACCACGTCGGCGACCACATCGACCGCGAGCGACAGGTCGTCGTCGAGGACGTGCGCGTAGTAGCAGGTGTGTTCCTTGCTGGTGAACGCGTTGAGTTCACCTCCCACCCCGTCGACGAGTTCGGCGATGTCGAGTGCCGTGCGCGTCGGGGTGGATTTGAACAGCAGATGCTCGAGAAAATGCGCCGCGCCTGCGACCGACGGTTGCTCGTCGCGGGACCCGATCCCCACCCAGACGCCCACCGCTGCCGAGCGCACTCCCGGCACGTGTTCGGTGACCACGCGGACCCCTCCGGGCAGCATGGTGCGGCGGACACCGGACTCCACTGCGGGAGCCGGATCGGAAGGTGAAGCCTGCTGGGTACGAGCCATGTGTGAGTTCAGTGGTCCTGCGGTCGGGTTCGGGCACGTACGTCCCGGAACGGAACATCACACGATACATGCGCGCCCGGATACTGCGTCGGTCACCAACCGCGGCGCCGGGGCCGCGCACCGACCAGGTCGCCGTCTCGCGCTTCGTCCCTGCTCCGGTAGACGATGTACGGGCGGAACAGGTATCCCAACGGTGCGCTGAACGCGTGGACGAGTCTGGTGAACGGCCAGATCGCGAACAGCACCAGACCGATGAGGGTGTGGATCTGGAACGAGACTGGTGCCTCGACGAGGAGTTCTCCCTTGGGCTGCAGAATCCAGATCGACCGGAACCACGGCGCAACGGTGTCGCGGTAGTTGTGCTCGCCGACCACACCGGCACCCATGAGGGTGGTCGCCAGTCCCGCGACGATCGCGGCGACCAGCACCACGTACATGCCCTTGTCGTTGATGGTCGTGGCGGAATAGACGGGACCGTTCGTGCGCCGGCGGTAGACCAGCAGGCACACCCCGATGAGCGTGGCGGCGCCCGCGATGCCGCCGAGTACGAGGGCTTGGACGTGATAGGCGTGCTGGCTGATGCCGATCGAGTACGTCCATTGCTTGGGGATCACCAAGCCGATGAAGTGGCCGATGATCACCACCAGAATGCCGAAGTGGAAAAGGGGACTGCCGATTCGCAGCAAGCGGCTTTCGTACAGCTGCGACGACCGTGTGGTCCAGCCGAACTTGTCGTACCGGTAGCGCCACCAGGTGCCGACGATCAGGATCGCGAGTGTCACGTACGGCACGATGTCCCAGAAGATTGCACCGGCGCTCATCGTCTACCGCCCTTCTCGTCGGTCGTGGAGTCCCTCGGTCGTGGAGTCCCGGCGTGGCGGAACGGTCAGGGTGAACGGTTGCAGGCCGATCGCTTCGGCCGGCGGTCCCGCGTGCATCAACTGCCGCGCCCGCTGCTCCTGCATCTCGTCGACCGGAGGCAACGTGGCACATACCGCGGCGATGGTGTCCGCGTAGGGCGACTCGTCGTCGACCAGGGCGCGGTGCAGTACGTCGATCGGAACGCGGTGCGCGACGAGCAACCGCTCCCCCGCATCGGGCGCGACGGTGGCGGCGAACTCGAGGACCACCGGAAGATGGTCGGGCGCTTCGTCGATCGGGGGTTCGGCGCCCGCCTCCCGATAGGTCTGCACGAACGCGTGGATCTCAGATCCGCGGTTGCGGGTGTCTCCCGCGGTCCAGTAGGTGAGGTACATCGTCGACCGGCGACGCAGGTCGAACGTGTCCACGTAGGCCTGCGCCGCCTCGAGCAGACTGCTGCCCCGCAGGTACGCGGCGGTCCCGGCGAGCCTGCTGCGTTCGGGTTCGTCGAGGTGCCCGACCAACGCCTCGACGGTCGCGAGACGGTCCGGCAGGTGCTCGTCCGGATACGCCAACAGCAGCGAGGCGCTCTGACGCACCAGCCGGTTCCGGAGCCGGAGAGCGGGATCGTCCCGGCGCGACGGGCGCCGGAACAGACTCATCGCTCGTCCTTGCCGTCGCCCGGCCAGGCATTCGGGAACATGCCCGTGGGTGCGCCCTTGCCGTCCCAGTTGAGGAGATTCACACGGGAGGGTTCGCGCTCGTTGACGGCCAGACCTTCCGTCGTCTGACGCTCCGCGAGCGCATGGAAGGTCTCCACTGCCACCGGCACCGGTCCCCCGCTGGATTCACCGAACGGGCCAGACTCGTACATTCCCGGTCCACCCGCGAACGACAGAGAGCAGTCCGTCGCGGATTCCTCGAGCTTGTGTCCTTCGGTCGCGTACGCCGTCGGGATCACATAGCGCTCTTCGTACTTGGCCAGGGCGAGCAGACGGTACATCTCGTAGATCTGTTCCTCCGTCATCCCCACGGCCTCCGGGATGTGCGGCTGAGTGTCGCGGCCGAGGTTGATGTCGCGCATGTAGGACCGCATCGCGGCGAGTCGCTGCAGGACGGCTTCCACGGTCGCGGTGTCGCCCGCCGTGAACAACTCCGCCAGGTAGCGGATGGGAATGCGCAACGACTCGAGTGCTCCGAACAGGTTTCCGAGCTCTTCCCCGTCGTGACCGTCACGGCTGACCGCGTCGACGACCGGCGACAGCGGCGGCACGTACCAGACCATCGGCATGGTCCGGTATTCCGGATGCAACGGCAGCGCGACCTTGTAGACGTTGATCAGTGAGTAGATCGGCGACTTCTGCGCGCCGGCGATCCACTCGTCGGAAATTCCTTCGGCCCGGGCCCCTGCGATGACCTCCGGATCGTTCGGGTCGAGCAGGACCTGACGCTGGGCTTCGTAGAGATCCTGTTCGTTCTCCACCGCCGCCGCGTCGAGCACCCGGTCGGCGTCGTAGAACACCAGCCCGATGTAGCGCAGACGCCCGACGCAGGTTTCGGCACACACCGTCGGTAGCCCGACCTCGATGCGGGGATAACAGAACGTGCACTTCTCGGCTTTGCCGGTCTTGTGATTGAAATAGACCTTCTTGTACGGGCATCCGGAGATGCACATCCGCCAGCCGCGGCACCGGTCCTGGTCGACGAGGACGATGCCGTCCTCCGAGCGCTTGTAGATCGCTCCGGACGGGCACGACGCGACACACGAGGGGTTGAGGCAGTGCTCGCAGATCCGGGGCAGGTAGAACATGAACGTCTCTTCGAGCGACGTCTTGACCTCTTCGTTGATCTTCGCCAGGATCGGGTCGTCCGGAACGATCTCGGGCGAGCCCGCCAGGTTGTCGTCCCAGTTGGCCGACCACTCCACTTTCATCGGTTCGCCGCTGAGGAGACTGCGCGGTCGCGCCACCGGGATGTTCTCCCCCGCAGGGGCGTTGGTGAGGGTCTCGTAGTCGTACGTCCACGGTTCGTAGTAGTCGTCGATCGACGGCATCTTGGGGTTGGAGAAGATCCGGCTGAGCTTGTGGAGGCGGCCGCCGTCGCGCAGCCGAATCCTGCCCTTCTTGTCCCTGATCCAGCCGCCGCGCCACTTGTCCTGATCCTCGTAGGTGCGGGGGTACCCCTGACCCGGACGGGTCTCCACGTTGTTGAACCAGACGTACTCGGTTCCGGAACGGTTGGTCCAGGTCTGTTTACAGGTCACCGAGCACGTGTGACATCCGATGCACTTGTCGAGGTTCATGACCATCGCCATCTGTGCCATGACCTTCATGAGTGCCCCCGTTCGTGGGGTCCGATGGTGTACATCAGTACGTCACCTCCTGAGACCGGCGGCGCACGACCGTGACTTCGTCACGCTGGTTGCCGGTCGGTCCGAGATAGTTGAAGGCATACGAGGTCTGCGCGTAACCGCCCGCCAGATGACTCGGTTTCATCAGGATCCGCGTGATCGAATTGTGGATCCCGCCACGCTTTCCGGTGGTTTCGGTGAGCGGGACATCGATGACTCGCTCCTGCGCGTGGTAGACGAACACCACGCCCTCGGGCATGCGCTGCGACACGATGGCCCGGCACACCACCACGCCGTTGCGGTTCACGGCCTCGATCCAGTCGTTGTCGCGCACCGAGATCTTCGCCGCGTCCGCCGGACTCATCCACATCGTCGGTCCGCCGCGCGAGAGCGAGAGCATGAACAGGTTGTCCTGATACTCCGAGTGGATCGACCATTTCGAATGCGGGGTCAGGTATCTCACCGTCAACCCCACTCCGTCACCGTCGCCGATCGATGTCTCACCGAACAGACGGTTCATGTCCAGCGGGGGCCGGTAGACCGGAAGTTGCTCGCCCATCTCCTCGAGCCAGTCGTGGTCGAGGTAGAAGTGCATCCGGCCCGTCAGGGTGTGGAACGGTTTGAGTTCCTCGATGTTGGTGGTGAAGGGCGCGTAGCGGCGCCCGCCGGTCTCGCTGCCCGACCATTCCGGGCTCGTGACCACCGGCACCGGCCGGGCCTGCGTGTCGGCGTAGGTGATCCGGCGTTCCTCACTGCCTTCGGCGAGGTGGACCAGCCTGCGCCCGGTTCGCTTCTCGAGTTCCCGATACCCCTGCACGGCGAGACGGCCGTTCGACGCCCCGGACAGCGCGAGAATCACGTCGCACATCCGTTCCGCAGTGGTGATCGCCGGGCGCCCGGCGGCGGCACCGGAATCCATGACGCCGAACTTGACGGCGAGTTCGGCGACCTCCTGGTCGGGGTGGGTGGTCACCCCCTTGGTGGTCAGCCCTGCCGACTCCGCGAGCGGCCCGAGCGTGGCCCACTTGTCGGCGACGGCGGTGTAATCCCGCTCGACGACCACGAGAGGCCCCATGGTCTTCCCCGGGATGGGCACTTCACCGGTTTTCCTCCAGTCGTTCTCCGTGCCACCGGGATACGCCATCGCACCGGGCGTGTCGTGCTGGAGCGTCCCCATCACCACGTCGGTCCGCGTTCCCAGATGCGTGCGTGCCAGGGCGCTGAACGCCTTCGCGACCGCACCGAACGCCTCGTAGTCCGAGCGGGTCTCCCAGGGCGGATCGATCGCGGGGCTGAACGCGTGCACGTAGGGGTGCATGTCGGTACTCGACAGGTCCCCCTTCTCGTACCAGGTCGCCGCGGGCAGCACGACATCCGAGAACAGCGTCGTCGACGTCATCCGGAAGTCGATCGACATGAGCATGTCGAGTTTGCCGTCGGGGACGTCCTCCCGCCAGGTGACGTCGTTGGGCCGCAAATCCGGCGCGGTCTGAGCACCCTGAATGTTCGAGTCGGTACCCAGCAGATGCTGCAGGAAGTACTCGTTGCCCTTGCTGGAGGAGCCGAGAAGATTCGACCGCCACACGCTCAGCACGCGCGGCCAGTTACGCGGCGACCCGGGATCGGTGACGGCGAGTTTCACCGTCCCCTTGGCCAGTTGTTCGGCAACATATTCGGGGATGTCGCGACCGGCCGCACGAGCCTCGTCCGCCAGATCGTGTGTGTTGCGGTCGAACTGCGGATAGAACGGCGACCAGCCCATCGCGACGGCCGACGCCATCACATCCATGGTGTGCTTGTCCCGGAAGCGCCCCCGCGACAGCGGGCTCGAGAGGGCGTCCGCCCGGTACCCGTCGTACTTCCACTGGTCGGTGTGCACGTACCAGTACGAGGTGCCCGCCATCTGACGAGGTGGCCTGCTCCAGTCGGTGGCCATCGCCATCGTGGCCCACCCGGTTGCGGTTCGGCACTTCTCCTGCCCGACGTAGTGCGCCCAGCCGCCGCCGTTGCGTCCCATCGCTCCGGTCAGGAGCAGCAGGGACAGCACGGCCCGGTAGGTCGCGTCGCCGTGGAACCACTGGCAGATTCCGGCTCCCATGATGATCATGGAGCGCCCGCCCGATTCCTCGGAGTTTCGCGCGAGTTCCCGGGCCACCCGGATCGCCTGCGCCGCAGACACTCCGGTGATCGATTCCTGCCATGCCGGCGTGTAGGGCGTCGACGGATCGTCATACCCGGTCGGCCACTGCCCGGGCAGATTCAACTCTGCCCGCTGCACGCCGTATTGGGCGAGCATCAGGTCGAACACCGTGCAGACCAGGTGCTCACCCACCCGGCGGACCGGCACACCGCGCTCGAGGCTTCCGCCCCGACCGTCGATCGTGTCGAAACTCGGCAGATGCACGGCGAGGACCTCCGCTGCGCCGCCGGCCGGCGGTGCCACCGTGAGGGCGGGCGACAGGTCACCCAGTTCGAGGTTCCACTTGCCGATACCCTCCTCGCCGTAGCGGAATCCGAGGGAACCGTGAGGAACCGTCACGCTGTCGGTGGCGCTGTCGAGCAGCACGGGCTTGAACGCGGCGTTCTCCACGTCCTGCCCGAGGTCGGCCGCGGTGAGGTTCTTGCCCGCCACCCACTTTCCGCCGCGCTCTTCGAGTTTCACCAGGAAGGGCAGATCGGTGTACTGCGCGGAGAAGTCCGTGAAGAAAGGTACGGGCTTCTCGACGTAGCACTCGCGCAGCAGGACGTGGCCCATCGCCATCGCCAGGGCACCGTCGGTTCCGGCAGCACACGGCATCCACTCGTCCGCGAACTTCGTGTTGTCCGCGTAGTCCGGGCTGATCGCGACAACCTTGGTCCCGCGGTACCGCACCTCCGTCATCCAGTGTGCGTCGGGGGTACGTGTCACCGGGACGTTGGAACCCCACATCAACAGGTACGACGCGTCCCACCAGTCGCCCGACTCGGGGACGTCGGTCTGGTCCCCGAAGACCTGCGGGGAGGCGACCGGCAGGTCCGCGTACCAGTCGTAGAACGAGGTCATGGCGCCACCGACCAGTTCGACGAACCGGGAACCGGCTGCGTGCGACACCATCGACATGGCGGGAATCGGGGAGAAACCGGCGATGCGGTCGGGCCCGTACTCCTTGATGGTGTGCACGTGGGACGCGGCGACCATTTCGGTGGCTTCGGCCCAGGTGACCCGCACCAGCCCGCCCTTGCCTCGCGCACGCTGGTACCGGCGCCGGCGTTCCGGGTCGTTCTGAATGTCCGCCCACGCCAGTACCGGATCACCGAGACGCTGTTTGGCCTCGCGATACATCTCGACGAGGACTCCGCGCGCGTACGGGTACCGCACCCGTGTCGGAGAGTAGGTGTACCAGGAGAAGGCCGCTCCTCGGGGGCAACCGCGCGGTTCGTACTCGGGGCGGTCCGCTCCCACCGTGGGATAGTCCGTCTCCTGGGTTTCCCAGGTGATGATCCCGTCCTTGACGTAGATCTTCCACGAGCACGAACCGGTGCAGTTCACGCCGTGTGTCGATCGCACCACCTTGTCGTGGCTCCACCGGTCGCGGTAGAAGATGTCACCTTCTCTGCCGCCCTGGTGCAGGATGCTGCGGGTGTCGGCGGATTCTTCGCCACGCGTGAAGAACCGGCCGCTACGCACCAGCAGTTCCTCGAGCGTCCCACCCACAGCGACTTTTTCCGTAGTCACGTGCTCTCCTCCGGTTGCCTGTGTGGAGCGTCCCGCGATGCGGCAGGTTCACGTGCCTTCAGCCAGACCGCGGTGTAGACCAGTGCAATGAGAGCCGCCGCGACCAGGAGCAACAGGCCCACGGTGTAGTCGTTGCCCACCGGGTCGTAGGTCGCGCCCATGACCAAGGGCGGGAAGTATCCGCCGAGGCCACCTGCCGCCGCGACGATTCCGGTGATGCTGCCGACGGACTGCGCAGGCGAACGCCGCGCCACCCAGGCGAACACGCCTCCGGTGCCGATGCCGAGGAAGATCGCCATCGAGATGAAGACAACGGCCGACCAGAAGTCCGGCGGTGGCTTGAACGTGGCGATGAATGCGGTCACGGCGGTGCCGGCGAACGACGCGATCACCACGTACTTCGGTGGGATCCGGTCGGAGAGGGTTCCGCCGATGGGGCGGGCGATCACCGCGGCGACGGCGAACCCCGCGGTACGGGTACCTGCATCCACCGCGGAGAACTCGTACACCGTCCTGATGTAGGTGGGCAGGTAGCTGCTGAACGCGACGAAACCGCCGAAGACGATGGCATACAGGAACGACATTTCCCAGGTGACCCGGAGTTTGCATGCCGCAAGGAATTTGGGCACCACCGGCTGGGTGTTGGGAACGAATGCGGGCGCGTTCCGCATGACGGTCACGCACAGCACAGCGGTGAGTGCCAGCACGACCGCGATGATCACGTGGGTGGCGACCAGCCCGAACCATCCGACGAAACGCGGCGTGAAGAAGGCCGACAGTGCCGTGCCGACCATGCCCGCACCGAATACACCCGTGGCGAAACCGCGTCGTGAGGGGTCGTACCAGTTGTTGGCGAACGGGATCCCGACGGCGAAAATCGTGCCGGCGATTCCCAGGAAGAATCCGAAGACGAGCAGCAGCGGGTACGAGCCCGCGTTGCCTGCGAAGCCGACGGCGAGGACCGGCAGAATCGACGCGAGAGTGATGGCGATGAACATGACCCGGCCGCCGTAGCGGTCGGTGAGCGCGCCCACCACGATGCGGCCCAGGGAGCCGACGAGGATCGGTGTCGCCACCAGCATCGACGTCTCGGAGCTACTGAGCGACATGTCGCCGGCATACGTGGTGGACAACGGCCCGATCAGATTCCAGGCCCAGAAATTCATCGCCGATACCCACGTCGCCAACGCGAGATTGACGCCCGGCCGTGCCCCGATTCCAGCAGCTGTAATCGTGCTCACATCACCCAGGGAACACCCTGGGCAGAGTCACTGTGCGGCTTTTGCCGAAAGGTTTACACGGGGACGGGCATCGGTTCGTGCGAGCACGAGTGGGCTCACAGGCACCGTGGCGGGGAGGAGCACCGCCCGGTCCCCGGTCGTGCGCTACAACGACACCGCGCGCTGGTCCTCCCCGAAAGGGAAGGAACAGCGCGCGGTGGTTACCCGGTCCGTAGCGCAGGGCTACGGGGAGGGCCGATCAGGACTCGGTGGTCGCTTCGGCCGGAGCGGCCTCGGCGGCGGCGTCGTCCTCGACAGGCACGAGGCTGATCTTGCCCCGGTTGTCGATGTCGGCGATCTCGACGCGGAGCTTCGATCCGACGCTCACGACGTCCTCGACCTTGGCGATGCGCTTGCCGTTGCCGAGCTTGCTGATGTGCACCAGGCCGTCGCGGCCGGGCAGCAGGGAGACGAACGCGCCGAACGCCGTGGTCTTGACCACGGTGCCGAGGAATCGCTCGCCAACCTTGGGCAGCTGCGGGTTGGCGATGGCGTTGATCTTGTCGATCGCGGCCTGCGCGGACGGGCCGTCCGCTGCACCGACGTAGACGGTGCCGTCATCTTCGATCGAGATGTTGGCGCCGGTCTCCTCGGTGATCGAGTTGATCATCTTGCCCTTGGGCCCGATGACCTCGCCGATCTTGTCGACCGGAACCTTGATCGTGGTGATGCGCGGCGCGAACGGGCTCATCTCGTCCGGGCTGTCGATGGCCTCGGCCATGACCTCGAGGATCGTGGCGCGAGCGTCGTGGGCCTGCGACAACGCACCCGCGAGCACCTGCGACGGGATGCCGTCGAGCTTGGTGTCGAGCTGCAGGGCCGTGACGAAGTCCTTCGTGCCGGCGACCTTGAAGTCCATGTCGCCGAAGGCATCCTCGGCTCCGAGGATGTCGGTCAGTGCCACGTAGCGGATCTCACCGTCGACCTCGTCGGAGACGAGACCCATCGCGATACCGGCGACCGGCGCCTTCAGCGGCACACCCGCGTTGAGCAGCGACAGGGTGGACGCGCACACCGAGCCCATCGACGTCGAGCCGTTGGAGCTCAGCGCCTCGGACACCTGACGGATCGCGTACGGGAACTCTTCCTGGCTCGGAAGCACCGGCACGAGGGCCCGCTCGGCGAGGGCGCCGTGGCCGATCTCGCGACGCTTCGGCGAACCGACACGGCCGGTCTCACCGGTCGAGTACGGCGGGAAGTTGTAGTGGTGCATGTAACGCTTGCTGGTCTCCGGGCCGAGCGAGTCGACCTGCTGGGCCATCTTGACCATGTCGAGGGTGGTGATACCCATGATCTGGGTCTCGCCGCGCTCGAACAGCGCCGAACCATGTGCACGCGGAACGACCGCGACCTCGGCGGACAGCGCACGGATATCGGTGATGCCGCGACCGTCGATACGGAACTGATCGCGCAGGATGCGCTGGCGGACCAGCTTCTTGGTGAGCGCGCGGAAGGCCGCTCCGATCTCCTTCTCGCGACCCTCGAACTTCGGGGCGATCTGCTCGAGGACCTCGACCTTGATCTCGTCGGTGCGATCGTCGCGCTCCTGCTTGCCCGCGATGGTCAGCGCCTCGGCCAGCTTGGTCGACGCAGCGGCCTCGACCTCGGCGTAGACGTCGTCCGCGTACGGCGGGAACAGCGGGAAGTCGCCGGTGGGCTTCGCGGCAGCGGCTGCGAGCTGCTGCTGGGCCGCGCAGAGGCGGGCGATGAACGGCTTGGCCGCTTCGAGGCCCTGGGCGACGATCGCCTCGGTCGGCGCCTGGGCGCCACCCTCGACGAGCGAGATGACGTTCTCGGTCGCCTCGGCTTCGACCATCATGATCGCGACGTCAGCGGTGTCGGGGTTGTCGCCACCACCGACGATGCGGCCCGCGACCACCATGTCGAACACGGCGTTCTCGAGCTGCTCGACGGTCGGGAACGCGACCCACTGGCCGGCCTTGTTGTCGTCGGACGTGATGAGCGCGACGCGCACGCCACCGACCGGGCCGGAGAACGGCAGGCCGGCGAGCTGCGTCGAGGCCGACGCCGCGTTGATCGCGACCACGTCGTACAGGTCGTTCGGGTTCAGGCTCAGAACCGTGACGACGACCTGGATCTCGTTGCGGAGACCGTCCACGAACGACGGGCGCAGCGGCCGGTCGATCAGGCGGCAGGTGAGGATCGCGTCGGTGGACGGGCGGCCCTCGCGACGGAAGAACGACCCCGGGATGCGTCCGGCTGCGTACATGCGCTCTTCGACGTCCACCGTCAGCGGGAAGAAGTCGAAGTGGTCCTTGGGGTGCTTCGACGCGCTGGTGGCGGAAAGCAGCATGGTCTCGTCGTCGAGGTAGGCGACGACGGCGCCGGCGGCCTGCTGTGCGAGGCGGCCGGTCTCGAAACGGATCGTGCGGGTGCCGAAGGCACCGTTGTCGAGTGTCGCGACGGCTTCGTAGACGCCTTCGTCGGTCTCGACTGCGGAATTGCTTGTCATCTTTTTGTTTTCTCTTCCCTCTTCGTCTTCGCCGTACCCGCGCGGGCTCCACGGCCCCCTTGGCCGTGGTTGCGCACCGATTCACGGAGGCGGTCGTCGATCGAAACCTTCCGGCCGGGGTGTCCCTCAGGGACACCGTGCCTGGACCGGAAAGTCACTACCGAGGACCGACACCATCGGTGCATACGGTTCACCGCCGTCGGCGGTGTGGTGTGCCGGCTATCGCGGCACAAACACCGATAGCCAACGGGGCCCAGTGTAGTGGGTGCCCCGTTGGCTGTCGGAAAAGATCAGCGGATGCAGATCGTGTCGCTTCTCGGCTGCGTCAGCGACGCAGGCCCAGACGCTGGATGAGCGAGCGGTAACGCTCGACGTCGACCTTCTCGACGTACTTCAGCAGGCGGCGACGACGACCGACCAGCAGCAGCAGGCCGCGGCGGGAGTGGTGGTCGTGCTTGTGCTGCTTGAGGTGCTCGGTGAGATCGACGATGCGCTTGGTGAGCATCGCGACCTGAGCCTCGGGCGACCCGGTGTCGGTCTCGTGAAGGCCGTACTCGCCGAGGATCTGCTTCTTCTGTTCGGTGGTCAATGCCACTGGTAATACTCCTGAACAACTGACGTCCGCGTGACAGAAAGCGGACCGGGTCCGCCGGTGCGGCCGCCGCGAACCGCAGCACACACCAACGGACAACCTTACCAGAGCCGGTCCTCCGGTCCTCACCGGTGCCGCCCTGCCCCGAGGCCGTCAGCCCGCGAGCACCTCGCGTGCACGGTCCGCATCACGATGCATCGCCGAGATCAGAGCTTCGACGGAATCGAACTTCTCCATCCCCCGCAGGCGCTCGACGAAGTCCACGGCCACGTGCTGGCCGTACAGGTCTGCCTCCTCGTCGAGGACGTATGCCTCGACGGTGCGTTTGCGTCCCGAGAACGTGGGGTTGGTTCCGACCGACACCGCGGCCATGTACCGCTCCCCCACCGAGACACCTTCGACGGGTGATCCCGAGCCGAGCACGGTGAACCAGGCGGCGTAGACACCGTCGGCGGGAATCGCCGCGTACATCGGCGGGGCGACGTTGGCGGTCGGGAAACCGAGTCCGCGCCCGCGCCCGTCACCGTGCACGACCACCCCTTCGACACGATGCGGACGGCCGAGTGCATCGGCGGCCGCGGCCACGTCGCCCGCGTCGACACAGGACCGGATGTAGGTGGACGAGAAGGTCACCGCGTGCTCGGCGACGAGGGTCAGGCCCTGCACCGCGAAGCCCGAGCGTGTCCCGGCCGAACGCAGCAGGTCGACGGTTCCGGCGGCCTTCTTCCCGAACGTGAAGTTCTCGCCCACCACCACCTCGGCGACATGCAGGCGTTCGACCAGAATCTCGTGGATGTACCGCTCGGGTGAGAGCTTCATGAATTCGGGGGTGAACGGCACGACGCAGAACACGTCGATTCCCAGTTCCTCCGCCAACTCGGCGCGTCGCGCCAGTGTGGTCAACTGCGCCGGGTGACTGCCGGGCCGCACCACCTCCATGGGGTGCGGGTCGAACGTCATGAGCACGCTCGGAACACCCCGTTCCGACGCGGCTTTCACAGCGCTCGATATCAACTGCTGGTGCCCCCGGTGTACGCCGTCGAACACGCCGATCGTCACCACACAACGACCCCAGTCCGCAGGTATCTCGTCCAGACCTCGCCATCTCTGCACATCGGCAGCCTACGGCGCACGGGCCGGACGGTCATCCTCGCCCGGTCGCGCAGCCCACATAGACAGCATCTGTGACCCGAATGCATAATTTCGGGGTGCCGAACATTTCGATTGGATGGGTCAAAACCGCGGTCCTGGTGGCCGCCGCGGCAACCCTCGCCGCCTGCGCCTCCCCGACGGACGCCGACGAGCGGCCCTTCGCGCTGACCACGTTCACCGTCATCGCCGACATGACCCGCGCCGTCGCGGGCGACCACGTGCGCGTCGAGTCCATCACCAAACCGGGCGCCGAGGTCCACGGATACGAGCCGACACCCAGCGACCTCCGGAACGCCGCCGACGCCGACCTCGTCCTGGACAACGGACTCGGACTCGAGCGCTGGTTCGAGCAGTTCCTCGAAGACGCCGACGCGTCGCACGTGGTGCTCAGCGACGGCATCGAACCCGAGTTCATCACGGGCGACAGTTACGCCGGGCAGACCAATCCGCACGCGTGGATGTCTCCCCTCAACGCCGCGATCTACGTCGACAACATCACCGCCGCCCTGATCGACCTCGCGCCGGAACACGAAGCGGATTTCACCGCCAACGCTGCCGCCTACAAGGCCGAACTCTCGGCTCTCCACGAGCAACTCGTCGCCGGCGTCTCCGCACTTCCCGAAGCGCAGCGAGCGCTGGTGACCTGCGAGGGCGCGTTCAGCTACCTCGCGCGGGACGCGGGTCTGAAGGAGGCGTATCTGTGGCCGGTCAACGCCGACCAGCAGGGCACACCCCAGCAGATCGCGCAGACCGTCGACTTCGTGCGCGACAACCGGGTACCGGCGGTGTTCTGCGAGTCGACGGTCTCGGACAAGGCGCAGCAGCAGGTGGCCGCCGACACCGGGGCGCGATTCGGCGGCATCCTCTACGTCGACTCGCTGTCCGGTCCGGACGGTCCCGTCCCCACATACCTCGATCTCTTGCGTCACGACATCGAAACCATCACGGCAGGACTGACCCGATGACGACACCCGCCCTGGACATCGACACGGTCACCGTGCGCTACGACTCCGTCACCGCACTGGACCGGGTGTCTCTGACCCTGCAACCCGGCACCGTGTGCGGCCTCGTCGGGACCAACGGCTCGGGTAAATCCACTTTGTTCAAGACGATCATGGGTCTGGTCCGCCCCGTGTCGGGACACGTGTCGATCACGGGCGGGTCCACCGCCGCCGCGCGCCGCAACGGTGCGGTGGCATACGTGCCGCAGTCGGAGGCCGTCGACTGGGATTTCCCGATCGGCGTCCGGGAAGTGGTCATGACCGGACGCTTCGGGCACCAGGGATTCATGCGCCGGCCACGACCTGCCGACCGCGCAGCCGTCGAGGCGGCTCTCGAGCGCGTCGGCATGACCGACTTCGCGACGCGGCAGATCGGCCAACTCTCCGGAGGCCAGCGCAAACGCGTGTTCGTGGCGCGGGCGATCGCGCAGGAAGCTCCCCTGCTTCTGCTCGACGAACCGTTCGCCGGCGTCGACACGACGACGCAACAAGCACTGACAGCGGTGATCCGCGATCTCGCTGCGTCGGGACACGCCGTCCTCGTCGCGACGCACGACCTCACCGGGCTGCCGGTCCTGTGCGACGAAGCGGTCCTGCTGCAACGACGTCTCCTCGTGCACGGTTCACCCGAGGAAGTGTTGCGTCCCGAGAACCTGGCGCTCGCGTTCGGCGCCTCCCCGGCCGAGTCGCCGGCAGGCGCGTCCACCCTTCGAGAGGTGCAGTGATGTTCGATCTACTGCTCGACCCGCTGCAGTACGGCTTCATGCAGCGCGCCCTGATCGTCGCGGTCGCCGCGACGGTGGTCTGCGCGTTGCTCAGTTGCTGGCTCGTCCTGATCGGGTGGTCGCTCATGGGTGACGCGGTGTCGCACGCCGTGCTGCCCGGCGTCGTGCTCGCGTACCTCACCGGAGCGCCCTTCGCGCTCGGTGCTCTGCTGTTCGCCGGGATCGCGGTCGCCCTGATCGGATTGGTGCGCAACACCAGCCGGGTCAAGGAGGACGCGGCGATCGGCATCGTGTTCACCACACTGTTCGCTCTCGGTGTCGTGCTGATCTCCAAGAACCCCAGCCAGATCGACCTCAACCACGTGCTGTTCGGCAATCTGCTGGGGCTCTCCTCCAGCGACGTGTGGCAGGTTTCCGCGCTCGCGGCAGTCGTGCTGGTCGTGCTGGTGGTCAAGCGCCGCGACCTGACGCTGTTCGCGTTCGATCGGGTGCAGGCACACGCGCTGGGAATCTCCCCCTGGCGCTTGTCTGCCCTGCTGCTCGCGCTGCTCGCCGTCACCATCGTCAGTGCGATCCAGGCAGTCGGGGTCATCCTGGTGGTGGCGATGCTCATCATCCCGGGAGCCACCGCCTACCTGCTCACCGACCGGCTCGCCCGGATGCTCGTCATCGCGCCGGTGCTCGCCGCTGTCGCGTCGATCGTCGGGGTGTACACGAGTTACTACACCGACGCCGCAACCGGTGGTGTGGTGGTGCTGGCGCAAGCCGTGGTGTTCGCCGCCGTGTATCTGTTCTCGCCGCGCCACGGCGTGATCACCAAAGCGGTACGGCACCGCGCCGGGGCAACCGACCCGGGTGAATCCGCGCTGCCGGTTACCTAAACTGAACCCGTGACGGACACGAGCGAGACCACCGCGACCGAGGCCCTGTCCTCGGTCGCCCAGGACTATCTGAAGATCATCTGGACGGTCCAGGAGTGGTCCGGGGAGAAGATCTCCACCAAACTCCTCGCAGAAAAGCTCGGCGTCTCGGCGTCGACCGTGTCGGAAGCCGTTCGCCGCCTGGCCGATCAGGGACTGCTCGACCACGCCCGCTACGGGTCCATCGCACTGACCGACGCGGGCCGCACGGCCGCCGTCTCGATGGTCCGGCGGCACCGCCTCATCGAGACGTTCCTCGTCCGCGAACTCGGCTACGGCTGGGACGAGGTGCACGACGAGGCCGAGGTGCTCGAGCACGCCGTGTCCGAACGGATGGTCGCCGCGATCGACGCCAAACTCGGGTATCCGGAACGCGACCCGCACGGCGACCCCATTCCGTCACACGACGGTCGTGTCGATGCGCCGCCCGCCCGGCCCCTCACTGCGTTCGCCGACGGCGAGCACGGACGGGTCGCCCGGATCTCCGACGCCGACCCGGCGATGCTGCGCTACTTCGACGAAGTCGGCATATCCCTCGACACCGACATCCAAGTCGTCGAACGACGCGACTTCGCGGGCACGATGTCGATCCGGATCGGCCCCGACGGCGAGACGGTGGAACTGGGCACCCTTGCGGCCGGTGCGATCTGGCTCGTCTGAGCCGTCACATGTTCGCGGGTCGTACGACGAACACGGACGCCGCGCGGCGTCCCTTCTCCTGGACCAGCGCGGCAGCGCGTCCGTGCTCGTCCACCGCGGCATAGACACCCGCGATGCCCACCGGTTCGAGCCATCGCCCGTTCGCGAGCACCGCGGCCTCTTCGTCGCTCACCGTCCGGCACTCGAATGCTGTGCGGATCGCCTCGTCGATTCCGAGACTCGGCACCGGATCGTCGGCAAGCGCCTCGAGGGTGCGGGCGTGCTCGAGCCCAAATGGGCCCACCCGGGTGCGTCGCAGCGCCGTCAGATGACCCCCGACACCCAGCGCGGCACCCAGATCGCGAGCGAGCGCGCGGATGTAGGTCCCCGACGAACAGTCGACCTCGACGTCGAGATCGACGAACCCTCCTTCGTCGCGGCGCGCGAGCACCTCGAACCGGGACACCGTCACCGGTCGCGCCGGAATCTCCACGGCTTCTCCCTCGCGCATCCGCGCGTACGCGCGCTTGCCGTCGATCTTGATGGCGCTGACGCTGGCGGGGACCTGCTCGATGTCGCCGGTGAGCGTCTCCACCACCGCGGCGATCTGCTCGTCCGTGACAGCCGACGCGTCCGAGGTCTCCACCACGTCGCCCTCGGCGTCGTCGGTCACCGTGCTCTGGCCCAGACGGATGGTCGCGGAGTAGGACTTCGTGGTCAGCGACAACAGACCGAGAAGCTTGGTGGCGCGCTCGACACCGAGCACGAGCACACCGGTAGCCATCGGGTCGAGCGTGCCGGCGTGACCCACCTTGCGGGTGCCGAGCAGACGGCGGCACCGCGCCACCACATCGTGGCTGGTCATACCGGCGGGCTTGTCGACGATGAGCAGACCGGCCCGCGCCACAGCGGAATTTTCGGTCGATTCGTTATTGCGGTCGGTCATGGTTCAGCGCACCGCGATCGCAGTGAGAACGAGACCGTCGGCGACGAGCCAGCGTCCGTCGAATCCCGTCACCGGCGGACCGTCGAGCGTGTCGCCGGGAATCAGGATGCGGGAGTGGAAGGTGCCGGTCACAGCGTCGGAGGTGGTGTCGCGTTCGAACGCGATGTGGGCGTCCTCGAATCCGAGCCAGCGACCGGTGAGCGGGAACCACGCCTTGTAGGTGGCTTCTTTCGCGCAGAACAACACCCGGTCCCAGTGCACGTCATCGCCGGCCGACGCGAGCCATTCCCGTTCCGGCTCGAGACTGACGGCGGGCAGGACGCCGTCGGGAAGCACGTCGTGAGGTTCGGCGTCGATGCCCAGCGACCGCACCTGCAACGAGTACCCGAGGACGGCGCCCCGGTACCCGTCGCAATGGGTGAGGCTGCCGACGAGTCCGCGCGGCCACAGCGGCGCTCCCCGTTCGCCGCGCAGGATCGGACCGGGTTCCACGCCGAGTCGCTGCATCGCCAACCGGGCGCAGTGCCTGGCAGCGGCGAACTCGCGGCGGCGCTTGTCGACCGCACGCGCGACGAGCGCCTCTTCCTGGGGGTGCGGTTGCAGCCCCGGCGGGTCGGCGAAGAGTTCCGCGGCGGCGACACCCTCCGGCACGATGCGCGAAATCAGCGCTTCGTGCGTCTCGACCTTTTCTCCGGCGGACGGTTCCGTCACCGCAACTCCCTCTGTCGTTCTGCTCGCATCTTCTCGACTTCGGCTTCCATCTCGGGGGTCACGGTGAAGTGGCCACCCCATTTGTTCAGTGTTCCCGGCGGATACTCGGGCACCGGCAGGATCTGCCGGAGGAGACGATCGGGCAGGCCGCGCCGCTGCCATTCGCGCGGGTAACCGACGGACACCTCCTCGAAGCGGACGCCGTCGTAGTACGTCGTGCGCGGGATGTGCAGGTGCCCGTACACGCTGCACAGGGCGCGGTACCGCAAGTGCCAGTCGGCCGTCTCCGTCGTGCCGCACCACAGCGCGAACTCCGGATAGAACAGCATCCGGGTCGGTTCGCGCACCAACGGGAAGTGATTGATCAGGACCGTCGGCAGGGCCGGATCGAGGGCATCGAGCCGTTCGCGCGTCTGATCGACCCGCACCTTGCACCACGTGTCGCGGGTGACGTAAGGGTCGGGACGCAGCAGGAACTCGTCGGTGGCGACGACGTTGCGCTCGCGGGCGAGCGCAAGCCCGTCGGCCTTCGTCGTCGTGCCGTCGGGCAGGAACGAGTAGTCGTACAGCAGGAACATCGGGACGAGCACCGCCGGTCCGCCCTCCCCCTCCCACACCGGGTAGGGATCTTCGGGGGTGAGCACGCCGATTTCACGGCACATCGTGACGAGGTAGTCGTAGCGCGCCACACCGTACATCTGCACGGGGTCCTTCGCCGTCGTCCACAGTTCGTGGTTGCCGGGCACCCAGATCACCTGGGCGAATCGGCTCTTCAGCAGCGACAGCGCCCAGCGGATGTCGTCGGTTTTCTCCGACACGTCGCCGGCCACGATCAGCCAGTCGTCGGGCGACTCCGGGTACAGATCTTCGGTGACCGGCCGGTTCCCTCGATGGCCCACATGGATATCGCTGATCGCCCACAGCTTCGCTGCCACCGGCACTAACCTCCCGACTCGTTGTGCGCGCGGACCTGCCGGTCCGCGCCCGTCACCGCCCACCGTCCCGACACGGTGCGTACCACCACGGCGATCATCCGGAACACGATGAACACCGTAAGGCCCGTCCAGATCCCCGCGAGACCCCAGTCGAAGACGAGCGAGCACCAGATGAGCGGCAGGAACCCGAACAGCGCCGACGCCAGGGTCGCCGTGCGCAGGAACGCGGCGTCGCCCGCGCCGAGAAGCACCCCGTCCAGAGCGAACACCACACCGGCGAACGGCATGATCGCCACGAAGAACCACCATGCCACGTCGATCTGATCGAGAACCGCGGCGTCCGAGGTGAACAGTGTCGGCAGCACCGTGCGGCCGAGCAGGAACACGACGGCAAGACCCGCAGCGAACACCGCCGACCACGTGGTCACCCGCCATGCGAGCCGGGTGGCGCCGCGACGATCCGAACCTCCCAGCGCGGCACCGACCAGGGCCTGCGCCGCGATGGCCAGCGAATCCAGCGCCAGCGTGACGAAGTTCCACAGTTGCAGGACCACCTGGTGACCGGCCACCGCGGCAGCGCCGAACCGGGCGGCGACCGCGGCGGCGGAAAGGAAGCACGCCTGGAATGCCAGGCTGCGGGCGATGAGGTCCCGGCCGAGACGCAACTGGGCTCCGATCACCTCGGGGTGGGGACGCAGGGGCACCCCCGACCGCAGCAGGGCGATGACGAAAAGCGTGGCGGAAATCGATTGCCCGACCACGTTGGCGACTGCGGAGCCGACGAGTTCCCAGCGCGGTGCTCCCAGCAGGCCGTGCACCAGCACAGGGCACAACACTGCCGACAGGGCGAGACCGGCGATCACGTACCGCAGCGGGCGGAAGTTGTCCTGGACTCCTCGCATCCAGCCGTTTCCGGCCATCCCGATGAGGATCAGGGGGACTCCGAACAGTGCCACCCGCAGCCAGGACACGGCTTCGGCGGCGATCTCGTCGTCACCCGCGATCAGCCGTGCGACGGGTCCGGCGAGGATCTGGCCGGCAAGCAGGATGAGCAGTCCGACTCCGACAGCGAGCCACGTGGCCTGCACGCCCTCGCCTACGGCGTCGCGGTGCCGGTCGGCGCCGTGGAGCCGGGCGGAGCGGGCCGTGGTTCCGTACGAGAGAAAGGTCAGCTGGGTACTGACGGTCGCGAGGACGAGTCCGCCGATCGCGAGTCCCGCGAGTGGCAACGCGCCGAGGCGCCCCACGACAGCGATATCGAACAGCAGATACAGCGGTTCGGCGGCAAGGACTCCGAGCGCGGGTAGAGCGAGACCGAGAATGCGACGGCCGGAGATCTCCGGCGTCGCGGTTTGTCCCGTGGGTTCCGTCGTCACTCGAGGACGCCACGCAGTGCGGCCACCACCGAGTCCGGTGCGCCGTGCGCGGTGTAGCCGGCCGCGAACCTGTGGCCGCCACCGCCGAGATCGGCTGCGGCGGCGGAGACGTCCACGGCGGTTTTCGACCGCAGCGACACCGTCCACACCTCGGGCCCGACCTCCTTGAACACCGCGGCGACCTCCGCTTCCGCGGTGGTGCGCACGATGTCGATCACGCTCTCGACCTCCTCCGAACCGAGGTGTGCCGAATCGGCGCGACGAACGAACGCGTAGACGAGTCCCCTGCCGTGCACGGCGTCGGGCACCAGAGTGGCGGACGCCAGGACCGACGAGAGCATCGGCAGCCAGCCGAACGGATGGGTGTCGAGGAGTTCGCGCGTGATGGCGGCCCCGTCGATACCGGTGGCGAGTAGACGCTCGGCGAGACGATGCGACGCCGGGCGACCCCACCGGAAGGAACCGGTGTCCGTCACCAGTCCGGCGTACAGGCAGTGGGCGATGTCCGCATCGACGGTGACACCCCACTCGTCGAAGAGGTCGGCGAGCACCACGGCGGTGGCTTCCGCCTCGGGTTCGATGAGATTGTCGGTCCCGAACCTGGTGTTGGAGACGTGATGGTCGATCACGAGGGTGTGCGCGGCACCGGCCAGGCGATCGCGCAGGCTACCGAGACGCCCCACCGTGCCGCAGTCGACGCTCACCACGAGGTCGACCTCCCGGCGTACCGCCGCGACGGGCGTGACGAGATGCCCCCCGGGCAGTGACCGCATCGACTCGGGGACCTCGGCCGGCGCGGCAAACGCGACCTGCACCGCGACGCCTCGTCGTTCGAGCGCGAGCCCGAGGGCCAGCCCACTGCCGAGGGTGTCGGCGTCGGGCTGGACGTGGCACAGCACCGTCACCGTCGACGCGGCGTCGAGCAACGCCACCGCGCGGCGAATATCCGCCGGCGCGCCGCCCGTGGGGGCGGCGTCGCCGGGGTGAGCAGAACGGGCCGTCGGCCCGTCGTTCTGCGGCTCGTTACTCGGCGTCGTCACCGGCGTCACGCTCACGGGGCTCCTTGTACGGATCGGGATCACCGGCGGGGACGGCGCCCTCGCGGGCGCGGGCCACATCCTCGTCGGCTGCGCGTGCCCGCGCAAGCAGCTCCTCCATCTGCCGTGCGGTATCCGGCACGGTGTCGGTGACGAAGGTCAGACTCGGTGTGAAACGTACACCTGTGCCCGCGCCGACCATGGTGCGCAGGACGCCCTTGGCCTTCTCGAGCCCGGCCGCGGCCGCCTCGACATCCGGTTCGGTGTCCAGGTCGGCACCGCGCACCGTGTAGTAGACGGTCGCGTCGTGCAGGTCGGCGGTGACCCTCGCGTCGGTGATCGTCACGAACTCGAGTCGCGGATCCTTGATCTCGGTATCGATCGCCGTGGCCACGATGGTGGCGATGCGCTTGGCAAGTCGGCGGGCCCGTGCTGGATCGGCCATGTCGTTCGTTCCTCTCCTCGGCCGCCTCGGTCGGCGGCCGCGATCTTCTTCGGCCGGGTCAGTCCTCCGGGCCGAACAGTCTTCGTCTGGTGGACAGCAAGTCGAGTTCGGGGCGCTGTGCGACCAGTCGCTCGCAGGTGTCCAGTATGTCGCGCACGTGCGCGAAGTCGGCTGCGACCACCGCCACAGCCAGGGTCGAGCGCCGGTACAGGTCGTGCTCACCGGTTTCGGCGACCGACACTCCGAAGCGCCGGAGCTCGGCGAGGACCGGCCGGATGTACGACCGCTTCTCCTTGAGCGAATGCACGTCGCCGAGCAGGATATCCAGCTCGAGTGCTCCCAGATACATGCGCATCCTCGGTGTCGGCGGTGTCGTCCCGACACGCCCGTGGCGGCGAACGACGAATCGTCCACCGCCACAGGCGTCAGGTGTATCAGTCGCGCGGCTTCTCGCGAAGCTCGTACGCCTCGATCACGTCACCGACCTTGATGTCGGAGTAGGTGACCGTCAAACCACACTCGTAGCCCTCGCGGACCTCGGTGACATCGTCCTTCTCGCGTCGCAGCGACGAGATGGTGACCGTCTCGGCGACAACGTTGTTGTCGCGGAGCAGACGGGCCTTCGCGTTGCGCTTGACGATGCCGGACTGCACGAGGCAACCCGCGATGTTGCCGACCTTCGACGACTTGAAGATCGCACGGATCTCGGCGCGGCCGAGCTCGACCTCCTCGTAGACCGGCTTGAGCATGCCCTTGAGAGCCTTCTCCACCTCGTCGATCGCCTGGTAGATGACCGAGTAGTAGCGGATGTCGACACCCTCGCGGTTCGCCAGCTCCGTCGCCTTGCCTTCGGCGCGAACGTTGAAGCCGATGATCACCGCGTTGGAAGCCGCAGCCAGGTTGACGTTGGTCTCGGTGACGCCACCGACACCGCGGTCGATGACCCGCAGCCGAACCTCGTCGTCGATCTGGATCCCCATGAGGGCCTCTTCGAGGGCCTCGACGGTACCGGAGTTGTCGCCCTTGAGGATGAGGTTGAGCTCGTTGTGCTCCTTGAGAGCGGCATCGAGATCTTCCAGGCTGATCCGCTTGCGGCTCTTCGCTGCCAGCGCGTTGCGCTTACGGGCGTTGCGCCGGTCGGCGATCTGCCGCGCGATGCGGTCCTCGTCGACGACAACCAGGTTGTCGCCGGCGCCGGGCACCGACGTGAAGCCGATGACCTGCACGGGACGCGACGGGAGTGCCTCGAGGACATCCTCGCCGTGCTCGTCGACCATGCGGCGGACACGACCGTAGGCATCGCCGGCGACGATGGAATCGCCGACCCGCAGGGTGCCGCGCTGGACGAGCACCGTGGCAACCGGACCGCGACCGCGGTCGAGGTGTGCCTCGATGGCGACGCCCTGCGCCTCCATGTCGGGGTTCGCCCGCAGGTCGAGCGACGCATCTGCCGTGAGCAGGACCGCTTCGAGCAGTTCGTCGATGTGCAGCCCCTGCTTCGCGGAGATGTCGACGAACATGGTGTCGCCGCCGTACTCCTCGGTGACCAGGCCGTACTCGGTGAGCTGCTGCCGGATCTTGTCCGGGTTCGCGCCCTCCTTGTCGATCTTGTTCACCGCGACCACGATCGGCACGTCGGCCGCCTGGGCGTGGTTGATCGCTTCCACCGTCTGCGGCATGACGCCGTCGTCCGCCGCGACCACGAGGATCGCGACGTCGGTGGACTTCGCACCACGGGCACGCATGGCGGTGAACGCCTCGTGACCCGGGGTGTCGATGAAGGTGATCAGGCGATCTTCACCGTTGAGGTGCGTCATGACCTGGTAGGCACCGATGTGCTGCGTGATGCCACCGGCCTCGCCCTCGCCGACGTTCTCCTTACGGATCGTGTCGAGCAGTCGGGTCTTGCCGTGGTCGACGTGACCCATGACGGTGACCACCGGCGGACGCTGCTGGAGGTCTTCCTCGCCGCCTTCGTTCTCGCCGTACTGGATGTCGAACGACTCGAGCAGTTCGCGGTCCTCGTCCTCGGGCGAGACGACCTGGACGACGTAGTTCATCTCCGAGCCGAGCAGCTCGAGAGTCTCGTCGTTCACCGACTGAGTGGCCGTGACCATCTCACCGAGGTTGAACAGGGCCTGCACGAGTGCTGCCGGGTTCGCGTCGATCTTCTCGGCGAAGTCCGAGAGCGATGCGCCACGGGCGAGACGGATGGTCTCACCGTTGCCGCGGGGCAGCCGCACGCCGCCGACCGACGGCGCCTGCATCGAGTCGTATTCCTGCCGCTTCTGCCGCTTCGACTTGCGGCCACGACGGGGAGCGCCACCGGGGCGACCGAACGCACCGGCTGCACCGCCACGACCACGACCACCGGCGCCACCGCCACCGGGACGACCACGGAAGCCACCGGGAGCACCGGCACCTGCGGGTGCGCCGCCACCGGCGCCGCCACCGCGGTAACCGCCGCCGCCACCGGCGCCGCCACCGGGACGACCGCCCGGAGCACCGCCGGGACGACCCGGCCGGCCGGCCGGAGCCGGACGTGCAGCGCGCTGCGGCATGGCACCCGGATTCGGGCGAGGAGGCATCGAGCCCGGAGTCGGGCGAGGTCCGCCCTGACCGGGAGCCGGACGGGGTCCACCCTGACCGGGAGCCGGACGGGGACCGCCCTGACCGGCGGCGGGACGACCCTGACCCGGAGTCGGGCGGGGACCGCCCTGGCCGGGAGCGGGACGCGGACCACCCGCACCCGGGCGGGGACCGCCGGGACGCGGAGCCGGACGCTCTGCCGGAGCAGACGAATACGGGTTGTTACCGACACGCGGGGCCTTGGGGCCGGGACGCGGGCCCGCCGGCTTGGGGCCGGGCTTGACCGAAGGTGCCTGCGGAGCAGACGCGGCGGCGGGAGCCGACGCTTCGGGAGCTGCTTCGGCCGGAGCCTGGGCAGCGGGAGCGGCCGGAGCCTGCGCAGCCGGAGCCGCGGGGGCAGCCGGAGCGGGCTTGGGAGCCGGAGCCGGCTTGGGGGCACCGGGCTTCGGACGCGACGCAGCGGCCGGGCTCGGAGCCGAGGTGGTCTCTGCCGGTGTTGTTTCGGGTGCCGGGGCCGCAGCCGCCGGCGCGGGTGCCGGGCGCGGGCCCGGGCGGGGTCCTCCGGGACGGGGTCCCGGGGTGGGAGCGGCCTTACCGGCCGCAGCGCCGTCTTCCTTCGCGCCGCCGAACGATTCGCGCAAACGGCGCGCGACCGGGGGCTCGACGGTCGAAGACGCCGACTTCACGAACTCGCCCTGCTCCTTGAGCCTTGCGAGTAGTTCCTTACTGGTGACACCGAGTTCTTTAGCCAACTCGTGCACGCGGGCCTTGCCTGCCACTGCTCTCCTCACTGATGAGGTCGAGCCGGCCAATGCCCGCACGACCTCGGGTTATCTCCGATGGACGTTCATCGCTGGTGCTTCACGGTGTGCTCATGAGTGTTCGTACCTGTTCTTCTCAGAGTTCGATGTCACTGTTGGTGCCTCGTCGGCGATTTCGCTGTCACGCAGTCCGGTGACGATCCCCGGACTCCGCCACGTCGTGAGATGCCGCCGCCGCGGACCCGACCAGCTGATCCAGCGCCGCTGTATCCGGGTTTCCGGATACCTTCAGTGCTCTGCCGAATGCTCGGCGCCGAACGGCTTGGCTCAGACACTCCGGGGTGGGATGCAACCATGCACCTCGTCCGTCAAGCCTGCGCCCGGAGTCGGGAACCACGACGAACACTCGCGATCCGTGTTCGCGTGCCACGACCCTCAGCAGCTCGGCAGCCAGCGTTCGCTGCCGACAACCGATACAGGTACGCACCGATTCGGTGCGAGACCCATGGGCCGAGGGCAGTTCATGCTGAACCATCGACCACTCTACCGTTGTTTTGCGAAGAATCCCGCATTCCACGCCTACCTGCCTGTCGGCGCGTTACCGGAAGCCTCGTCGGTGGTGGGTGCGGCGTCGCTGCGAATATCGATTCGCCAGCCGGTCAGGCGCGCAGCAAGGCGTGCATTCTGACCCTCTTTACCGATCGCCAGAGACAACTGGAAATCGGGCACGACGACCCGCGCGGCGCGCGCCTCGGGATCGACGACCGTGACCGATACCACCTTCGACGGCGACAGGGCATTTCCGACGAACTTCGCAGGATCCTCGTCGTAGTCGATGATGTCGATCTTTTCCTCACCCAGTTCGCGCATCACGTTGCGCACACGCTGGCCCATGGGACCGATGCACGCGCCCTTGGCGTTGAGGCCCGGGACGAGGGAATGCACGGCGATCTTCGACCGGTGGCCGGACTCGCGCGCAACCGCCACGATCTCCACCGACCCGTCGGCGATCTCGGGCACCTCGAGGGCGAACAGCTTCCGGACCAGGTTCGGGTGCGTGCGCGACAGGGTGATCTGCGGTCCGCGCTGGCCACGGGAGACACCCACGACGTAGCACTTGATCCGGTCGCCGTGTTCGTACGTCTCGCCGGGGACCTGCTCCGCGGGCGGGATGAGGCCCTCGGTGCTCGTGGTCTCGCCGCCGATCTTGACCACCACCATGCCGCGGGCGTTCGCGCGGGAGTCGCGCTGGACGACACCGCTGACGATTTCACCCTCGTGGGTGGCGAACTCCCCGAACCGCTGCTCGTGCTCGGCGTCGCGGATGCGCTGCATGATGACCTGACGCGCAGTGGTCGCCGCGATCCGGCCGAAGTCCTCGGGGGTGTCGTCCCACTCGGCGACGACGTTGCCGTCTTCGTCGCGTTCCTCGGCCAGCACCTGGATCGCACCCGTCTTGGTGTCGACGGCTACCCGGGCGTGCGGCTGATGACCGTCGACATGGCGGTACGCCGTCAGCAGCGCGGTTTCGAGTGTCTCAATCAGTTCTTCGAACGGAATGTTCTTCTCGGACTCCAGCATTCGCAGAGCCGCGATCTCGATATTCACTTGTCCAGCCTCGTTTCGTTCACGTCTTCTTCGTCTTCTTCGTCTCGGCCGTCACCGACGACCTCGGCTATCTCGCCCGCGGCTGCCCTTCCGTCGGGCAGCCCGCCGGCCAGTTCGAGTTCGCGCGCATTCGGCTTGGCGAACTCGACCTCCACCACGGCGTGGCGGATCTCGCTCAGAGGGATGGCACGCACCACCGGCCCGGAACGATCCGGCAGCACGACGCGGATCTCTTCGCCCACCAGTTCTCCGACCCGCGCGACGATCGTCTCGTCGGCGAGCTGGATCTTGGCCTTGCGTCCCTGCGCCCGCCGCCAGTGCCGATCCCGGGTGAGCGGCCTGCCCACACCGGGGCTGGTGACTTCGAGCATGTAGGGCGATTCCCCGAAGTCCGACACTCCGTCGAAGGTCTCCGAGACGAGCCGGCTCAGTCGCGCGGCTTCGTCCAGGCTCAGACCCGCATCACTGTCGACGAGCAGTCGGACCGTGCTGTGTTTTCCGGCCGCGGTCACCACCACGTCCTCGAGGTCGTATCCCTCTTCGGTGAGAAGATCGGAGACGAGCTCGACGATCCTTTCCGGGGGCGGCACAGGCATTGCGGGCGGGCTCCTCGTTCAGTTGTGGTCGCAGCGGACATCCGGCCGATACGGATCCGAACCGGCCGGCTTCCAGCGTAACGCGCGAATCGCGGTGCCGTGACCAGGCCGCCGTCGCTCGAGGCCGGGGTCTGCTGGCACGATGGTGCCGTGCCGATGCCAGTTACCCGTACCACCCTGTCCCGACGAGCCCTGTTGCGATGGTCCTCGGCGACGATCGGCGGGGTCGGTGTCCTGGGAGTCGCCGGATGTGGGCTCTCCGACGACGACACCGAATCCGAGCCCGATCCGCTGTTGGCGCAGGCAGCGAGCGCGCGGCAGGATGCCGCGACCGCCCGTGCACTCACGGCGATCTACCCGGACCGGGCCGGCGCCCTCGGCGTCATCGCAGACGAGCGCACCGCGCACGCCGACGCACTCGACTCCGAGGTCTCCCGCATGGCGGGAATCACTCCCGACGCGACCACCTCGAGTACCTCGTCGACCACTGCACCGGCCGTCGGAGAGGCCCCGACCGTCGAACAGCTGCGGGACATGCTGGTCCGATCACAGCGCACCTCGGCGGACCTCGCCCGTACCCTCACCGGTTTCCGGGCGGGTCTGCTCGCCTCGATCAGCGCGGCATGCGGCGTACAGACGGAGGTTCTGCTGTGACTTCTCCGGAGCCCACCACTTCGCAAGAGCTCGGTTCCGAGCAGCAAGCCCTCGTCGACGCACTCGAGGCCGAGCATTCGGCCGTGTTCGGGTACGGAGTCGTCGCGGCGTTCGCGGACCTCTCCCGGGCGGGCGAGGTGGCCGCCGACGCGGCCGCGCACCGCGCTCGCCGCGACGGCACCATCGATGCTCTGCAGGCCGCCGGTGTGACACCTCCGGTCGCCGCGCCCGGATACACGGTGCCGTTCCCGGTGACCGACCCGGTCGAAGCGGCGCGACTGGCCGTACAGATCGAGAGCGACACCGCGATCGCGTGGCGATCGGTCGTCGAACGGGCACGCAGCGAAGCGACGCGCGGCAACGCACTCGACGCCCTCCGGGAAGCTGCCCTGCGCGCCGCCCGCTGGCGTGTCGTCGAAGGGGTTCCCCCGACCGTCGCCTTTCCCGGCCGGCCCTGACAGCGGCGCCGTGGCCGAGCCCTCGGGCTCGACCACGGCGCGTGGTTGTTCGGTGCTCGCCCGGCCGGGGGCCGGATGAGCGGCTGTCAGACCGTGGCCAGTCGGTCCTTCTCGCGGGACTCCGGCAGGACCGCCGGCGACTCGACGGGGAGGTTCGCGTCGCGCACCTCGCGGTACTGGCGCAGGTGGGTGTACAGCTCGTCGCGCAGCGGGTTGCGGTGCCGCTTCACGATGGTGAACACCTGGTAGACCACCACGGCGATGTTGGCCGCGAGCGACAGGGCCGACACGACGAACAGCGCGGTCGGGTTGTGCGACGACTCGACGGCGAACTGCGACGAGGTCACGAACGTCGGGACTGCCATCGTGAACATCATCCACAGGGCCAGCGTGTGGGCGCGGTGCTGCAGCCAGGCGCCCTTCTTGATGAAGAACGCGGGGATGGTGCAGGAGATGAGCAGGGCCGCACCGGCGTAGAAGGAGTGGTCACCGACGCAGTTGTAGACGTAGGCGAAGTTCCACAGGTCGTACGCGATGATCCAGAACCACATCATGTCGGGCCAGATCATGTCCTTGGACCGGTCGCGCGAGACGATGATGCCTGCCCAGCCGCAGATGGTGATCAGGTTGAGGATCCCGGCAATGCCGTTCATGTAGTTCCACGGACCGCCGACCATGAAGACGCCGTCGTGCATGCCCTGCATGCCCGCCACCTCGAAGTCGCGGATGACTGCCTCGCCGATGTTGATCGCCAGGATCAGGGCGGGGAACATCAGCATCCAGCGGTTCTTCGCCAAACGCGGGACGTACCGGATGAGCATGAAGCCCAGGCACCCGATGAGTGCCGAGTAGACCTTCACCCAGTGGAACCAGGTGCCGGTCGACGAGCCTGCGCCGGCCGTCGTGGGCCACACGAAAATTGTCAGGAAGATTGGCAGCGCCACGAAGAAGCCGAGACCGGCCCACTTCCAGCGGCGCGTCACCTCGTTGAGGGCGATGAGGGCGGCAAGCACGACGCACCACATCACCCAGGAGTACCAGGGGATGGATTCGAACAAGAACATCGGAGCTCCTCTTCGCGGCTCGCGGAATGCGTGCCGTCCGGATATCTTTCGCGGCTCGCGGTATGTGTGCCGTTTCGATATCCAAGGTAGGAAATCCGGCCCGGAGGGTCACTAGACAATCGATGCGATGTGTCCAGGGACGTGCGGCGGTACCGTGAGCCATGGCCGACGAGAGCGCCGAGGCGCGGCGACGTGCGGGTGCACGCGACGCCCTGGCCTCCGCGCTCAAGGCTCGCCTACGGTCCGAGCCGCTCGACAAGGTGACGGTGACGGAACTGACGCGGGACTGCGGACTGACCCGCCAGGCGTTCTACTACCACTTCCCCGACGTGCGGCACCTCGCCGTCTGGGTGTTCGAGAGGGAGGTCGCCGGCCGGGTCCGCGCGTTCGCGTCGGAGGAGGGATGGGCAGACGGCCTCGTCCGGCTGATGCTGTACATGCGTGACAACCGTTCGTCGACGCTCGGGGTGCTCGACGGGCTGGGCAGATCCGGGCTCGAGCGCTTCCTGTTCGCACAGATGCGGCCCATCACCGAGGCCGTGATGGACCAGGACGGCGGCGGACCGAAGCGCGAGCAGGACCGCGTTTTGGTGGTCGACTTCTACACCTCGGCGGTCCTCGCCGTGGTGCTGAGGTGGGTGTCGGACGGCATGGTCGAGCATCCGTACCGCGTGGTCGGCGATCTCGAGATCATGCTGCACGGCGCGTTGCGTGAGTCCGCCCGGCGGCTCGACGCCCGTGCCACGCCGCCGCCGAGAGGTCGGGGCGCGTGACCGGTGTCTTCACCGGTTCAGCGCGCGCCGCACCGCTCTCTCGACGGGAGTCGTGCCGGTGGCGTCGAGCCGGAAGGGTGTGACCGTCTCGATCGGTGGCTGCGCAATGATGCGCGGTCGCCGAATTCCGCTCCCCGGCCCGGCAAGGTTCAGCGGCCGGGCACTGCGCATCGGCTGGGCCGCATGAATCAGGAACGGGTGGCACACGTAGACGTCGCCCGCGGCACCGGTCGCCTCGACCATGGGCCGGGCGGGTGCATCGAGCATGCCGTCCTCGTCCATGGCGCGGCACAACTCCAGCACCGAACGCCCGTCGCGGTGGTCGACGAGGTAGCCGGGCACGTCGAGGTGGGAACCCACCTTGATCCTGGTAGGAGCGTCGTCCGGTCCAACATCGGTGAGCAGGAACAGCACCAGCAGACCCCGGCCGCGTGAGCGGACATCGACGTACGGCCAGGTCTGTCCCTCGACGGCGAAACTACCGTCGACGTGCCATCCGGTATCTCCGGGATCGGCGGGATGCGGAAACCGGATGGGAAACGTGCCGAGGCCGCGGGGCACAACCCAGCGGCCCGCTCCCAGCAGGCGGTCGTAGACGTCGAGAAGGACCGGCATCGTGGAGACCTCGACGAACGGTGGATCCCACCGACCCCCGACCCGCACGACGGGTTCGGTCCAGGTGCCCGGATCCGATCGGTCGGCGTCGAGTTCTTCCCAGAGGAGCTCGCAGCACCGCTCCGTGACCTCCCGCGGAACGGCACCTTCGATCCGCAGGTATCCCTCTTCGATGAAGCGCTCGGCGTCGGCGGTTCCCCGGATGTCGCTCACACGAACAATGTTCGGCAGTCCAGCCCCCGAGCGCCACCGATTTTCGGCCGGCCCGGGGGTACCCGGCTACGGTTGCGGCTCGACGACGAGCGCCAACGCGAAACCGTCCCAGCCCTTGACCCCCACGGTCTGCAACGCCGTGGCGTCGAGACGCGGTTCGGCCGCCAGCACGGCGAGCAGTTCCCGCGACGCGCGAACCTTCGAGTCGTCGTCCTCCGGATCGCTGATCGCACCGGCGCGAACCACGTTGTCGACGACGATCACCGTTCCCGGCCTCGACAACCGCAGCGTCTCGCGCACGTAGTTGCTGTTGTTCTCCTTGTCGGCGTCGATGAACACCAGGTCGAACGGGCCGTCGAGATCCGGCAGGGTGTCGAGGGCCGCGCCGACACGGATGTCGACGCGTGCCCCGACGCCGGCGCGATCGAGATTGGCGCGCGCGACCTCGGCGTGCCGCGGTTCGTATTCGAGCGTCGTCACGTGCCCCGACTCCCCCACCGCGCGCGCCAGCCAGATGGTGGAGTATCCGCCGAGCGTCCCGATTTCCAGCACGCGGCGGGCACCGCGGATCCGGGCGAGCAGGTGCAGGAACTTGCCCTGCACCGGCGCGACGTCGATGGGCCTCAGTCCCGCCGCCGCGTTCGCCTCGAGGGCGGCGTCGAGGGCGGGATCGTCGCCGATGAGGAAATCGGCGAGATAGGTGTCGGTCGCGCTCCAGTTCTCGGACATGGGCCCATTCTGGCTCACCGGATCCGGGTACGGATCAGCGGCCGAGGATCTCCCGCACGGCCTCGCCCACCGGCACCTCGCTCGACTCTCCGGTGAGACGGTTGCGCACCTCGACGTTGCCGTCGGCGAATCCGCGTCCGACCACGACGACGAGGGGCATCCCGAGCAGTTCCGAATCCTTGAACTTCACACCGGGCGAGGCCTTGCGATCGTCGAAGAGCACGTCCAGACCTGCGTTCGACAGTTCCTCGACGAGGTTTTCCGCACCGGCGCGAGCCTGCTCGTCCTTGTTGGCGATGACGACGTGCACGTCGAACGGCGCGACCTCGGACGGCCAGCGCAGGCCCTTCTCGTCGTGCTGCTGCTCGGCGATCACGGCCACCAGCCGCGACACACCCACGCCGTACGACCCCATCGTCGGACGCACCGGCTTGCCGTTCTCGTTGAGCACATCGACGGCGAAAGCGTCGGTGTACTTGCGGCCGAGCTGGAAGACGTGGCCGATCTCGATGCCGCGGGCGGAGACCAGCGGTCCGGCGCCGTCGGGCGACGGGTCACCGTCGCGGACCTCTGCGGCCTCCACGGTGCCGTCGGCGACGAAGTCACGACCGGCGACGAGCCCGAACACGTGCTTGCCGTGCTCGTCGGCGCCGGTGATCCATGCCGTTCCGTCGACCACGCGGGGATCGACGAGGTAACGGACGTCGTTGGCGAGCAGCGCCTTCGGACCGATGTAGCCCTTGACGAGGAACGGGTTCGCCGCGAAATCGGCGTCGTCGAGCAACGCGACCTCGGCAGGTTCGAACGACGCCTCGAGACGCTTGTCGTCCACTTCGCGGTCACCGGGGATGCCGATTCCGACAAGCTCCCACTCGCCGCCGGGCTGCCGAACCTTGACGAGGATGTTCTTCAGGGTTTCGGACGCGTCGACCTCGCGGCCGAGGATCTTGGTGGCTGCCTCGACGAGCGAACCGATCGTCGGGGTGTCCGGGGTGTCGTGCACGACCGCGTCGGGCAGTCCGTCGAACGGGATCGCTGCGGGGGCGAGCGTCTTGACGGCCTCGACGTTGGCGGCGTAGCCGGACTCGACGCAGCGGACGTAGGTGTCCTCACCGACCTCGCTCTCGGCCAGGAACTCCTCAGAGGCGCTGCCGCCCATGGCCCCCGACGTGGCGGAGACGATCACGTACTTCACGCCGAGGCGGGTGAAGATCCGCTCGTAGGCGTCGCGGTGCGCCTGGTACGACTGGGCAAGCCCCTCGTCTGTGAGGTCGAAGCTGTAGGAGTCCTTCATCACGAACTCGCGGCCGCGCAGGATGCCGGCGCGCGGGCGCTCCTCGTCGCGGTACTTGGTCTGCACCTGGTAGAGGGTGACCGGGAAGTCCTTGTACGAGTTGTACTCACCCTTGACGGTGAGGGCGAAGAGTTCCTCGTGTGTCGGGCCGAGCAGGTAGTCGTTGCCCTTGCGGTCCTGGAGGCGGAACAGTCCGGCGCCGTACTCGGTCCACCGGTTCGACGTCTCGTAGGGTTCGCGCGGCAGCAACGCGGGCAGGGAGATCTCCTGCGCTCCGATGCTGTTCATCTCCTCGCGGACCACTCGCTCGACCTGCCGCAGCACCTTCAGACCCAGTGGCAGCCACGAGTAGATGCCCGGCGCGATGCGCCGGACGTATCCCGCCCGGACAAGCAGTTTGTGACTGGGGACCTCGGCGTCGGCCGGATCGTCACGGAGGGTGCGGAGGAACAGGTGGGACATGCGAGTGATCACGGTAGAGGAGCCTACCGCTCGCCCGATCCGGCTCCTCGGTACGGTGGGCTGTTGTGCTGGTGCTTCTCCCCCCTTCTGAAACCAAATCCACCGGCGGCGACGGCGCGCCGCTGGATCTCGGCGACCTCTCGATGCCGCAGTTGACCGAGACCCGGGAACTGCTCGTTCGGGCTCTGGTCGAGCTCGCTGCCGACTTCGACGCGTCGAGCCGGGCTCTCGGCCTGGGCGCCAACGGAGCCGACGAGATCGAACGCAACGCCAAGTTGTGGGTCTCCCCCACGCGGCCCGCGCTCGAGCGGTACACCGGAGTACTGTTCGATGCTCTCGATGCCCCGACGTTGACGAAGGTGCAGCGGGAGAAGGCCTATCGGAGGCTCGCGGTCGGCTCGGCGCTGTTCGGTGCCGTGCGTGCGAGCGACCCCATTCCGGCGTATCGCCTCTCGGGCGGCTCGAAGCTTCCGGGTTTCGGCACTCTCGCGGCGTTGTGGCGGCCCGAGTTGACCGCCGCGCTCGTCGCCGAGGCCGCCGGTGACCTCGTCGTCGATCTCCGTTCCGGTGCGTATCAGCAACTCGGTCCGGTTCCCGGCGCCGTCACAGCGACGGTTCTCACCGAGAAGCCCGACGGCACGCGGGCGGTCGTGAGCCATTTCAACAAGCACCACAAGGGCCTGCTCGCCCGTGCTCTGGTGCAGACCCGCGCCGAGCCGTCGGATGTGCGGGGTCTCGCGCGCGTGGCGTCGAAGGCCGGACTGCGGGTGGAGATCGCCTCGCCGACGGAATTGGTCGTCCTCACCTGAGAACCCGCCCCGCGCGCGACGGCGTCGAGGCGGGGCAGGCAGTCTCAGCTCGTCTGCGCGGATTTCTCCGCTTCCTGGGCCTGCGCCACCTCTTCGGAGGTGAGCCGGATGAAGAATGCCGCGACGCCCGCGATCACCGCGCACGCGGCGCATCCGACGAGCGCGAACATGTACCCCTCGCCCTGCGCGGTGAGTTGCGCGGCGGTCATCTCGGCGACGGCACCCGATGTGCCTCCGAGCGACATCGTCCTCGAAGTGGCGAGCGCGCCGATGACAGCGAGGCCGATGGGTCCACCGAGCGTCTGCGCGACCTGCGCGATCGCGGACAGCGGTCCGATCTCGTGCGCACCGACGCCCGCGATGGCGCACAGCGGCAGCGGGACCACGGCCAGACCCACCCCGAAGCCGACGACGAGCACCAGGACGAACAGAGTCGGGAAGTATCGCACCGTCTCGTCCATCGTCGACCCGTAGAGCAGGCTCAGGGCCATGATGACGGCACCGGTGACCACCAGCCACCGGGGCTGTATGCGGGCCGCGAGCTTGGACGACGCCGCGGCCGCTCCCCCGAGACCGAATGCGAACGGCACGAACGCGAGGCCCGCCTGCAGCGGGGTGTAACCGAGGACGTCCTGCACGAACAACGCCACGAAGGCCGCGAGGCTGAACATCACCGCGCCGGCGAAGAAGATCGCCACGAAGGTCGCCACGCGGTTTTTGTTGCGGAACAGCACGAACGGGAGGAGTGGGTTCTCGGCGCGGCGTTCGACCAGCAGGAAGATCCCGAGCAGGACGACGCCGGCGGTGAGCGCACCGATCACGGCGACGCTCCCCCAGCCGAGTTCGGGGCCTTCGGTGAGGCCGAACACGATGCCGGTGCATCCGAGCGTCGCGAGGATGGCGCCCGGCACATCCAGCGCCAGACGCTCCGAGGAGGTTTCGCGCAGTGCGCTGAGCGCGAGCACGACGATCACGACACCGATCGGAACGTTGATGAGGAAGATCCATCGCCACGACACCTGGGTGAGCGCCCCGCCCAGGATGAGACCCGCGATCGATCCGACGCCCGTCATAGCGGCGAAGACGGCGATGGCGCGATTACGTGCCGGCCCGGCGGCGAAGGTCGTCGCGACGAGCGCGAGGGCTGTCGGCGACGCGATCGCCGCTCCGACGCCCTGCAGTGCTCGCGCACCGATGAGCATCGCCTCGTTGGTGGCCAGCCCGCACAGCAGCGATGCCAGGGTGAACAGGCCGACGCCGGTGATGAACATGCGTTTGCGGCCGAAACTGTCGCCGAGGCGGCCGCCGAGCAGCATCAGCCCGCCGAAGGCGAGCGCGTACGCGGTGAGGACCCAGTTCCGGCCGGCGTCGGACAGCGCGAGGTCGGCCTGCAACGGCGCGAGCGCGAGATTGGCGACGGTGCCGTCGAGCACCACCATGAGCTGTAATCCGCTGAGGACCAACGTGGCCAGCGCGAGTGCACGAGCGGTCATGGGGTGCGCGGCGCCCGAGGCGGGTGCGGTTTCCGAGGTGTGTGCCACGGGGTCCAACGTTACCGACCCTCCCGACCGAATCCGGCGACCGGACCGATGACGATGATGGCGGGCGGGCGGGTACCCTCCTCCCGCACTCGGGCAGCGACGTGGCCCAGATCGGTCCGGAGCACCTTCTGCGTGGCCAGGGTGCCTTCCTGCACGACGGTCACCGGGGTGTCCGCGGGCTTGCCGCCGGCCGTCAGGACATCGGCGAACGCACCGATACGTTCGACGGCCATGAGCAGGACGAGGGTGCCGCGCAGTTTCGCCAGCGCGTCCCAGTCGGTGAGCGAGTCGGGGTGGTCGGGCGCGACGTGTCCGCTCACCACGACGAATTCGTGCGTCACCCCACGGTGGGTCACGGGGATCCCCGCCGCCGAGGGCACGGAGATCGCGCTGGTGATGCCCGGCACGACGGTGACCGGTACGCCGGCGGCCGTGCAGGCCTCGAGTTCTTCGTATCCCCGTCCGAACACGTACGGGTCGCCGCCCTTGAGCCGGACGACGAACTTTCCGGCCTTCGCCCGGTCGATCAGGATGTCGTTGATGGCCTGCTGTGCCATCGCCCGGCCGTAGGGCAACTTGGCCGCATCGATCACCTCGACGTGCGGATCCAGTTCGGCGAGCAGTTCCTGTGGGGCGAGGTGGTCCGCAACCACCACATCAGCGCGGGCCAGCAATCGCCGCCCCCGGACGGTGATCAGGTCCGGGTCGCCGGGGCCGCCGCCGACCAGTGCCACACCGGTGGGCTTGGGTGCGGCGTCGTCCGTGACGTCGGACAGTGCCGCGCCGGCCAACGCGTCCCGGATCGCGGTACGCACCGATGCGGATCTGCGGTGGTCACCACCGGCAAGCACCCCGACGGACAGACCGTCGTACCGGGTGGTCGCGGGTGTGACCGCACTTCCTCCGCGGGCGCTGTCGGCGCGCACGCAGAAGATTCTGCGGCGCTCCGCCTCGGCGACGATCGCGGCGTTGGTGTCAGGTTCGTTCGTGCAGGCCATCGCGTACCAGGCGCCGTCGAGGTCGCCGTCACGGTAGTCGCGGACGTCGAGTGAAATTCGGCCCTTCGTCGCCAGGCTCTCCACCGCCGGGGTCGCGGCACGCGCGACGACGTGCACGTTCGCCCCCGAGGCCACCAGCAGCCCCAGCCGACGTTGTGCGACGCTGCCGCCGCCGACGACGACCACGCGTCGTCCGTGGAGATCGAGCCCCACCAGGTAATTGGTCTCGTGATCGGCAACCGGCACCGGTACTCCCCATCGTCTTTTTTTCTCTGTCGGAACCGACCGCGGAAGGCGAATCCCCGGAGCGCTCCTCGTATCGCCCGCCGGTAGCGGACGACTGCGGCCCGGCGGCGAACCGCCGGGCCGCGATATCCGTGCCGTGCGTCAGACGGCGGCAGGCTCCACGGGGGCGACCTGTCCGCGACCGGGGACGACGTCGAGCTGAAGCTTCTTGGTGCTGTCCTCCCACACCTGACGGAACAGATCCGGGTTCTCGGACAGCTTCACGCCCAGGGAGGGAACCATCTCGCGAAGCTTGGGCTGCCAGCCGGCCCACTGCTGCGGGAAGCAGCGCTCGAGCACGTCGAGCATGGCGGGAACGGCGGTGGAGGCACCCGGCGACGCGCCGAGCAGACCGGCGATCGACCCGTCGGCGGCGCTGACCACGGCGGTACCGAACTCGAGCACGCCGCCCGCACCCTTGCGGCGGATCACCTGCACGCGCTGTCCGGCGACGATCAGCTCCCAGTCCTCGAGTCGTGCCTCGGGGGCGAACTCGGCGAGGGTGCCGATACGGTCGGCCGGCGACTGGGTGAGCTCACCGACGAGGTACTTGACCAGGCCGAGTTCGGTCACACCGACGCCGAGCATGGACATCAGGTTGTTCGGCTTGATCGACTTGGGCAGGTCCATGACACCGCCCTGCTTGAGGAACTTGGGCGACCAGCCGGCGTACGGGCCGAACAGCAGACCCTGCTTGCCGCCGATCACGCGGGTGTCGAGGTGCGGCACCGACATCGGGGGCGCACCCACCGCTGCCTTGCCGTACACCTTGGCGCTGTGCCGGGCGATCACGTCGGGGTTGGTGCAGCGCAGGAACGCGCCGGACACGGGGAATCCGCCGAAGCCCTTGGCTTCGGAGATGCCGGACTTCTGCAGCAGGTGGAGGGCTCCGCCGCCGGCGCCGACGAAGACGAACTTCGCGTGCACCTTGCGCGATTCGCCGGTGCGGCGGTTGCGGACCTTGACGATCCAGCTGCCGTCGGACTGCTTGGTGATGTTGGTGACCTCGTGGCCGAAGAACACCGTGCCGCCGGACGCGGCGACGTTGTTGATGAGCTGCTTTGTCAGTGCACCGAAGTCGACGTCGGTTCCGGTCTCGGTCCAGTTCAGTGCCACCGGGTCGGTGTAGTCGCGGCCCGCGGCCATGAGCGGCAGCCGCTCGGCGAAGAATTCGGGGCTCTCGGAGTACTCCATGCCCGCGAACAGCGGGTGGCCTGCCAGCGCGTCGTACCGCGCCCGCAGGTACTTCACGTCGTCGGCACCATGCACGAAGCTCACGTGCGGGATCGGGTTGATGAAGTTCTTGGGGTCGGACAGGATGCCGTTGTCGACCGCGTACGACCAGAACTGGCGCGAAACCTGGAACTGCTCGTTGACGTTGACGGCCTTGGCGATCTCCACCGAGCCGTCGGGCTTGCCCGGAGTGTAATTCAGCTCACACAGTGCCGAATGGCCCGTGCCCGCGTTGTTCCACGGGTCGCTGCTCTCCGCTGCGACGGCGTCGAGCCTCTCGAAGGCGGTGATCGACCAGTCCGGCTGGAGTTGACGCATCAGCGCGCCGAGGGTCGCGCTCATGATGCCCGCGCCCACGAGCACTACATCGGTTTTCGCCTCTACCACGTTCTCTGACACGGGGAAATCGACTTCCTTGTCTGTTCGCACGTGCCGCCGCGCTATCGCGCACCGCTCACGTGAGTGTCCCGAACGCGCCCGCACACAATCCTCGAGTTCAGGATTCGTCCACAGTCGCGCGACTGCGACGCACAGGTTACCCGCGCGTTTACCGCCCCTTCATTTCACCTAATTGTGTACCCACGCGACCTACGTCCGAAGCCTCCTAGAGTGTGATAGTGACTACTTGGCAGCCCGACATCCTGGGCGACGGATACGAGCAGCTCGTGCTGCCCCTGGGCGACGACCCCGACGGGGAAGGCGAGATCACGGCGACCCTGGTGCGGTACCAGCCGAACAGCGGCGGTGCCGCGGAGACGCGAGACCTGCCCGACCGGGCCGTTCTCTACGTACACGGGTTCACCGACTACTTCTTCCAGCAGCACATCGCGGAGCATGCCGCGGCGCAGGGCTACCGGTTCTTCGCACTCGACCTGCGAAAATGCGGGCGCTCGCGGGCACCTGGCCAGACGCCCCATTTCGTCACCGACCTCGGGTACTACGACCAGGAACTCGACGAAGCCCTGCGCATCGTCTCCGCCGAGGTTTCCGGTGGCGGCGTCGTACTCGCCGCGCACTCCACCGGCGGTCTGGTGCTTCCGCTGTGGCTCGACCGCCTCAACCGGCAGCCGGGCGGAACCGAGGCCGCCGGCGTACGGGGACTCGTTCTCAACAGCCCCTGGTTCGATCTGCAGGGCCCGTCGTACCTGCGCAACGTCGGCACCGCCGCGATCGACGTCCTCGGGCGGCTCCGGCCTCACGCCGCCGTGCCCGGCCGGAAGTTCGACACCTACGGCGCGAGCCTGCAACACGGCGGCTGGACCTACGACCTCGATCTGAAACCGCTCACCGGCTTCCCCGTCAGATTCGGATGGTTGCGCGCCGTACGCATCGGGCAGGCGCGCTTGCACCGGGGTCTGGACGTAGGCGTCCCGTCGTTGATCCTGCGGTCGGGAGCGTCGCGCTTCGCGCCGAAATACGACGCCACGATCGACACCGTCGACGCGGTCCTCGACGTGCGGCAGATCGCCCGGTGGGCGGGTTGCCTCGGTGACCGCACCACGATCGTGCCGATCATCGGGGCGCGACACGATGTGTTTCTCTCCACACCCGGCCCCCTGGCCACCGCATTCCGGGAATTGGACCAGTGGCTGGAATGGTTGAACGGAGACGGTACCGCGGGCGAGCCCGCCGGCGCCGGGGATGTTTCCGCACCGCCACGACCCACGGGAGAACACGCGTGACCCACTACGACCTCGCGATCATCGGCACCGGATCGGGAAACTCGATCATCGACGAGCGCTACGACGGTAAGCGCGTCGCACTGCTGGAGGAGGGCACCTTCGGTGGCACCTGCCTGAACGTGGGCTGCATCCCGACGAAGATGTACGTGTACGCAGCCGACGTCGCGAGCACGATCCGTTCGGCATCCAAGTACGGAATCGACGCCACGATCGACGGTGTCCGCTGGAACGACATCGTCGACCGGGTGTTCGGCCGCATCGATCCGATCGCCGCCGGCGGCGAACAGTATCGGCGCGAGGGGTGCGCGAACGTCACCGTCTACAACGGCCGGGCCCGGTTCGTCGGTGAGCGCACACTCGACACCGGAACAGGCGAAACCATCACCGCGGACCAGATCGTCGTCGCGGCGGGCGCGCGTTCCGAGATCCCGCAGGAAGTGCTCGACGGTGGGGTGACCTACTACACGAGCAACAACATCATGCGGCTCCCGAAGCTCCCCGAATCGATGGTGATTCTCGGAACCGGCTTCATCGCAATGGAGTTCGCCCACGTCTTCTCCGCCCTCGGCACGAAGGTGTCGGTGATCGGACGGAGCAGCAGGCTGTTGCGCCACCTCGACACCGACCTCTCCGAACGCTTCACCGCACTCGCGCAGCAGAAGTGGGACGTCCATCTGGAGAACCCGGCACGCGCGTTCATGCCGGTGGGTGACGGCGTGGAGGTCGAACTCGCCGACGGCACCGTGGTGGCCGGTGACGTGCTGCTCGTCGCGACCGGCCGCCGGCCCAACGGCGATCTGCTCGACGCCGCGGCGGCGGGAATCGAACTCGACGCGGCCGGGAGCATCGTCGTCGACGAATTCCAGCGCACAACGGCAGAGGGCGTATTCGCACTGGGCGACGTGTCGTCGCCGCATCAACTCAAGCACGTCGCGAATCACGAAGCGCGAGTCGTGCAGCACAATCTCCTCCACGACGCGTGGGGACCGGACACCTCGGCCTTGCAGCGCACCGATCACCGGTTCGTTCCCGCCGCGGTGTTCACCGAACCGCAGATCGCGACGGTCGGACTCACCGAAGCGGAGGCACTCGCCGCGGGATACGACATCTCGGTGAAGATCCAGGATTACGGAAACGTCGCCTACGGCTGGGCGATGGAAGACACCGAGGGCTTCTGCAAACTGATCGCCGATCGGTCCACCGGACTGCTCCTCGGCGCCCACATCATCGGCGCCCAGGCGTCGACGGTCATCCAGCCGCTCATCCAGGCGATGGCCTTCGGCATCACCGCGCGCGACATGGCGACCCAGCAGTACTGGATCCACCCGGCCCTTCCCGAACTGGTGGAGAACGCCCTGCTCGGACTGTAGGCACTACCCGTCCGTCCGGCCCTCGCCGCTCTCCGGGGCGCGGGGGCCGGAATGCGCTGTGCTCTACCAGCTCCCGGTGCGCAGGGCGATCGCCGACGCGAATTCCGCCGCGGCGCGCGCGGGCACGTCGTCGATGTCACCGAGGTCGACCACGCGGAACTCACCGGTCACGTACCTCATCGAAGCGTCCGCTTCCGGCATGCGTGCGGGATCTCCGACCACGATGGTGGTGGGGACCTCGGCCACCTGCGCCGCAGAATCGCGGACGGTGCCGTCGGCCATCGGGACGACCGGGTGACCGCGGTCCACGACGACCAGACTCGCGAACCGGCCGAACCGGCCCGAGGCGACTGCCCACGCAAGTTCGGCGCCTGCGCCTGTGCCGGCGAGATGCACCCACGGCAGGGCCAAGTGATCGAGCACTGCGAACACATCGTCCGGGTTCATACCGTCGAGGCTTTCCGGCACGACCGTACGCAGATCGGAGTTGTGCAGCCGTTCGCACACCGCGTCGAATACGCCGGCTCCCTGTCCTGCGTCGGGCAGCAGGAGCACGGTGTGCCTGCTTTCGGGTCCGTCGATGCGCACCTGGAACGAACCCGAATCCGTGGTCACAGTCGTCGATTCCATGCCCCGGAACGCTACACGCTTCCCTCCGGCCGACCGGGTGTGTCTCCGCCGCCCGGACCGGCCGGTAGGGCACGCGCGACTCGCGGGTCCACATCGCCTGTTTAATTGCGAACTGCCCGGGAAACCGGGCGCTATGACTCCGACGAACAATGGTGACGGCTCACCCCGAAACGATCCGTCCGGCACCGTGTCCGCCCCCGATATGTCCGCCCACGACATGGTCTCCGCTCTCGACCCGGCCCACGGTCGTGCGGAACGTGACGCAGCGGCAGAACCTGCAGAACCGCCGGAGGCCGACCGTTCCGAGAACTCGGAACTCGGCGGCTACGTGGCGACGCTCCTGCTGTACGGCCTGTTCGTGACTGTGGTCGCCGTCCTCACGGCGGTCACCCCGAAGCGCCTACCGGACCGGATGGGTGTCCGGGACCTCGTCGTCTCCGCCGCCGCGGCCCACAAACTGTCGCGGACGGTGACCAAGACTTCGGTCACGCGACCACTTCGTGCCCCGTTCACCAAACCCGGCGAAAAAGGTGGCCCCGGCGAGGTCATGGACCGGCCCGTCGGGCGCACCGGTCTCAAGCACAGCATCGGCGAGTTGCTGACGTGCCCGTTCTGCTTCGACGTGTGGGCGATCACCGCTGTCACCGTCGGCAGGGTGTTCGTCCCGAGAGCCACGGCCGTCATCGTCGACGCGCTCGCGGCGCTCACCGGTGCGGATTTCCTCCACCTCGCGTACGCCCGCGCACAGCAGGCCGCCGAAGGGTGACACCGCCCGTGTGACGGTTGCCGCCGCGTCGCCGCCGGCGACCGTCACGCGACGGTGAGGATCTCCGCGCCGTTGTCGGTCACGACCAGCGTGTGCTCGAACTGAGCACTCCACTTGCGATCCTTGGTCACGACGGTCCAGCCGTCGTCCCAGATCTCGTAGTCCGGAGTGCCCAGGTTGATCATCGGCTCGATGGTGAACACCATGCCCGGCTCGAGAACCGTGTCGATGTCCGGACGGTCGTAGTGGAAGACGATCAGACCGTTGTGGAAGGTCTCGCCGATCCCGTGGCCGGTGAAATCACGCACCACTCCGTACCCGAATCGGTTGGCGTACGACTCGATGACGCGGCCGACCACATTCAGTGCCCGGCCGGGCGCGACCGCCTTGATCGCACGGGCCGTCGCCTCACGAGTGCGTTCGACGAGAAGCCGTGCCTCCTCGGACACATCACCGGCGAAGAACGTCGCGTTGGTGTCCCCGTGCACGCCGTGGATGTACGCGGTCACATCGATGTTCACGATGTCGCCGTCCTCGATCACCGTGGTGTCCGGGATCCCGTGGCAGATTACCTCGTTGAGCGACACGCACACCGACTTCGGGAATCCGCGGTATCCGAGGTCGGACGGATACGCACCGTGATCGCACATGTACTCGTGTGCGACACGGTCGATCTCGTCGGTGGTGACTCCCGGCGCGACCGCTTTCCCTGCCTCGATCAGTGCCTGCGCAGCGATCTTCGATGCGATCCGCACCTTGTCGATGGTCTCGGGTGTCTGCACCCACGGCTCGTTGCCCTCGTTCGCGGTCGGCTTCCACACATATTCGGGACGCTCGATCGACTTGGGCACCTCACGGATCGGTGTCGCGGTACCGGGGACGAGCGGGGCGCGGGTAGGCATGGAATCAGATTAACCCGCCGTGCCCCGCTCCCACCGACACCCGGCCGAGCCCGTCGTCGGCGTTAGGAGGTCACGTCGTGCCCGCGGCGCAGGATGTAGCGCTGCACCTTGCCACTGGGTGTCTTGGGCAGGTGCGGCACGAAGTGCACGGTCCGCGGATAGGCGTGGGCCGCGAACTTCTTCTTCACCAGTTGCTGCAGGTCGCGCTCGAGAGCGTCGTCACCCTCGACACCATCCCGCACCACCACGAATGCCTCGAGGACCTCGCCGCGAAGCTCGTCGGGCACTCCCACCACCGCGGCCTCCACCACGTCGGGATGCATCACGAGCACCGACTCGACGTCGAAGGGACCGATGCGGTATCCGGCCATGATGATGACGTCGTCGTCCCGTGAGGAGAAGTAGAAGAACCCGTTCTCGTCGACCTTGCCGGCATCGCCGGTCAGATACCACCGGCCGTCGTCGGTGAACCGGTCCGCAGTCTTCTCCGGTGCGTCGACATACCCGGTGAACCACACGAGGGGGCTCGCGTGGACGTCGATCGCGACTCTGCCGATTTCTCCGGGCGCTGCGACCTCGTCGCTGTCGTCGCGCAATACGGCGCAGGTCCAGCCGGGCAGTGGCTTGCCCATCGACTGCGACGGAACCTGTTCGCGCAGTTCGTCCGCCCATGCGTCCACGACGAACATGCCGTGCTCGGTCTGTCCGTACTGGTCGCGCACCACCACGCCGAGGGTCTCCGACGACCACGCGAGCACGTCGGGGGTGAGCGGCTCTCCCGCCGACGACGCGCGTCGCAGCGAGACTGCCGGGTGCGCCGCGGTATCGGCCCGCAGGCTCCGGTAGACCGTGGGGGCGGCAGCGAAGTTGGTGACGCCGAAACGGTCGAGGATCTGCCATGTCAGCGCGGGTGAGAACCCTCCGTGCAGAAGGATGCTCCGTCGCCCTGCCGCCAGCGGGCCGAGCAACGCGTAGTACAGGCCGTAGGCCCAGCCGGGATCCGCCGCGTTCCAGAACACGTCGTCCTCGCGCACGTCGAGTCCGAACTCGAGATACGCGTGGAACGATGCGAGCGCTTTCACCGGTACCGGCACACCCTTCGGTGTGCCCGTCGTGCCCGAGGTGAACAGTTGCACGAGACCACCGGTGGCCCCCACCGAGACTGCGGCGGCCCGCGGGTCGTCCGCGGAATGGGACGCGAGCAGGTCCGCGAAACGCAGGCCGACGCCGCTGCTCTCGCCTGCGACCACGACCTGCCAGGGAGCGTCGTCGGGCATGTCCTCGCCCGGCGCGAGTTTGCCCACCTGGTCGCCGTCCGCGATCACGACGCGGGCACCGCTGGCCTGCAACCGGAACGCGATGGCGGGAGGCGCGAACGCGGTGAACAACGGAACGTGCACCGCGCCGCGACGCCAGATACCGAGCACCGCGACGACGAGGTCGGCGGACTTCCCCATCAGCGTCGCAACGTGGTCACCGGGTTCGACACCGAGGTGCGCGAGCGCCGCGGCGAAGCGCTCCGATCGTTCTCGCAGCTCACCGTAGGTGAGATCGACGGACGTCAGATCGGGGTCGATCACCGTGAATGCCACCGCGTCGGCCGGATGGTCGTCGCAGAGCAACCGTGCGGCGCACGCGTCGGGAGTGTCGTAACGGTTCAGCAGTTCCCGAACTCGGATCGCTGTGTCGACCATGGGGTCCGTCCTCTCGTTGGCTCGCGCGGCGAGCCGATGTCCACGCGCTCGCCCTACCGCTCTATGATCCGAATCACACCATGGTTCCGATACCCCCGGAAAGGGGTGGCCCACGTGCCGGTCGTCTCGTCGCCGCTGCTGCGCCCCCGCGACGGCGACGCGCTGCGCCTCGAGTTGCGTCGTACCGCCTCGCAGTCACAACTGCCCGTCGTGTTCGCCGGTGAGGTTCAGCACGACAAACTGCACCTGAGCGAGTTCTTCGGAACTCGGACCAACAGCCTCGCCGGTGTCGTCGTGCCTCCTCGCGCCGGTCTCGGCGGACGAGTGCTGTCCGAGGGCCGCCCCGTGACCGTGGCGGATTACGGGAGGTCGTCGTCGATCACCCATCACTTCGACCGTCCGGTACTCGGCGAAGGACTCCGATCGATCGTTGCGGTGCCGGTGATGGTCGGCGGCGTTGCCCGTGCCGTGTTGTACGGCGCTGCACGGGAATGCGGGCCGCTCGGCGAACGCGCGGTCAACGCGTTCATGCAGACCGCGGGACGGCTTGCCGACGAGATCGCCGTGCGGGACGAAGTGGATCGACGGATGGCGATGCTCGTGCACCTCGGATCCGGTGACCCCGATCCCGTGGCTACCGCGCACGTTCGCGAGGTCCACGCCGAATTGCGCACGCTGGCGCACGAAACGGAGGACGAGGCGCTGCAGAGTCGTCTGCGTTCGCTGTCGGAGCGACTCGCCGCAGCACTGGCGGGCGGTGGCGGTGCCGGGGCTGAGGTGACGCTCTCCCCGCGCGAGACCGATGTCCTCTCCTACGTCGCGCTGGGGTGCAGCAATCCCGAGATCGCGCGTCGACTGTCGGTCGGCCCGGAGACCGTCAAGAGTTATCTGCGCAGCGCGATGAGCAAACTCGACGTTCATTCCCGCCACGAAGCAGTGGTCGCCGCGCGAAAATCGGGTCTGCTGCCCTGACCTGTTCGGCACCGGATCGGCGGGCATCGGAAAGGAGAGTGTTCGATGCCCGAGACCACCGCAGCACCCGAATTGAAGCGCGTGATGGGACCAGGTCTGCTCCTGCTCTTCATCGTCGGCGACATCCTCGGCACCGGGATCTACGCTCTGACCGGCAATGTCGCGAACGAGGTCGGCGGGGTGGTGTGGCTACCGTTCCTGGTGGCATTCGCCGTCGCGACCATCACGGTGTTCAGCTACCTCGAACTGGTCACGAAATACCCGCAGGCCGCGGGCGCAGCGCTGTACACGCACAAGGCCTTCGGGATCCAGTTCCTCACGTACATGGTCACATTCACGGTGATGGCCTCCGGCATCACCTCGGCGTCGACGGCGGCACGAGCGTTCGCCGCGAATTTCGCCGAGGCGTTCGAACTCGACATCACGGGCGGAATCGGAATCACCCTGGTAGCACTGGGATTCGTGCTCGCGGTGGCCCTCATCAACATGCGCGGGGTCAGCGAGAGCGTGAAGACGAATGTCGTGCTCACGGTCGTCGAACTCTCCGGTCTTCTGATCATCGTCTTCATCGGGATGTGGGCGCTGGGCTTCGGCAACGGTGACTTCTCGCGGGTGGTCGACATCGACACCGGCGACCGTTCCGTGTTCACCGCCGTCGTGGCCGGCACAGCACTCGCGTTCTTCGCGATGGTCGGTTTCGAAGACTCGGTCAACATGGCCGAGGAATGCAAGAACCCCACCCGGATCTTCCCGAAGGTGCTGCTCGGCGGCCTGTGCATCACCGCCCTAATCTATGTCCTGGTGTCCGTCACCGCCGTGGCGCTGGTACCGCCGGACCTGCTCGGCGAAGGTGAGACCCCGCTGCTGCGAGTGGTGGAGGCAGGCGCACCGGCCTTTCCGGTCGGGATCTTCGCCTTCATCACCATGTTCGCGGTCGCCAACACCGCTCTGATCAACATGTTGATGGCGAGCCGCCTGCTGTACGGGATCTCGCACGAGGGCGTCGTTCCCGCGGCGCTGGGAAAGGTGCACCGGACGCGCCACACGCCGCACGTGGCGATCGCATTCACCACCCTGCTCGCGATCGGCCTCATCACCTTCGTCGGGGAGATCCCCGAACTCGGCGGCACGACCGCGCTACTGCTGCTCATGGTCTTCGCCATCGTCAACGTGGTCGTGTTGGTACTTCGCCGCGATCACGTCGACCACGAGCATTTCCGCGCGCCCACGGTACTTCCGGTGCTGGGTGCTGCGAGTTGCCTGTTCCTCGTGTCCCCGTTCGTCGATCGGCCGGGCACCCAATACCGGATCGCGGGGGTTCTGCTCGGCATCGGAGCGCTGTTGTGGCTGGTCACGTGGGTGGCAGGACGACGCGGCGGACTCACCCATCGCACACTCGACCGGGCGGAGCCGCCCGCGAGATGAACGGTCACGCTCCGTCGTCGCGGTAGCCGGGCGGGAGAGCGGCGAACATGTCCCGGGTGACGGCAACGGCGTTGTCCGAACTGCCGCCCCGCACCACCAGGGTCGCGAACGCGAGGTCGCCCCGGTAGCCGACGAACCACGAGTGCGATCCCCCTTCGACCTCCGCTTCACCGGTCTTGCCGTACACATCGCCCTGATCACGGATGCGGTCGGCGGTGCCGCTGGTGATCACCAGACGCATCATGTCGCGCAGGCCGGCCACGACGTCGGGATCGACCGGTGACGGATCGCCCTGCACCACTGTCTCCCGGCCCTCGATCAGATACGGAACGGGCGTGCGCCCGGCGGCGACGGTAGCCGCAGCCAGGGCCATTCCGAACGGGCTGACGACCACCTTGCCCTGCCCGAATCCGTCTTCGGTGCGTTCGACGAGGTCTTCGGCCGGTGGCACGGAACCGGTGAACGTGGGCATGCCGACCACCTCGTAGTCGACACCGATTCCGAAGCAGGCCGCGGCGACGTTCAATGCGTCCGGAGTCATTTCCGACGCGAGGTGAGCGAACGAGGTGTTGCACGACCGTGCGAACGCGGTGGCCAGCGAGACGGTGCCGAGCGCGAACTCGTTGTAGTTCGGGATGCTGCGGTCACCGATGACGATGCGGCCGGGGCACGGCACCGTCGTCTCCGGTGACGCGAGACCGCTCGCCATCGCGGCACCCGAGGTGACGATCTTGAATGTCGAGCCGGGCGGGTATTGTCCCGCGAGCGCCACCGGCCCGTCCCGGTCGGCCGCCGTGTTCTGCGCCACTGCCAGCACCGCACCGGTGGAAGCCTCGACGACCACCGTCATCGCCTGTTCGGCACGGGCATTCACCGCGTTCTGCGCTGCGACCTGGATCGGGCGGTCGAGGCTGATCGAAACAGACGGCACCGGACGGGGTTGCGTCTCGGTGAGCACATCGGTGTCGACGCCGTACTGGTTGACGATCACGACGCTCCACCCTGCGGTGCCGTCCACTTCGTCGATGACGGTCTTCTTCACCTGACCGACGAGATCGGGCGCGAACGTACGGTCGGTCGAGACGAGGTCCGCCTGTTCGGTGACCACCACACCGGGTATCGCGGCAAGCCGATCGGCGACGCGCTCGTAGTCCTCCTCACCGAGTCGCACCACCGAACGCGGCCCGGACACCGCGGTCACCGACTCCGCGATGGCCTGGGCACTGAGCGACGAATCGAACTGCCCGAGTGCGGATGCCAGCGCCCTGGCGGCCGAGGACACGTCCTCGCTCCGGGCCGCGTCGAACGCCACCCCGTAGACGGTGCCGGGCACGAGCACGTCGCTGCCCGCATGCTCGTTGACACGGGCACGCGGCGCCGCAGTGCTGCGCAACTGTACGGTTTGGCGGTTGCCGAGTTGCGGATGAACGGCGGATTTCGCCCATCTGACCGACCATTGATCGCCGCTTCGCCCCATGTGCAGCTCACCGGCGTACTGCCACACCCGCTCCCGCGGGAGGTGCCATTCGTAGCTGTATCCCACGGTCGCGGAATCACCGTCGATGCGCGTGGACGTCGTGCGCGCCACGAGCGATTCGGCTTGCAGCCCGTCCCAAACCTCGGCCAGCGCGGTCTCGGCCTCGTCCGGCCGGTCGGAGCGTGCGGCGGCTCCAGCAAAATCCTGTGATGCGAAGTCCGAGAAGAACAGTTGCGCAGCCGCGTCGGGACCGGAGGCGCGAGGCGTACACGCCACGACGAGACCGCACAGCAACGCCGTCGCCGCCCAGGCCGCAACGACCCGGAGACGGCCCCCGCGTGCAGGCACCGAGTTCGAACCTCGTGGTCTCATCGCCCGTCATCGTAAGCGGAGGAACGCCCGAAACGGCCGGAACGCGTCAGTCGAGAAGCACCGTCGTAAATGTCGCAACCTGGCGGAAACCCACCCGTTCGTACGCGGCCCGGGCCCGGGTGTTGAAGCTGTTGACGTACAGGCTCGGCAGCCGCCCGGCGGCGGTCACTGCCGCGCCGACCGCGGCCGTGCCGGCGGAACCCAGCCCGAGACCACGCTTTTCCGGATCGACCCAGACACCCTGGATCTGCCCGACCGTGGAGGATTGTGAACCGACCTCGGCTTTGAACACGACGCGGCCATCCTCGAACCGGGCCCAGGCCCGTCCGGCCGCGATGAGGCTCGCCACCCTGCGGCGGTAGCCTGCTCCCCCGTCGCCGAGACGCGGGTCGACACCGACTTCCTCGATGAACATCGAAATCGCGGCAGGCAGGTAGGCGTCGAGTTCTTCCGGGCGCACCCGGCGCACGCGTGGGTCCGGGTCGACGCGCGGTTCCCGGTCGAGCACCAGCAGCGGTTGCTCGGCGCGGACTTCCCGCGGAGGTCCCCACGCCGGCGCGAGCGCGTCCCACATCGGCAGGGCGTACTCCGCGCGGCCCACGATCGACGAGCACAGACGAGGCCCGCGAACGGCACGCTCGGCGAATGCCTGTATGTCGTCGGGGTTTCCCAGCAGGGGGATGAGATTGGCTCCCGCGAAGCAGAGCGAGGACTCCGGTCCGCCGCGGCTCCACATGTCGCCGCCGACGGCGCGACCGTCGAGTCCGTATTCCTCGATGCGCCCGGCCACCATGCACGACGCCACGGGGTCTCGCGCGAGCACCCGCAACACCGAGGCCGTGTCCCGGCCGCCCAGCGACCGGACACCCAGAAGCTTGAGCACTCGCTCACCACCCGTCGACAAGCTGATACGAGATCAGGGTGCCACGCGTCACCCGCACATGGAAATCGGGGTATCAGCCGACGGACACAACGGGGTTTCCGGCTCCGGCTTCGCCCTCCATGTCCTCGGCGATCCGCATCGCCTCTTCGATCAGTGTCTCCACGATCTGCGCTTCCGGCACCGTCTTGATGACCTTGCCCTTGACGAAGATCTGGCCCTTGCCGTTGCCCGATGCCACACCGAGATCGGCCTCGCGTGCCTCACCCGGCCCGTTGACGACGCAGCCCATGACGGCGACGCGCAGCGGGATCTCCATGCCCTCGAGTCCGGCGGAGACCTCGTCGGCCAGCGTGTACACGTCGACCTGGGCGCGCCCGCACGACGGGCACGAGACGATTTCCAGCTTGCGTGGGCGCAGGTTGAGCGACTGCAGGATCTGCGTGCCGACCTTGATCTCCTCCGCCGGCGGTGCGGACAGCGAGACCCGGATGGTGTCGCCGATGCCTTCGCTCAGCAGTGCGCCGAACGCGACCGCGGACTTGATGGTGCCCTGGAACGCCGGTCCTGCCTCGGTCACCCCGAGGTGCAGCGGGTAGTCGCACTGGGCGGCGAGTTGGCGGTACGCCTCGACCATGATCACCGGGTCGTTGTGCTTGACCGAGATCTTGATGTCGCCGAAGCCGTGTTCCTCGAACAGGCTCGCTTCCCACAGCGCGGACTCGACGAGGGCTTCGGGAGTCGCCTTGCCGTACTTCTGCATCAGGCGCGGGTCGAGCGAACCGGCGTTGACGCCGATGCGGATCGGAATGCCCGCGTCGCCGGCGGCCTTGGCGACTTCCTTGACGCGGCCGTCGAACTCCTTGATGTTGCCGGGGTTCACCCGCACCGCCGCGCATCCCGCGTCGATCGCCGCGAAGATGTACCGGGGCTGGAAGTGGATGTCGGCGATCACCGGGATCTGGCTCTTCCGCGCGATGGTCGCGAGAGCGTCCGCGTCCTCCTGCCGGGGGCAGGCGACACGCACGATGTCGCAGCCCGAGGCGGTGAGCTCGGCGATCTGCTGCAGAGTCGCGTTGATGTCGTGCGTCTTGGTGGTGCACATCGACTGCACGGAGATGGGGTGATCGCTGCCGACACCGACATTGCCGACCATGAGCTGGCGTGTCTTGCGTCGCGGTGCGAGGACCGCAGGCAGTTCGGGCATGCCCAATCCGACGGGGCTGGTCACAGTTCGCCTTCTTTCGTAGCTACCCGGCAAGTCTAGCCGCGCAGGTCAGAACAGCTGGATGGGGTTGATGATGTCGGCGGTGAGGGTGAGGATCATGAACGCGCCGCCGATCACCACCGCGACATAGGTCAGCGGGAGCAGTTTCATGTAGTCGACGGGTGCTCCGTCCGGGAGTCCGCGCAGTCCGCGAATCCAGTTGCGGACGCGTTCATAGACGGCCACGGCCATGTGTCCGCCGTCGAGCGGGAGCAGCGGCAGGAGGTTGAAGGCACCGAGGAAGAAGTTGAGCTGGGCGAGCAGCAGTACGAACGACTGCCAGATTCCCCGTTCCGCGAACTGGCCGCCGATGACGCTGGCACCGACCACGCTGACGGGGGTGTCGACGGCACGCTCCCCTCCCGTCACGGCGGTCCACAGATCCGACACCTTGCTGGGCAGATCCATGAGCGACTGCGCCGTGATGACCATCAGATCGCCGGTGAATTTCAGTGTTCCCGGGATGGCCGTGAGGGCGTTGTATTCGGTGGGCCGGTTCTCCTCTCCCGTCACGCCGATCGCGCCGACGGTCTCCGAGGTGATCTCCCCGGTGCGGGTGTCCTCCACGTACCGCTGGACCTGTTCGACGGTGACGGGCACGGTCAGGGTCTCGTCGCCCCGCTCGACGGTGAAGTCGACGGTGCCCGTGGCGGCGCGCGTCGCCTCGACCAGCGAATAGAACCCCTCGACCTCCTGCCCGTCCACAGCGACGATGACGTCACCGGGCCGGATCCCGGCTTCTCCGGCCGGTCCGCTGCCGGTACACGGCGCGAGGGCGTAGTTGCCTTCCGCGCCTGCCTGGCTGGGCGCGACGCAGGACACCTCCGCCACCGTGGCCTGGGGACGCAGTTGCGGCAGCGCCCAGGTGACCGCGAGGACATAGATCAAGACGATGCCCAGCGCGAAGTTCATGCCGATGCCGCCGGTCATGACGACGAGGCGCTTCCACGTCTTCTGCTTGTACATCGCGCGGTCGTACTCGTCGGGTGCGAGTTCGTCGAGCGCGGTCATGCCTGCGATGTCGCAGAAGCCGCCGGCCGGTACCGCCTTGAGGCCGTATTCGGTCTCACCGCGGCGGAACGAGAAGATGCGGGGGCCGAAGCCGATGTAGTACCGCCGGACTTTCATGCCCAGTCTCTGTGCGGTCCACATGTGACCGGCTTCGTGCAACGCGACAGAGGCGGCGATGCCGAAGGCGAAAACGAGCACGCCCAGTGCGAACATCATGTGTGGCCGATCCTCCTAGTCGACGAGTGTGCGCGCCCGGCTGCGGGCCCAGCCGTCGGCTGCGAGCACATCGTCCACGGTACTGGGTTGCGCCGACCACTCGTCCGCCTCGCCCAGCACGGCCTCCACGGTCCGCACGATCCGGGGGAACGACAGCCGTCCCTCGAGGAACGCCTCCGCCGCGATTTCGTTCGCTGCGTTGTACACCGCGGTGAGGCACCCGCCTCGGCTTCCGGCGGCGCGCGCGAGCTCCACGGCAGGGAACACCTCGTTGTCGAGCGGCTCGAACTCCCAGGTGAACGCCGTCGAGAAATCGAGTGCCGGGGCAGCGTCCGGCACCCGGTGCGGCCAGCCGAGCGCGAGTGCGATCGGCAGGGTCATCGACGGCGGCGACGCCTGGGCCAGTGTGGATCCGTCGGTGAAGGTCACCATCGAGTGCACGATCGACTGGGGATGGACGGTGACGTCGATCCGCTCGTACGGAATACCGAACAGCAGGTGCGCCTCGATGAGCTCGAGTCCTTTGTTGACGAGGGTCGCCGAGTTGAGTGTGTTCATCGGGCCCATCGACCACGTCGGATGTGCGCCGGCCTGCTCCGGTGTGACCGATTCGAGGCGGTCGGCCGTCCAGCCGCGGAACGGCCCACCCGAGGCGGTGAGGACCAGGCGTGCGACCTCGTCGGCGGTGCCGCCGCGGAGGCACTGTGCCATCGCGGAGTGCTCGGAGTCGACGGGCACGATCTGCCCCGGGGCGGCTGCGGCGGTCACCAGGGCGCCACCCGCGACGAGGGACTCCTTGTTCGCCAGTGCCAGCCGCGCGCCGGTTTCCAGCGCGGCAAGGGTCGGCGCGAGCCCGAGCGAGCCGACGAGCCCGTTGAGCACGACGTCGGCCTCCACCTCCCGTACGAGTGCGGTCACGGCATCGGGACCGCTGCGGACCGGCAGGTCGAGACGCGACGCGGCACCGGGATCGGCGACGGCGACCTCGGACACACCGAACGCGCGGATCTGCTCGGCCAGCAGGTCGATGTTGCCTCCGCCCGCAGCCAGGCCGACAACTTCGAACCGGTCGGGGTTGGCTCCGATCACCTGGAGTGCCTGGGTTCCGATGGAACCGGTGCTGCCCAGCAGCAGCACGCGCGTACGGGAAGAGTTCTCTGCTTCGGCCACGGATGCATTCTTCCCGACGCCGGTGTGTACGTCATGAACCGGTGTGACGGGCCGTACCTGACCTGCCGTGAGAGCGCCCCCACTTCATACGACGGGCGGTCGTATGTCACGATTACCGGCAACAGGACCAACTGGCAAGCAGGAGGAAACGGTGGCCGGTACCGAGCTGGAGTCCAACCATGACAGAACGGTGGCGGAGGTGCCCTCGGCGGAATGGGGCTGGAGCGGCGAAGCACCGCGCGCCTTCCGTGCCGCAGGCTGGGTGTTCGCGGCCTTCCTCCTCCTGATGATGATCGGCAACCACAGCGGCAAGGTCGAAGACCTTTACCTCATCGGTTTCGCTGCGGTGATCGTGTTCATCCTCGTGCGTGACATCGTCGCGCGCCGCCGCATGCGGTAACACCACAGTCGACGAACAGCAGGGCCCGCCCGGAGCGATCCGGGCGGGCCCTGCTGTTCGACAGCCCTCGCCGTCGCGGTCCCCGCTGCACGCCACCGGCAGTATCAGCGGCCCCGCCACTGGGGAACCCGTTTGGCTGCGAAGGCTCGCGGCCCCTCCTGCGCGTCCTCGCTGTTGTAGCAGAGTTCGGAGGCGTGTCGCGCCGCTGCCAGCGCGGCCGAGCGTCCCATCTCGGTGGAGAGCATCACGGTCTCCCGCGCCGCGCGCACCGACAGGGGCGCGCCCGCCAGAATCTCGTGAGCCAGGTCGAGGGCCGCGGGCAGGAGAGCGTCGGGCTCCGCGAGCCTGTTGACCAACCCGATCTCGTAGGCACGCTGCGCGGTGATCGGCTTTCCGGTCAGCAGGGTCTCCATCATGATCCGCTGCGGGATCATGTGGATCAGTGGAGACGCCCACGGTGAACTCCTGCCCACTTTCACTTCCGTGACCGCGAACATCGCACCGGTACTCGCCACGCACAGGTCGCACGACTGCGCGATCAGCCAACCCCCGGCGAACGCGGCCCCGTTGACCGCCGCGATCGTGGGTTTCGACAGTTCGACGGTGTCGTACGGGACGGGGATCAGTGGCCGCGGCGGCACCCGCATTCCGGTCTCCACCATCTCCTTGAGATCGCCGCCCGCGCAGAATGCCTTCTCCCCCGCCCCGGTCAGGATGGCCACCCGAAGGTGGGGATCGCTCTCGAAGCGGTCCCACGCATCGTAGAGTCCCGCGCGTACCTCCGCGGTGAGGCAGTTGCGCGTCGCCGGGCGGTTCAAGGTGATGACGGCGATGCCGTCGTCCCGGGCATCGAACAGCACTGCCGCGTTCAACAATGCTGCGCCCTCAGCCGGGTCCCCGGTCATCGGACAACTCCGCTCATCAGAAACCTCTCTGTCGGATCACGTGAGCCTCGCGGTCGAGCGCGTCGCGGAAGTCCGGGTGGGCGATGGCGATCAACCGCCTGCTTCTCTCGGCGAGGGTTTGTCCCCGCAGTTCCGCAGCGCCGAACTCGGTGACGACCACGTCCACCTCGCTTCTCGCGGTGGTGACCGGACCCGACAGTCCGGCGGTGATGCGGCTGACGGTGCCACCTTTCGCGGTGGCGGGCAGCGCCATGATCGCGTGGCCACCCGGCGATCGTGCACCTGCCCGGACGAAATCCACCTGCCCGCCCGTGCCGCCGAGGTAGGCCGATCCGCTCTGCTCGGCGTTGACCTGTCCCGTGAGGTCCACCTCCATCGCCGAGTTGATGGTGACGAGCTTCTCCAACTGCGCCAGGATGCCGGCGTCGTGAGTGTATGCGGTGGTGCACATCCGGATATCGCTGTTGCGGTGCGCGAAGTCGTAGAGTCTCCCGGTGCCGATCAGGGCACCGGTGACGGACACTCCGCGGTCTATTGCCTTGCGGGCGTTGGTGACTGCTCCCGCTTCGACGAGATCGACGAGTCCGTCTCCCAGCATCCCCGAGTGCACCCCGAGATCCCGGCGGTCGGACAGCAGACGAAGGACGGCGTCGGGTACACCTCCGACCCCCATCTGGATCACCGACCCGTCGTCTATGTACGAGGCGGCGTGCCGCGCGATCGCTGCGTCGGTCTCGCCGATCGCCGCGGGAGACACCTGCACCGGCGTCCGGGAAACGTGCACGGCGTAGTCGATATCGGAGGACGCGATCGTTTCGCCGAAGGTGAAAGGCACCTGATCGTTGACCTCTGCGACCACCACGCGCGCCCGCGTGACGGCGGCCCGCACATAGTCGCTGACGAGCCCGAAACTGTGGTTGCCGTCGTTGTCGGCGGGACTGACCTGTACGAATGCCACGTCGCAGCCGATGATTCCGGCCCCGATCATGGGGCCGACCTGACCGACATGACCGTCAGATCGCCGACGTCGCGGCCCTGCTCGATCAGTGCCTCGAGCAAGGTCGACGGTTCGCCGCACGCTTGGCCGACAACGATATGGTCGCCCCGGCGGAGGAACTAGCGGACGTCGATCGCCGTGTCGGTACGGACCCTTGTCATAGCCCTTCACCGTCGCGCAGAATGTCGTCGCTGCGCTGCGCCCCGGCGGGCCGGCAACACTGTGGCGGGATCTGTTCGGCCGCAATAAGACCGGCACGGACGAACTCGTGGCCTCGACGCTGCACGCAGTGGGTCTGGGCGACCTCGGAGCGACCACGGCGCGCGATCTCACCCTCGGACAGCAGAAACTCGTCGGAGTAGCCCGTGCCCTCGTCGGGAACTGCGGCGTGCTCCTGCTCGACGAGCCCGCAGCAGGCCTCGACAGCCAGGAGAGCCTCGACTTCGCCGCGCGCATCCGCGCCGTGGCGCGAGGCGGTCCCGGGTTGTTGCTCATCGACCACGACATGTCGCTGGTTCTCGGTGTGTGCGACCGCATCGATGTCATGGAGTTCGGGAAGGTGATCTTCTCGGGCACACCGGAACATGCCAGAAAGGACCCCGCCGTGATCGCTGCGTACCTCGGCACACCGATGGAGACCACTCATGGCTGACGTGGTGCTCACCGCCGAATCCATGACGTCCGGTTACAACGGCGTCGCCGCGGTCTCCGACGTGAACCTGACCGTCTCCGCCGGTGAGGTCGTCTCGATCCTGGGTTCCAACGGTGCGGGCAAGACGACGACTCTGCTCACACTCGCCGGGCTGATTCCGGCGATGGGCGGACAGGTCACCGCTATGGGTGCGCCGGTCGATTACCGTCGGCCGTACCGCATGGCGCGGCGCGGAATCCGGCTCGTCCCCGACGACCGGGGGCTCTTTTCCAGCATGACCGTCCGCGACCATTTCCGTCTCGCCCGTACGAGTGCCGAACGCTCACGAGAAGAACTCGTTCTCGACAGGTTTCCGGCTCTGGCCCTGTTGCAGTCGCGGACCGTCGGTCTCCTGTCCGGTGGTGAGCAGCAGATGCTCGCGATCGCGGTGGCACTGCTCGCGGAGCCGCGCATCCTCATGGTCGACGAGATGAGTCTCGGGCTGGCACCACTCGTCGTGGAGCAAATGCTGCCCGCCATCCGGGATCTCGCCCGCGAGGAGCACATCGGCGTCGTGCTGGTCGAACAGCACGTCGAACTCGCACTCGCCGTCTCGGACCGCGCGATCGTGCTCGGGCACGGCCGGGTGGTTCTCAAGGGCGACGCGGCGACATTGCCGGCCGACCGGGATCGACTCGAAGCCGCGTATTTCGGGGCCGCGGACGCCCGCTGACGGAAAAGGAAAGCGCTTCCCGGGAACGCCCCGGTATCAGCCCTCGGCGGCGAGCTGTCCGCACGCCGCGGCGATTTCCTGGCCACGGGTGTCACGGACGGTGCACGACACGCCCTGCTCCTGCACACGCCGCACGAACTCGCGCTCGACATGCTTGGGGCTGGCGTCCCACTCACTACCCGGTGTCGGATTGAGGGGAATCAGATTGACGTGCACCAGAGCACCGAGCGCCTTGTGCAGCTTCTTGCCCAGCAGGTCGGCGCGCCACGGCTGGTCGTTCACGTCGCGGATCAACGCGTACTCGATGGAGACCCGGCGCCCGGTCTTGTCGGCGTAGTACCGCGCGGCGTCGAGCACCTCCTTCACCGACCAGCGATTGTTCACGGGCACGAGGGTGTCGCGCAGTTCGTCGTCGGGGGTGTGCAGCGACACCGCGAGGGTCACGCTCAACCCTTCGTCGGCGAGCTTGCGGATCGCCGGTGCCAGTCCGACCGTCGAGACGGTCACCGACCGTTGCGACAAGCCGAGGCCGTCGGGTGCCGGTGAGGTGATGCGGCGTACCGCGGCGACGACGCGCTTGTAGTTGGCGAGGGGTTCGCCCATTCCCATGAACACGACGTTCGACAGCCGTCCCGGTCCGCCCGCAACTTCACCGTCGCGCAACGCGGCGGCGGCGGCACGCACCTGGTCGACGATCTCCGCCGTCGTCAGGTTGCGGTCGAGACCGCCCTGGCCGGTCGCGCAGAAGGGGCACGCCATGCCGCATCCGGCCTGGCTCGAGATGCAGAGTGTCGCGCGGTCGGGGTAGCGCATGAGCACACTTTCGAGGAGTGTGCCGTCGTGGGCGCGCCACAGGGTCTTTCGGGTCTCACCCTTGTCGCAGGCGATGTGCTTGACCGCGGTGAGCAGCGGCGGGAACAGAGCCGTCCCCACCGTGTCCCGCACCGTCGCCGGCAGGTCGGTCATCTTGGCCGGGTCCGCCTCGAGTCGCCCGTAGTACTGGCGAGCGAGTTGGTCGGCGCGGAACGCCGGCAGACCCAGCTCACGCACCGCCTCGCGTCGCTGCTCGGAGTCGAGGTCGGCGAGGTGGCGCGGCGGCATGCCGCGCTTGGGTGCGTCGAATACCAGGGGCAGAGGAGAAGCCATAATGATCCATTGTTCCACGCTTCGGAACCGGCCGGGCTCGGCGTTGCTGTGATGCTCGCCTACCTGCGGGGGGACGATGGCTGTATGTCCACCAGCATCGCCCCGGAACTCGCCCGATCCTGGCTGCTCGTGCCCGGCGCCGCACCCGAAAAATTCGACGCGGCAGCGGCGTCGCCCGCCGACGCGGTCGTCCTGGATCTCGAAGACGCGGTTCCGGCCGCGAGCAAGGCCGAAGCCCGCGCCGGAGTCGCGCGCTGGATCAGAGACGGCGGCACGGCGTGGGTGCGCATCAACGACACCAGCACCCCGCACTGGGCAGACGACGTCACGGCTCTGAGCGGACTCTCCGGTCTCGCCGGTGTCATGCTCGCGAAAACCGAAAGCGGCCAGCAGGTCGACGCCACCGCCGACGCGATGCCCGAGGGCACCCGGATCCTGGTGCTCATCGAATCGGCGACGGGTCTCGAGGCCGCGCCCGAGATCGCCCGGGCGGACGGCACGTTCCGCCTCGTCTTCGGCAGCGGAGACTTCCGGCGCGACACCGGCATGAGCGATTCGGCGCTCGCTCTCGCCTACCCGCGCTCTCGTCTGGTGGTCACCAGTCGTGCCGCGCGCCTGCCCGGGCCCGTCGACGGCCCGTCGCTGGGCGACGACCCGGACGTGCTGCGGCAGGACGCCGAGCACACGCGCTCGATGGGCATGACCGGAAAGCTCTGTATGACGCCCGAGCGGACGTCGTACGTCAACGCGGCGCTCAGTCCCAGCGCCGACGAGGTCGGGTGGGCTCGCCAGGTGATCGACGAACTGGGCGAGGACGGCCACGGTGTGCATGACGGCAGCGACCTGCCCACGTTGGCGAAAGCGAAGAAGATCACCGAACTCGCGAAGGCGTTCCACGTCGGCCTATCGCGCTGAACGGTACGTCGCGGTCCGGCTCAGCATGTTTCGACGCCCGCCGGTTTCCGGCGGATGTGGAGGCGATAGCGAACGGTCAGCGTCGTGCCGGGGGTTTCCCGGATTGCGCGGGCAGCGATGCCGGGTCCGAATTCGATGCGGAGCACGCGCTCGAGCGCGGCGCGGTCCGGAAACGCCCATTCGGTGTCGATGCGCTGCAGATCGAACCCCTGGGCTCGGAAGAAGGCTTCGACGGCAGGAGGGTCGTAGTGCGGTAGGTCGGCGCGCATCCACTCTCCGTACGGATGGGCGGTCGCGTCGAGATCGACGACGGCGAGCGCTCCCCCGGGCCGCAGCACTCGCATCGCTTCGAGAATCCCGGCTCCGCATCCCGGGCCGAAGAAGTACGCGGTGCGGGCGTGCACGAGGTCGGTGGAGCCGTCCAGCAGCGGCAGATTCTCGGCCGACCCGGGCAGAACCCGGACGGTGGTGAGGTCTTCGACGCGGCGCCGCGCGGCGGCCACGAGCGGCGGGTGGGGTTCGATGCCCGTGACGGTGCGGGCGGTACGCGCGAACATCGGGAGGTGATACCCGCTGCCGCAGCCGAGGTCGACGACGTCACGTCCTGCCCAGTCGAACGACTCCCGCAGCGCCGCATACACGGCGCCGCGGGTGTCCTGGGCGCGGTTCTCCTCTTCGTAGACCGCCGGCCAGTGCCAGATGTTGGGGCTCGCGATCACGCCCCCGACCGCGCCTCTGCCGCGGCGTGCCATCAGATGAAGGCGGTGAGAATCAGCCAGGTGACGAATGCGGACGGCAGGATCGAATCCAGCCGGTCCATGATTCCGCCGTGGCCGGGCAGCATGGTGCCCATGTCCTTGATGCCGAGTTCTCGCTTGACCTGGGATTCGATCAGGTCGCCGGCGGTGGCCGTGAATACCAGGACCACGCCGAGGACGGCACCGACCCACCACGGGCCTTCGAGCAGGAACGTGACGGACAGAATTCCGACGGTCACGCAGGCGACCAGGGATCCGCCGAACCCCTCCCAGGACTTCTTGGGGCTGATAGCCGGGGCCATCGTGTGCTTGCCGAACAACACACCGGCCGCGTAGCCACCGATGTCGGACGCCACGCACACCAGCATCAGGCAGAAGACGCGCGCGGCACCCTGATCCTCGAGAACCATCAGTGTCGCGAACGAGGCGAGCAGCGGCAGCCACGCCGCGGTGAACACCGCGACCGCGGTGTCCCGGAGGTAGTTGTGCGGTTGCGCCGCCAAACCACGCTCGAACAGTCGCCACAGCATGATCACCACGACGGTGCCGGCGAAGGCACCGAGCACACCGGTCGTGCCGTACGGCCAGCCCAGCCAGATGATCGCCTGCCCGCCGACCAGCAGCGGTACCCGCGGAACGGAGACGTCGGCCTCGCGCAGGCGCTTGGTGACTTCCCACGTGGCGATCCCGATGGCGGCGGCAACCACCGCGAGCCACGCGGTCGGGGCGAACAGCAGAATCACGATGACAAGACCGCCGAGTCCGGCCCCCACCGCGATCGCGGCAGGGAGATCTCGGCCGGCACGTGAGGCCGGCTTCGCGGGTGCGGTACCGGATGGCGAGTCCGAGACTGCGGGGGTGGTGCCGGAGTCGCCTTCGGCACCGAGTGGAAGCTGCGGGGTGGAAGACCCGTCGGCTCTGCCCACCGTCAGACCTCCATCAACTCGGCTTCCTTGTGCTTGATCAGCTCGTCGATCTGCGCCACGTACTTGGCCGTGGTCTTGTCCAGCTCCTTCTCCGCGCGGTTGACGTCGTCCTCGCCGGCTTCGCCGTCCTTCTGGATGCGACCGAGTTCTTCCATCGCCTTCCGGCGGACGTTGCGCACGGCAACCTTGGCGTCCTCACCCTTCGCCTTCGACTGCTTGACGAGTTCGCGGCGACGTTCCTCGGTGAGCTGCGGGACCGAGATGCGGATGATGTGTCCGTCGTTGCTCGGGTTCACGCCGAGATCGGAGTTGCGGATCGCGGTCTCGATCGCATTCAGCTGCGACTGCTCGTAGGGCTTGACGATCACCATCCGAGCCTCGGGCACGTTGATGCTGGCGATCTGCGTCACCGGCGTGGGTGAGCCGTAGTAGTCGACCACGATGCGGTTGAACATGCCCGGGTTCGCGCGACCGGTGCGGATGCCACCGAGCTCGTCCTTGGCCACCGTGACGGCCTTGTCCATCTTCTCCTCGGCTTCGAAGAGGGCTTCATCGATCACGGCAGTTCCTCCATGTTCCGTTGTCCATTCATGACCGTACGAGCGTTCCGATCTTCTCACCGTTGACGGCCCGGGCGATATTGCCCTTGGTCAGCAGGTTGAAGACCATGATCGGCATGGAGTTGTCCATGCACAGGCTGAAGGCGGTCGCGTCGGCGACCTTGAGGTCCTTCTCGATGACCTCGCGGTGGGTGATCTCCTCGAACATCACCGCGTCGGGAACCAAGCGCGGGTCGGCGGAGTAGACGCCGTCGACGGCCTTCGCCATCAGCACGACGTCCGCGCCGATCTCGAGTGCGCGCTGGGCCGCGGTGGTGTCGGTGGAGAAGTACGGCATGCCCATACCCGCGCCGAAGATGACGACGCGGCCCTTCTCCAGGTGCCGGCGGGCACGAAGCGGGAGATACGGCTCGGCGACCTGGCCCATCGTGATCGCCGTCTGCACGCGGGTGTCGATACCCTGCTTCTCCAGGAAGTCTTGGAGGGCAAGGGAATTCATGACCGTGCCGAGCATGCCCATGTAGTCCGAACGTGCACGCTCGAGACCGCGCTGTTGCAGTTCCGCGCCGCGGAAGAAGTTTCCGCCGCCGATCACCACGGCAACTTCCACTCCGCTGCGGACGACCTCGGCGATCTGCTCTGCCACCGTGGTCACGACGTCGGGATCCAGCCCCACCTTGCCGGTGCCGCCGCCGAACATCTCGCCGCCGAGCTTGAGGAGCACCCGGCGGAAACCGGGCCGTTCGTGGGCGTGTTCGGACATGACTCTCCTCTGGTTGCACATGAATCGGCCCTTTCATCCTGCCTCATCGACCCGGTGGAACCGAGACCGGGCGCGAGACGACACGCCTTGTTGGGACCATTCGCGCGGCGGTGGACCGTGCACGCGATGGCGGCGCGCATGCGTACGGGGGTGTCCCGACATGCCTCGACCCCGCCGGCAGGAAGCCGGCGGGGTCGAGAAACGCACGTTCTAGCTGGCGCCGACCTCGAACCGCACGAAGCGGACGACGGTGGCTCCGGCCTCGTCGAGGATCGCCTTGACGGTCTTCTTCGAGTCGGTCACGGAAGCCTGCTCGGTGAGCACGACATCCTTGAAGTAGCCGTTGACGCGGCCTTCGACGATCTTCGGGAGCGCAGCCTCGGGCTTGCCCTCGGCCTTTGCGGTCTCCTCGGCGATACGACGCTCGTTGGCGACGATGTCCTCGGGGACCTCGTCACGGGTGACGTACTTGGCCTTGAGCGCAGCGATCTGCATCGCGGCGGCACGCGCAGCCTCGGCGGCAGCGTCGCCCTCACCGGTGTACTCGACGAGCACGCCGACCGACGGCGGCAGGTCCGACGCACGCTTGTGCAGGTAGACGGACGTCTGGCCGTCGAACGAAGCGACGCGGCGAAGCTCGAGCTTCTCGCCGATCTTCGCGGACATCTCCTGGACCAGCGCGTCGACCGTCTTGCCGTCGATCTCGACGGCCTTGAGGGCGTCGACGTCGGCGGGACGCGCCTGCGCGGCCGCGGTGACGATCGTGTCGGCGAGAGCCTTGAACTCGTCGTTCTTGGCGACGAAGTCGGTCTCGGAGTTCAGCTCGACGAGCACGCCGTCCTTGGACACGACCAGGCCCTCGGCGGTGGAGCGCTCGGCGCGCTTGCCCACGTCCTTGGCACCCTTGATGCGCAGCTGCTCGACGGCCTTGTCGAAGTCGCCGTCGTTGTCGGCGAGAGCGTTCTTGCAGTCCAGCATTCCGGAGCCGGTGAGCTCACGGAGACGCTTGACGTCGGCGGCGGTGTAGTTCGCCATGGAAGCGAGCCTCCTGTGTCTGTGGTGGAAAGTCTCGGAGTGCGGGCGACGCGGCAGTTTCCCGGTCCGCCCGCGAACAGACGGCCCCGACCATGGATCTTGCGATCTACCGGTCGGGGCCGTCCATCGGTATCAGGCCTCGGGCGTTGCGTCCGCGGCAGGAGCCTCGGCAGCGGGAGCCTCGGCGGCGGGCGCCTCAGCGGCCGGAGCCTCGGTCTCGGCAGCCGGGGTGGCCTGCGAGAGCAGTTCCTGCTCCCACTCGGCGAGCGGCTCTGCGCCGGCCTCGGGCTTGGCGTCGGCGTCGGTGTTCTTACCGGCGCGCGCCTGGAGTCCCTCGGCGACGGCGGAGGCGACGACCTTGGTCAGGAGCGCAGCCGAACGGATCGCGTCGTCGTTACCCGGGATCGGGTAGTCGACGAGGTCGGGATCGCAGTTCGTATCCAGGATCGCGATGACCGGGATGTTGAGCTTGCGAGCCTCACCGACGGCGATGTGCTCCTTGTTGGTGTCGACGACCCACACGGCCGACGGAACCTTCGCCATGTCGCGGATACCACCGAGGGTGCGATCCAGCTTGTTCATCTCACGCGTGAGCATGAGGATTTCCTTCTTGGTGCGACCCTCGAAGCCACCGGTCTGCTCCATCGCCTCCAGTTCCTTCAGGCGCTGCAGGCGCTTGTGAACGGTGGAGAAGTTGGTGAGCATGCCGCCGAGCCAGCGCTGGTTCACGTACGGCATGCCGACGCGAGTGGCCTCTTCGGCGATGGATTCCTGCGCCTGCTTCTTGGTGCCGACGAACAGGATCGTGCCACCGTGGGCGACGGTCTCCTTGACGAATTCGTACGCCTTGTCGATGTACGTCAGCGTCTGCTGCAAGTCGATGATGTAGATGCCGTTGCGGTCGGTGAAGATGAACCGCTTCATCTTCGGGTTCCAGCGACGAGTCTGGTGACCGAAGTGGGCGCCGCTGTCGAGCAGCTGCCTCATGGTTACGACAGCCATGGCTGTTGTCTCTCTTTCGTGTCGGTTGACGCGGGCGATCTTGCGATCCCCGCCCTGGCGTCCGCATGCCCGTCGAACCCTTACGGGACCGAACGACGGCCATCAGGTGCACACCGAACGAACGGGTGACACCATGCGCGGACGCGCGAAGTCGATCTGCGAACACAGACCGCCCGACAAGTGTACGTGTCGAGGTGCCCGATCACTAAACCGGCACGTGTCCCTGTGGAGCGATGGGCAATTTCTCCACACCCTCCGAACCGGCCCTGTCACCTCACCCGCGTCGCGCGGCACCCTTCGTCCATGAGTATTGCCGCAGCCCGCCGGATCGTGTGCCTCGTGGTGCTCACACTCCTGACGGCGGTGGGCACCGGCGCTGCCGCTCCTCACGACATGGACACACTGCCCGCCGACCGGCTGTTCGGCTGGCCCCTCGATCCGCGGCCGGCCGTCACCCGCGCCTTCGATCCGCCCGACCGGAACTGGTTGCCCGGCCACCGCGGGGTCGACCTGACCGCCGCACCCGGACAGACGGTGCGCTCCGCCGGGGACGGCATCGTGGTCTTCGCGGGCACGGTCGCGGGGAAGCCGGTGGTGTCCGTCGACCATCCCGGAGGTCTGCGCACCACCTACGAACCCGTCGTCGCCGCGGTCGAGGCCGGGCGGCGGGTCGGGCGCGGCGATCCGATCGGCACCGTCGAAGCCGGTCACGAAGGGTGCGCGTCGGCTGCGTGCCTGCACTGGGGCCTGAGGCGCGATCGCGACGACTATCTCGACCCTCTCCCCCTGGTGGACCGTCCGGTGATCCGGCTCCACCCGGTGTGACCGCACCCGTCCCGCAGATTCCTGTCGATGGAACTCCGCAGCGCTCGGTCAACCGCGCCCGGCGTGCCGGCCGGACAGTGGCGGGAAGTCGTCGGCCACGATCGCGGCCAGTTCGACGAACGCGCGTCGTGTAGCGGGCCGCAAGCGCTCGAGGTCGATCTCCGCCCCCTCTGCCAGATGCTCGTCGAAGGGCAGCACGTGCACCGCCCGGCAACGCGCCAGAAAGTGCCGTGTCAGCGCCTCCAGGTCGATCGCCGACGTGCCCGGACGCGGGGCGCTGACCACCACCACCGTGCGCTCTACGAGGTCGTCGTAGCCGTGGGCCTGCAACCAGTCGAGGGTCGCTGCGGCGCTGCGCGCACCGTCTAGCGCAGGCGACCCCACCAGCACGAGCGCGTTCGCCAGATCCAGCACCCCGCGCATGGCCGAATGCATGATGCCGGTACCGCAGTCGGTGAGGATGATGTTGTAGAAGACCTGCAGGATCCCGACCACCGCGCGGTAGTCGTCCTCGCTGAACGCCTCCGAGACCGCGGGGTCGCGCTCGCCGGCGAGGACTTCGAGTCGGCTCGGTGCCTGGGACGTGTGTGCTCGAACATCGGAATAGCGCCGGATCGTCGGTGCGGCCGCAAGCAGGTCCCGGACGGTCGCGCCGGTCTGCTGCGGAATCCGCTGCGAGAGCGTGCCGAAGTCCGGATTCGCATCGACCGCCACCACACAGTCACCCCGCAACGAGGCGAACGTCGACCCGAGACCGACGGTCGTGGTCGTCTTGCCCACCCCGCCCTTGAGGGAGAGCACCGCGATCCGGTAATCCCCCGAGATCGGCTGCCGGATACGCGCGACCAGGTCGTCGTAGCGGTTACCGCCCGCCGAGTCGCCCGGATCGAGAAGCCCTTTCGCGAAGCGCTGCACGCCCCGGCGCCACCCCACCGACGCGGAACGGCGTGATCGCCGGACGAGAACATCCGAGGACAGGTCGACGGTGGACGGTTGGTGATCGTGAAACGGTGACGGGATCGACTCGGCCTCGGGTGCGCCGCCGTCGTCGTGCGGTGTCCACGGCTCTTCGACCACCGGGTCCGGAGTCTTTTCCTCGACGACCTGTGGGTCCGGATCGGCGGCAGCCGGGGTGTCCTCGGACGGCGACTCCGCACTCGGGGCCGGCGCGTCGACGGATGGGACAGATTCGGTCGGCGAGGGTGACGGCAGCCCGAAGGGAACCGACGCGACCGGCGTGTCGGGGAGAGTGGCTGTGGGACGCGGGATTTCGATGCGGTCGGCGGTCGGAACCGGGTCGGCTTCCGGCGGCCTGGCCACCCTGCGCGCTGCCTTGCGAGCCGGTGCCGGCTCGAGGTCGGTTCGCGGCTGGTCTTGCAGCCATGCGGGCAGAGCATGGCCCGGTTCGTCGCGTCTCATCTGATCCCCCCGATTCGATGGTGCGGCGCGCACGCTATCAATCCGGGCGGCACCGCGCACGTTCTACACGGGACGCTGCTCGGCGGTCAGGCTCGCGGGTGCGCCTGCTCGTGCACGGCGCGCAGTCTCGCGACGGAGACATGCGTGTAGAGCTGGGTGGTGGCCAGGCTGGAATGCCCGAGCACTTCCTGCACCACCCGCAGATCCGCTCCGCCCTCGAGCAGATGCGTGGCGGCACTGTGCCGCAGTCCGTGCGGCGCGAGGTCGGGCGTTCCGGGCACCGCGGAGACCGCGTCGTGCACCACGGTGCGTACCTGCCGCTGATCTATCCGACCGCCACGTCGACCGAGGAGCAGTGCGTCACCGGACGACGGGGACAACAGGTGGGGCCGCCCGTCGCGGAGCCACGCGTCGAGTGCCTCGGCGGCGGGAGCGCCGTAGGGCACGACTCGCTCCTTGTCGCCTTTGCCGAGCACCCGCAGGACGCGCCGGCTGTCGTCGATGTCCCCGAGGTTCAGCCCGCACAACTCACCGACACGGATTCCCGTCGCATACAGGACCTCCACGATGACCCGGTCGCGCAGGGCCATCGGGTCGAGTTCCCGCGCACCCGACTTCGCGGACTCCATCACCTCGATCGCCTGCTCGCCCTGCAGCACCGGCGGAAGGGTCCGGTGCGGGCGCGCCGACGCGAGTCGCGTCCCCGGATCATGTTCGAGCCGCCCCGTCCGGACCAGCCATGCGGTGAACGAACGCGCCGTCGACGTGCGCCGCGCGATCGTGGTCCGTGCCGCACCCGCGGCGACCTGCCCGGCCAGCCACGACCTCAACGTCTCCAGGTCCAGGTCGCTGATCCGGGCGTCCGGGTGAACGTCTGCCAGGTGGGCGAGGAGCGAACGGACGTCGGCGGAGTACGCGCGGACGGTGTGCGCGGAGCGGTTGTTCTCGAGGGCAAGGTGGTCCGCGAAGTCGTCGAGGTGGATCTCGAGTGTCGCCGGGAGTGCACTCGTGCTGTCGGATCGCATACGCCTACGGTGCGCGGAGTCACTCACCTGCGCAACGAGCCACGCCGTTACAGTTCGTTAGTGAGCAAAACAATCCCGCTGTCGATGCTCTGCGCGCTCGCGCTGCTGTCGGCAATCGCACCGCTTTCCACGGATATGTATCTTCCCGGCCTGCCCGTCATGTCGGAGAGCCTCGGCACGACCACGGTCGGTGTGCAGCTCACGCTGACGACGTTCATGGCCGGTCTCGGTCTGGGTCAGTTGCTGATCGGCCCGCTCTCGGATGGCTGGGGACGACGTCGCCTGCTGATCATCGGCACACTCGTCCTGGTGGCGAGCAGTGCACTCTGCGCGCTCGCACCGACCGTGGAGGTGCTGATCGCCGCGCGTCTGATCCAAGGATTCAGCGGCGGAATCGGAATCGTCCTGGCCCGCGCGGTGATCGCGGACCGCGCGCGGGGCAACGAGGCCGCCAAGCTCTTCAGCATCATGATGATCATCGGCGGAATCGCGCCGGTCGCCGCTCCCCTGCTCGGTGGCGCGCTTCTCGGTCCGATCGGGTGGCGCGGCATCTTCTGGGTCCTCACCGCACTGGCCGTGGCCATGACCGTCGCGGTGCTCGTCTTCGTCCCAGAGACACTGCCGCCGGAGAAACGGCACGGCGGCGGCTTCTCGGCTCTGGCCGGCAACTTCGGGTACGTCCTGTCGCAGCGGCGATTCGTCGGCTACGCCGCGACCTTCGCCCTGAGTTTCGGTGCGATGTTCTCCTACATCTCGGCGTCACCGTTCGTGACGCAGGAGATCCTCGGACTCAGCCCGGGGCAGTTCTCCCTCGTCTTCGCCGTGAACTCGGTCGGTCTCGTCGGCGGCAACATCGTCAACAGCCGGCTGATCGGACGTTTCCCGACCAGGTCGCTGCTCCGCACCGGCGTCACCACCTTGTTCTGCGGCGGAGCACTTCTCCTGCTGTCGATCCTGGTGGTCGGGTACACGCCGTGGCTGATCCTCCCGCTGATGTTCGTGTGCGTCAGCAGCCTCAGCTTCATCCTCGGCAACGCCACCGCGCTCGCGCAGTCGCAGGTTCCCAAGGCGGCCGGAACGGGTTCCGCGGTGATCGGCGCGTCCCAGTTCGGGCTGGCAGCACTGGTGTCGCCCCTCGTGGGACTCGGCGGCGAAGGCACCGCGGTGCCCATGGCGATCTCGATCCTCGTGTGCGGGGCTCTCGCACTGACCGCGTTCACCGTGCTCACCCGGGAATCGCGCGTCGAGCCCGCCCGCGAGCCTGCGCACTGACACAACGCACCTTTTCGTGACCGAGTGCGGCCCGGTCCCCTTCGTCGGGGAACCGGGCCGCACTGTCGTCGTGGGATGCGCCTACTGCGCTTCGGCGGTCGCCAAGTCCTGCTTCCAGGTACGGAAACCTTCCTCCGTACGGCCACGACGCCAGTATCCGGAGATCGAGGCGCGGGCCGCACTCACCCCGCGTTCCTTCCTCAGGTACGGACGGAGGTGCTTCATCACCGTTTCCGCCTCGCCGTGCACGAACACGTGGACGTCGCCGCCGGGCCACGGAAGCGACTTCACCGCGGCGACGAGCGGCGCATTGCCGTCGATCAGGTCGGCCGGAGCCTCACCTGCGGCGACGCCCCGATGCACCCAATGCACCTCGACACCTGCCGGCGCGGCGAGCAGCAGTTCGTCGGACGCACCCGCGACCTCGACGAAGACTGCTCCCCGAGCGTCCTCGGGCAACGACTCGAGTGCCGCCGCGATCGCCGGGAGCGCCGTCTCGTCGCCCGCGAGCAGGTGGAAGTCGGCTGCGGGATCCGGCCGGTATCCGCCACCCGGTCCCCGTACGACGACGTCCGTGCCGGGTTGCACGGTGCGCGCCCACGGTCCGGCGACGCCTTCGTCGCCGTGCACGACGAAGTCGATCCAGATCTCGCGCGCAGCGGGGTCGACCCGGCGCACCGTGTAGGTCCGGACCACCGTTTCCTCCCCCGCGGGAAGTTCGATCTTGACGTAGCTGTCGGTGTCGGCACGCGCGGCGAAGTCGCCGAAACCGTCGCCGCCGAGCACGACCCGGACGAAGTGCTCGGCGACGATCTCCGTGCGCAACACGGTGAAGGTCGTCGATGAGGGGGAATTCCGGGCCACTGCGCCTCCTGGTAAGGGTTACCTATTCCGGCGCCACCGTACTCGGCGCAGCGGTCCGGCGGCTACGTCACCCTCCGCTACGCTCTAGGCTCGATACCCATGAGCACCACCGCGACCGAGATCGCCACCTGGATGACCGACATCATCACCACCGAACAGAAGGTCACCCAGACCGACATGGTCGACGCCATCGAGGCGAAGTTCGGCCCCGAGTGGACGTACGTCAACGACAACGGTCACGTGTCGATCGACCGCGCCGTCCTCCGGGAGTTCCGCAAAGCCCACAAAGGCGGCGTGAAGTGGGACCGGGAGGGTCGCGCCTGGTACGTGGACGAGTCGACCCCCGAATCCGAGAGCTCCGCAGCCGAGGGTGACTCGGCAGCCGAGGCAACAGAAGACTGACAGCGATCCCCCTACTCCAGGGACGGGGCAGCGGCCGAAACGCCCGAACGACAACGAACGGCAGACTCCGGTAGCCATACTGCCGAGGTGGATCCTTCTCGATCACCTGCGTTCGATGCGGTCGCGGGGACGCCACCACGGCGCGGCCGACGGTCGTAGCCACCACCCCCGGCCCTGGAGAACGCATGGCGGATTCACGCGACGGAACGGACGAGCCGTCCATATCCGCACGCGAACTCGCGGTGATCTGCCTCGTCGCTGCGGTTGCCGGCGCTCTCATCGGTTTCGTCGGAGGAGCGTTCCGATGGTGTCTGGAAAGAGCCGACGCAGCCCGGATCGATCTTCTGAGCTGGGCGCACGAGTTGCCCGGGCCGGGATGGCTCATCCCGATGGGAGTCACGGCCGTCTGTGCCACGGTCGCCGCGTTGATAGTCCGCTGGGTGCCGTTCGCGTCCGGAAGCGGTATTCAGCACGTCGAGGCAGTCGCCCGAGGGGAGGTCGACCCACCGCAATTCCGGATATTGCCTGCAACGTTGGTGGGCGGTCTGTTTTCCATCGGGTCGGGTCTCGTGCTCGGCCGTGAAGGCCCCATCGTGCACATGGGAGCCGTCGCGGGTGCCGAGACTGCTCGCCGCGCGGGCATGGACGACGATCACCAGCGACTCCTGCAGACATCGGTGTCCGGAGCGGGACTGGCGGTGGCATTCAATGCGCCGATCGGTGGGGCGCTGTTCGTCTTCGAGGAAGTCCTGCACTCGTTCCGGCTCCGGACCGTGGTGCCCGTTCTGGTGTCTGTCGCCGTGGGAGTCGCGTGCTCGCGGCTGATCGTCGGGGATGCGCCCGACTTCTCGGTCGGGCCCGTCGATCCGCCCTCGATCACCCTGCTCCCGGTGTTCGTCGTATTCGGTCTCCTCACCGGAGTTCTCGGCGCTGCCTACAACCGTGCGGTGATGGGATCCCTCGACGTCGCAGATGCTCTCCGCTCGGTCCCTCCGTTGGTGAAGGCCGCTGCGATCGGCGGCGCCATCGGCCTGTTGTCCGCAGCCTCGCCGCCCGCCACCGGGGGCGGCGACTCCCTGGTTCAACACGTGCTCTCGGGTGGCGCGCTCGCGATTCCCCTCGTCGCGCTGTACGCCGCGTTGCGGTTCGCCACCGGACCGGTCTCGTATGCAGCAGGAACTCCCGGTGGTCTGTTCGCCCCGCTCCTCGCCCTCGGTGCTCTGTGGGGCGTGCTGTACGCAGGGATCTGCCACGCCATCGTGCCCGGAATCGATTCCTCCGTTGCGGTTCCCATGGCAATCGTGGGAATGGCCTCGCTGTTCAGTGCCGCAGTGCGGGCGCCCATCACGGGGGCGGTCCTCGTCATGGAGATGACAGCGACAACCAGTGTCGCCGTCCCGATGCTCGTCGGGGTCGGCGGGGCGTTCGCCATAGCACAGTTGATGGGATCGCCACCGATCTACGACAGTCTCCGCGAACGCATGCTCGAGCAGTTGGCACACCGCCCACGCGAAAACTGACCCGCGCCGGTGAGATTCACGCACGCCGCCACCCACCGTCCGCCGGCACCACGAACCCGTCCAGTTCCAGCAGCGTCAACGCCGCACGAACCTGCTCGACCGGCAAACCCGCCGACTCCGCCAAAACCGACGGCGTGCAGGGTTCGGTTGCCGGAAACGCCTCGTACACAAGAGAACTCTCCCGCGACAGACCGTCGAGATCGCGGCGGAACAACGCATCACGTCCGTCGTCACGCCCGAGCATCGGACCGCATTCCTCGACGATCTCGTGCGCACTGCCCACCAGGCGCGCCTCACCCTCCCGAATCATCCGGTGACACCCCTGCGACGACGCGGAGGTCACCGGTCCGGGCACCGCCATCACCGGCTTACCGAGCCGTCGGGCCCACGTGGCCGTATTGCGGGCGCCGCTGCGCCATCCCGCTTCCACCACGACCGTGCCCGCCGACAACGCCGCAATCAGGCGATTGCGCGCCAGGAATCGGTACCGGGCAGGCGTAGTGCCCGTGGGGTACTCGCTCACAACCAGGCCCGTTTCCGAGACCGATCGCAGCAGCGCGGAATGCGCGGCGGGATAAGCCCGGTCGACGCCGCACGCAAGGACGGCCAGCGTCGGCCCCCCGACCCCCAGCGCCGCCCGATGCGCTGCAGCATCGACCCCGAACGCAGCACCCGACACCACGGTCCACCCGTCGACAGCGAGATCCCCGGCGATCTCCGTCGTCACGTGCTCGCCGTACCCACTCGCCGCGCGTGTACCGACGATGCCCACGGACCGGTCGGTCAGTTCGTCGATCCTTCGCTCACCCCACACCCAGAGCGCGAGAGGCGGTGCATCCGCATCGGAGGTGGTCGTCAGGCATTCGAAGCTGTGCAATTGCCACGCCGGCCACTCCGCATCGTCAGGGGTGACCAGACGCCCACCTGCGCGCTCGAGGCGCTCGAGATCCGCCGCCGCAGTATCTAGGTGGGCTCGCGCCGCAAACCGCGACGACAGCCCGCCGGGGAGGACACCGCGCCTGACGGACGCGGCCACGTCGACGACACCGCGTTCCCGGATCGCCGCGGACAACGACCGGGAGGCTCCCTGCGCCACGGTGGACAGATACGCCCACGCAAGGCGTCTCTCGTCCGCGGCGGTCACACCAGTCCCCTGTCGCGGAACTGCAGCGCCGTCGCGACGTGCACCTCCGACGGTGTGGTCGCCCCAGCGAGATCGGCGAGCGACCATGCGACGCGCAACGCCCTGTCTGCGCCTCTCGCGGTGATCGCACCTTTTCGCAGCGCTCGTTCGACGGGCCGCAACGCCGCCGGTGGGAGCCGGAACTTCTGCCGCAGAGCAGGTCCGGGGACCTCGGCGTTGGTCGACCAGCCGAACTCCGCCCATCGTTGACGTGCAGCATCGCGCGCATTCGCGACCCGCGCGCGGACCTCGTCGGTGCTTTCTCCCGTCTCGTCCATCAACGCGCTCGTCGCGACGGATTCCATGCGGATGCGCAGATCGACGCGGTCGAGCAACGGGCCCGAGAGGCGTCCGAGGTATCGGCGCCGCGCCGTGGGTGTACACACGCAGTCGGCGTCGCGCGCTGGGGCACACGGACACGGATTCGCGGCGAGGACTAGTTGGAATCGTGCCGGGTATCGTGCCACGCCGTCACGCCGCGCGATCCGGACTTCGCCGTCTTCGAGGGGCGTTCGCAGCGCTTCGAGTGTCTTCGTGCCCATCTCGGCGACTTCGTCGAGGAACAGTATTCCGCGGTGCGCCCGGCTGACTGCTCCGGGCTTCGCCATTCCGGTGCCACCACCGATCAGCGAACTCACCGACGCCGTGTGGTGCGGGGCGATGAAGGGCGGTTCGGTGACGAGAGGACGATCGGCGGTCAGCGTGCCGGCGACCGAATGGATCGCGGTCACCTCGAGCGCGTGCTGCTCGGTGAGGCCCGGCAGAATCCCCGGAAGCCTCTGCGCGAGCATTGTTTTCCCGATACCCGGAGGACCGGTGAGCATGATGTGGTGCGCACCCGCAGCGGCGACTTCGAGCGCGCGACGTGCTTCGTACTGCCCGACGACCTCACTCAGATCTCCGCGGGCCGCTCGAGCAGGCGTGCTGCGCTCGCCGGGGCGTTCGAGGGGTCCGTCGCCCTGGAGCCAGCGCACGAGGTCGGCGAGGGTATCGGCACCGTAGACCTCGATTCCCTCCACCAGCGCGGCTTCGATCATCGTCGCGGTGGGCACCACAACCCGGCGCCACCCGTGGTTCACCGCGGTCACCACCGCCGGTAGCACTCCCCGGATGGGACGCAGCCTGCCGTCGAGTGCGAGTTCGCCCAGCAGGATGGTTTTTTCGAGCGCGGCCAGAGGGACGACGTCGGCGGCGTTGAGCACCGCGCACGCCAGTCCCGCGTCGTAGACACTGCCGACCTTCGGCAAGGTCGCGGGCGACAACGCCAGCACGACCTTCGAATCCGGCCACTTGGCGCCCGAGTTGGACACCGCAGCCCGAACCCGGTCGCGCGACTCCTGGAGCGCGGTGTCGGGCAGACCCACCATGGTCACGCCCGGCAGTCCCCGGCCGATGTCGGCCTCGATCTCCACGACCTGCCCGTCGACACCCGAGACGGCCACCGACCATGCTCGTCCCAGCGCCATCACAGCACCTGCCGCAGATGGGTGACCACAGGCGCGTGACCGCGTCGCAGCAACACCGTCACCACATCGACCCGAATGTGCGACCAGCGCCGGGTCTGCGCCGCCAGCCACATGCCGGCAAGACGCCGGATGCGTTCGGCTTTACGGTGGGTGACAGCTTCGGCAGGAGTCCCGTAGCCGAGCCCCGAGCGGGTCTTGACCTCCACGAACACGAGAACCGCGCCGTCCTGAGCGATCAGGTCGAGTTCTCCGTACCGATTCCGCCAATTGCGTTCGAGGACCACCATTCCGGTGGACTCGAGGAATTCGGCGGCGAGGTCTTCCCCGCGTATCCCCAGATCCTGATTGCGTCCCATGCCCACTCCTCCCCCTGCGTGCACCTACTGTGCAGCGGGGCAGGCACCGGACGAGCGCAGGAAAGACGCAGACAGCGTGATCTGTGGATGAGGACGGGCGTTGTGGACAAGCCCTCCAGCGGGGCTATCCCAGCTTGTCGGGCAGTCTCAACTCGGGCTTGTCGAGTTCTTCGATGTTGACGTCCTTGAAGGTGATGACCCGGACATGCTTGACGAAGCGGGCGGGCCGGTACATGTCCCACACCCACGCATCGGACATGCGTACTTCGAAATACACCTCGCCGCTCGCGTTGTGCGGCAGCAATTCGACCGCGTTGGCGAGATAGAACCGTCGCTCCGTCTCCACGACGTACGCGAATTGACCGACGATGTCCCGGTACTCCCGGTACAGCGAGAGCTCCATCTCGGTTTCGTACTTTTCGAGATCCTCGGCACTCATCGCTCTCGGTGTCCTCCCAGTCTGGTGTGTCCTGTCATCATCCCGCATCTGCCTCGTCGATGAACAATCGCCGCCGGAACGGGCCCTCCCCGGACACCGCCGAGACGTTCGCCCATGATCGTCGATGCTGCGGGCACGGGCCGCGATCCCTCAGCGCGGCCAGATGGGTCGGTGTGTTGTATCCCTTGTGTACCGCGAAACCGTACCCCGGTATCTCCCGGTCCAGTTGCACCATGATGCGATCGCGTGTGACCTTGGCGAGGATGCTGGCCGCCGCGATGCAGGCCGCCGCGCCGTCTCCCCCGATCACCGGAAGCGACGGCACGGGCAGACCGGGCACCCGGAATCCGTCGGTGAGCACGTAACCCGGTGCCAGCGACAGGCCGGCCACGGCGCGTCGCATGCCTTCGATGTTGGCGACGTGGATGCCGATCGCGTCGATCTCCGCGGCCGGCACCTCCACGACACTCCAGGCGAGAGCGCGTCGTGTGATGACCTCGTACAACTCCTCGCGAGTCTTCTCGGTCAGCTTCTTCGAGTCGTCGAGCCGGTCGAGCGACGGGTGCGGTTTCGGGCCGAGGATGCAGGCCGCGACGACCAACGGCCCGGCGCAGGGGCCCCGTCCGGCCTCGTCGACGCCCGCGACCGGACCGAGACCACACCGCACCAGCGCGGACTCCATCGTTCGCAGGCCGGAGGATCGGCGGATCACGGGCCGCGGGGGCCAGTTGTTCTGAACGGTCACGAGGGCTGAATCTCCGGAGAGTCGATCAGGCCCCACCTTCCGGGGGGCAGCACGATGAACTGGGCCTTACCGATCACATTGTCCAGGGGAACGGCACCCTGGTATTCGTCGCCGACGTGATAGCGGGAGTCCGCGGAGTTGCTGCGGTTGTCGCCCATCACCCACACGGCGTCGTCGGGGACGGTGACCGGTCCGAAGCAGCGCCCGGACGGCACGTCGGTGTCGCAGTCGACGACGCCGGGCGTGAACGGGTAGTCCATCGTCACGTACGGCTCGTCGAGCGGTTTTCCGTCGACGAGGACGCGTCCCTGATCGTCGCAGCACTCGACCGTCTGACCCCCGACCGCGACGACACGCTTGACGAGATCGTTCTCGTCGGGAGGCACGACACCGACGAGAGACCCGACCTCCTCGAGACCGCGGAGGACGACATTGTCGGAGCGGGTGGAGACGTATCCTTCGGACCACGAATCGGGTCCCTTGAACACGATGACGTCGCCCGGACGGGGATCGCTGAAGCGGTAGCTGATCTTCTCGACCACGATCCGGTCACCGGTACATCCGGGGCATCCGTGGAGCGTGGGTTCCATCGACTCGGACGGGATGAGGTACACCCGCGCAACGAAAGTCTGCAGCAGGAAGCTCAGTGCCAGCGCGACCACGATGAGGATCGGTAGTTCACGCCAGAAGGACTTTTCCTTCTTCTTGTCGTCTTTGCGGGAGAATCCGCCACCCGATTCGGTGTCCTCACGCCGGTGGTGGGCACCCGATGTTCGGTCGTGGGATGCGACGGCGTCGTCGCGGTAACGGTGCGCACCCGGACCGGCCGGATCGTGCGGAGAATCTGCCACGACGACAGCCTAGCGTCTGTGCCCTCGCACCCCCCGAACGGCAACAACCCGGCGCGGACGAAGGTCCGTGCCGGGTTGTCGAACGCTTGGTTCAGCGCGTGGAGATCAGCGCTTTTCCTTGATCTTCGCAGCCTTGCCGCGGAGGTCGCGCAGGTAGTACAGCTTGGCGCGACGCACGTCACCGCGGGTGAGGACGTCGATCTTGGCAATGTTGGGGCTGTGCACCGGGAAGGTGCGCTCGACACCCACGCCGAACGAGACCTTGCGGACGGTGAAGGTCTCGCGGACGCCGCCGCCCTGACGCCGGATCACGACGCCCTTGAAGACCTGCACGCGCTCCTTGGAGCCCTCGATAACCTTGACGTGCACGTCGAGCGTGTCGCCGGGACGGAAGTCCGGGATGTCGTCGCGCAGCGACTTGGCGTCCAGAAAGTCCAGGGTGTTCATCGGTTACATCCTCTTGTTCGCTCGAGCAGAGGAACCTGGCGGCAACCGCCGTGAGGCGGGCTCGACCGGTTCGTACCCAGGTCAGGTAGGTGTGCCCGAACGGGGCAACCCGTCAATTGTGCCAGACGACGCCCCCGCAGGTGAAATCGAGGACGGCGGCGTTGCCGGATGCACCTGCCGGTCGAGTACCTCTTCGGCCTCGGTCTTCGAATTCTCGACGCTTCCACGGACGGTTTCGAGTGTCGGAGCGCCCGCGACGAGATCCTGCACGACGATCTTCACGCGGATCACGGGCCGCCGGATCCTGCGCTCCCGAGTGAGTGCCCGGGTCATCTTGCGCGAACCGGGTGCATACCGTGTCCGCGCCCACGGCGCCGCCGGCCGCGACAACCGGATCGCGCCCACCCACAGCAGCGGAGCGAAGAACAGCCCCACCAGGCCGGTCCAGATCTTTCCCTTGGCCAGCACGATGGTCGCCAGGATCAGATCGACGATCACGGACACCACGAGCGCAGCCCTGCCGACCAGGTCGCCGGTGTCCTCGAACTCTGCCGGATCACCGAGGTCCAGCGGCCGCAGCCCGACGAGCAGCATGCCGGTGACGGCGATCGCGACGAACACCGCGTCGACCGAGATGCGCCCCTCCTTCTCCCAGTAGACGTCGTTGAGGTAGAAGATCAGTGCGAATTCGTCGAGGGTGAGGGCGGCACCGATTCCGAAGAGCGCGGCGAACACGACCCCGGCCGCACGGTTCCCGTCCTCGTAGAAGGCAATCAAGCCACCTCCGGCTATCACCATGGCCACCACGCCGAACACCACGTGGTGCACGTGGACTCCGCCGGGGGTGACGTTGCCGGGCCACCACCGCACGTTCGCGCGGATCATCCGCACGCTGAGCCGGATGAAGGCGAACGCCATCACGAAGCCGACGAGGAAGCAGAGCAGGGGCAAGCGTCCCTCGTCGACGATTTCGCGGCGGAACCAGTCGAGCATCCCGGTTACCGCACAACCGGCGGCCAACCCATGCTGCTCAGCATCGCAGGTGCGGGGCCGCGCCGCGGCGCAACGCGACCCCGCACGAGCGTGCGACTACTTTCCGAATCCCGCCCGTCGCAGTGCGTCCGCCATCGACCCCGCGGCCGGACTCTCGGCGCGCCGGCCGGCGCCCTGCCCGTCGCGGGACCGATTGTTCCGTCCGTTTCCTGCCTCGGGCGTGTTGCCCCTGCCCTTGCCACCGGCCGGGGCGCCACCACGTCGTGCACCGCCGCGGGACGGACGGCCGTCCGACGCGTCGGGCGACGCCGTCGGCAGTTCGTCGTCGAGACGGAGGGTCAGGGCGATGCGCTGGCGCGGTACATCGACTTCGAGGACCTTCACCTTGACGACTTCGCCGGACTTGACGACGTCGTGCGGATCCTTGACGAAGCTCCGCGACATCGCGGACACGTGGACGAGACCGTCCTGGTGCACGCCCACGTCGACGAACGCACCGAAGGCGGCGACGTTGGTGACGACGCCTTCGAGCACCATGCCGGGCTTCAGGTCCCCGACCTTCTCGACACCCGCGGCGAACGTGGCGGTCTTGAATTCCGGGCGCGGGTCGCGACCGGGCTTCTCGAGTTCTCCGATGATGTCGGTGACCGTGGGCAGGCCGAACTTGTCGTCGACGAATTCGCCGGGACGCAGCGCCCGGAGCGTCGTGGTGTTGCCGAGGAGGTCACGGACGCCGGTCCCGCTGCGTTCGGCGATCCGTCGCACGACGGGATAGGCCTCGGGGTGCACGGCGGACGCGTCGAGCGGGTCGTCACCGTTGGGGATGCGGAGGAATCCGGCGCACTGTTCGAAGGCCTTGGGCCCGAGTCGCGGGACGCTCTTGAGGGCGCTGCGACTGGGGAACGGCCCGTTCTGGTCGCGGTGGGCGACGATGCTCTCCGCGAGCGACGAGGTCACTCCGGAGACGCGGGAGAGCAGCGGCACCGACGCGGTGTTGACGTCGACACCGACCGCGTTCACCGCGTCTTCGACGACGGCGCCGAGCGACCGGGCGAGCATCGTCTCCGACACGTCGTGCTGGTACTGGCCGACGCCGATGGATTTGGGATCGATCTTGACGAGTTCGGCGAGCGGATCCTGCAGGCGCCGCGCGATGGACACCGCGCCGCGGATCGAGACGTCGAGGTCGGGCAGTTCCTGCGAGGCGTACGCGGAGGCCGAGTACACCGACGCCCCTGCCTCGGACACCACGATCTTGGTGAGGCCCGCGGTGCCCAGCTTCGCGATCAATTCGGTGGCGAGAGCATCGGTTTCCCGGGACGCCGTGCCGTTGCCGATCGCGATCAGTTCGACGCCGTGCTTCGCGACGAGTTGCGCGAGAGTCGCCAGCGACTGGTCTCGCTTGTTGTGGGGCTGGTGCGGGTAGATGGTGGCGTGGTCGACGACCTTGCCGGTCGCGTCGACGACGGCCACTTTGGTGCCCGTCCGGAAACCGGGATCGAGACCCATGGTGGGTCGTGTTCCGGCGGGGGCCGCGAGCAGCAGGTCCTTGAGGTTCGCGGCGAATACGTCGACGGCGTCCTTCTCGGCGGACTGCTTGAGTCGCATCCGCAGGTCGACGCCCAGCGAGACCTGCAGTCGGGTGCGCCATGCCCACCGGACGGTGTCGAGCAGCCATCGGTCGGCTGCCCGGCCCTGGTCGGAGATCCCGAAGCGGGTGGCGATGCGGCCTTCGAAGTACGACGGCTGCCCCGGTTCCGGCTCGTCGGCGTCGGGAACGAGGGTGAGGGTGAGGACTTCTTCCTTCTCGCCGCGCAGCATCGCGAGGATGCGGTGCGAGGGAAGCTGGGTGAACGGTTCGGAGAACTCGAAGTAGTCCGCGAACTTCGCGCCTTCGGTCTCCTTGCCCGGCCGCACGGCAGCTTTCATGCAGCCGCGGGTCCACATGGCCTCACGCAACTCACCGACGAGATCGGGATCTTCGGCGAATCGTTCCACCAGGATCGCGCGCGCGCCGTCGAGTTGCTCGGCGGAGTATCCGGCGGGATCGGTGGTGGGGTCCGAGTAGAGGGCGTCGGCGACGGGTTCGTGGCCGGCTTCGCGGGCGATCTGGGCTTTGGTGCGCCGTTTGGGCTTGTAGGGCAGGTAGATGTCCTCGAGCCGGGCCTTGGTGTCCGCCTGCCGGATCTGGGCTCTGAGCTCGTCGTCGAGCTTGCCCTGGGCCTCGATCGATTCGAGGATCGCGGCGCGGCGCTCGTCGAGTTCTCGCAGGTATCGCATCCGCTCTTCGAGGGTGCGGAGCTGGGCATCGTCGAGTCCGCCGGTTGCTTCCTTGCGGTAGCGCGCGACGAAGGGCACGGTGGCGCCGCCGTCGAGCAGTGCCACCGCCGCGGCCACCTGGTGTTCGCGGACGTCGAGTTCGTCGGCGATTCGCCGGATGACGGTGTCGGGTTCGGTTGTCACGACGCTCGACCCTACATTTATCCTTGCGAGGCTCCCCCGGCGCCACATCGGGCCGGACGAAGGAGCATCGACGACGGACGCGTGGACGATCTGGAGCTGCGCGCCGCACAATGGCATATAGGAGCTATCGATGAATCGGGGTCGCCGGACCGGTGCTCGGTCGTACGCAACGGTGCTGCTTGCAGCAGCAACGGTAGTTGCGTGTGGATCGCAGTCCGACGGGTCGAAGGAGTTCGTGCCTGCTCTGGCCGCACTCCAGCCGGGTGTGGCGGATCTCGACACGTCCGTTGTCGCCATGCAGTTGGGTTCGGCGTCGCTGGACCCGGAGTCGCTGGGAGACCGGATCGACGCGGCCGCGGCTCTCGCCGAGAGCAGGGGCGCGCAGATGACCGTCGCGGTGCTGGACCGCAGCACGGGTGCGCGCACGATGGGTGGCGTGGACGAACCGATCGAGACCGCGTCGGTGGTCAAACTGTTCCTTGCCGACGATCTGCTCTTCCGTGAGTCGATCGGCAAAGTGGCGCTGAGCGAGGACGACCACGACCTCATCGAGAACATGCTGCGCGCGTCCGACGACACCGCTGCCAGTCTGCTGTGGGAACAGCACGGCGGTTCGGAAATGGTCGAACGAGTAGCCGAACGTCACAATCTGACCGGCACGACGCCTCCCTACTCGTCGTGGTGGTGGAACACGACGACGACCGCGTCGGATCTGCTCACCTGGTACGACGACGTGCTCGCCGGCCGCGGCGGCCTCGACGCCGAGGCGAGCGCCCGGATCATCGGGTATCTGACGGACTTCACACCCACTGGTGCGGACGGGTACGACCAGACGTTCGGCCTGCCCGCGGGGTTGCCCGGGGTGGCCGGTCTGGGTGTGAAACAAGGGTGGATGTGCTGCGTCAACGGCGAGTGGGTGCACCTGTCCACCGGATTCTTCGGTGAGGACCATCGTTTCGTCGTTGCTGTGACGTCGCGGGAAGAGGTCACCTACGAGGAGGGCGATCCCCGATTCGGCATGGGGATCCTTCCGGACCTGGCGCTCTACGACGTCACCGACGACGGCAGTGCTCTGCACGCACGCGACACGATGTCCCTCGCGGTGGAGACGGCGTTCGGCGGCGCGACGGACCAGTGACCGCTCGAGCGGTCAGTCCTCGCCGGTGAGCAGGTCGGGGCGGCGGTCGCGGGTGCGGGCGAGCGATTGCTCCCGGCGCCAGGCGGCGACCTTCGCATGGTCGCCGGAGAGCAGCACCGGCGGGACGTCGAGTCCGCGCCAACTCGCGGGCCGCGTGTAGCTCGGTCCTTCGAGGAGCCCGTCGGAGAACGAATCCTCTTGGTGCGACTGTTGATTGCCGAGGACTCCGGGGAGCAACCGGACGACGGCCTCGACCATGACGAGGACTGCTACCTCGCCACCGATCAGTACGTAGTCCCCGATGCTCACTTCCTCGACGCGCACCCGGCGCGCAGCGTCGTCGAAGACTCGTTGATCGATGCCTTCGTATCGTCCGCACGCGAAGACGATGCGCTTCTCCTGTGACCAGCGCTGAGCGGTGGCCTGGTCGAAACGCCGTCCCGCAGGGGTGGGCACGACGAGAAGGACGTCGGGGTCGGTGTCCCCGTCGGGTGCGGCGAGCACCTCGTCGAGCGCCGGGCCCCAGACGGTCGGTTTCATGACCATGCCCGGGCCGCCGCCGTACGGCGAGTCGTCGACCGCCTTGTGGACGTCGTGCGTCCAGTCGCGGAGATTGTGGATGCCCACGGAGATCAGGCCTTTGTCGATGGCCTTACCGAGCAGGGCTGCGCGCATCGGCGCAAGGTATTCGGGAAAAATGGTGACGACATCGAGTCGCACGGAACTACCTGTCTCCCTTGCCGTCCCGCTGTGACGCCTTCGAAGGGGGCTCCCCGAAGTCGGGATCGAGCAGGCCCTCGGGCGGATCGATTTCGACGATCCCGTCCGCGAGCGACACGGTCGGCACGATCTCGGTGACGAACGGGATCAGCAGTTCGGCGCGTTCGTCGTCGGCGGGGCGCAGCGAGAGCAGTTCCCCGGCGGCGGTGTGCAGGACTTCGCGTACGGTGCCCACGACGGTGCCGCCGTCGGGCCGGTTCGCGACGATACGCACGGTCAGCCCTTCGAGTTCGTGATCGTAGAACTCGTCGGGGTCGTCGGAGGGCGGCAGGTCGGCACTGTCGACGACGAACAGGGTGCCGCGCAACGCATCTGCCGTGGTGCGGTCGACGACTCCGCTCAGGCGCAGCAGAAGCCGCCCGGAATGCTCCCGGGCGGCTTCCACCGTGTAGTCCTGCAGGTTCTTCTCGCGGGGCTTACGGCCACGGAGGACCGAACCCACGGCGAAGCGATCCTCGGGTTCGTCGGTGCGAACCTCGACGACCACCTCACCTTTGATGCCGTGCGACTTCGCCACACGGCCGACCACGAGCTCCACCTGCGTACGCCTATCGGTCGGTGTCGACGACGTCGACGCGAATGCCCCGGCCACCGATGCCGGTGACGAGGGTCCGCAGCGCTGTGGCGGTACGTCCACCCCGGCCGATCACCTTGCCGAGATCGTCGGGATTGACGTGGACCTCGACGGTCCGTCCCCGTCGACCCGTGATCAGGTCGACGCGGACGTCATCGGGGTTGGCGACGATTCCACGAACGAGATGCTCGACGGCGTCGGCGACCACGGTGCTCATTACTCGGCGGCCTCGGTGGACTCGGCCTCGGTGGCCTCTTCCTTGGCAGCCTTCTTCTTCTTCGGGGTGGTCGCTGCGGCGGCCGGCTCGTTCTCGGCCTGTGCCAGAGCGGCCTGGAACAGCTCGAGCTTGGACGGCTTGGGCTCTGCCTTCTTCAGGGTGCCCTCGGCGCCCGGCAGGCCCTTGAACTTCTGCCAGTCACCGGTGATCTTCAGGAGGTTGAGGACCGGCTCGGTCGGCTGTGCGCCGACACCCAGCCAGTACTGCGCGCGCTCCGAATCGATCTCGATCAGCGAGGGCTCTTCCTTGGGCTGGTACTTGCCGATCGTCTCGATGGCCCGGCCGTTACGGCGGGTACGCGAGTCCGCGACGACGACGCGGTACTGCGGGTTGCGGATCTTGCCGAGACGGGTGAGCTTGATCTTCACAGCCATGGCTGTTTTCTCCTTCGAGGCGCGCTAGGCGCATGTCACGTGCAATTCGGACGACGTGCCCTTTTGGCACGCCCGGTTTTGCCTCTAACCTGTGACCGCCGCGCGGTACGTAACCGGATGCGACGACAGCGGTCCATTCTGCCAGATGGCTGAGCAAAGGACGAAACCGGTGCTCACGCGAGTGCCCGGGTCCGTCCGACGACCGCGCCCCGGAGCACGACGAGGTCCGGGGACGCTGCTGCCGGGTCGCGGCGCGGGTCGTCGGCGTAGACGACGAAGTCGGCGGGCGTTCCCGGTTGGAGGCTGGGGTGCCCGAGCCACGCGCGGGCCGCCCAGCTCGCCGCAGCGAATGCCTCGGTCGGGTCGAGACCCACCCGCCCGAGGGCGGCGATCTCGTCGGCGATCCGGCCGTGCCGGACGTGTCCTCCGGCGTCGGTCCCCGCGTAGATGGGGACACCGGCATCGTGAGCGGCGCCGATGGTGTCTCCGACGCGGGCGTGCAGATCGCGCATGTGTGCCGCGTAGACGGGGAAACGTGTTGCGGAGTCGGCGATCTCGGGAAAGTTGTCGATGTTGACGAGCGTGGGGACCAGCGCAGTGCCTGCGGCTGCCATCGTCGCGATGGTCTCGTCGGTCAGGCCGGTGCCGTGCTCGATGCAGTCGATTCCGGCCGCGAGCAGGCCCGGTAGTGCGTCCTCACCGAACACGTGGGCGGTGACGCGCGCACCCTCTCGATGTGCTGCCGCGATCGCGTCGACGAGAATCGCGTCGCTCCACAGCGGCGCGAGGTCGCCGGTCGTGCGGTCGATCCAGTCGCCGACGAGTTTGACCCAGCCGTCACCGGCACGCGCCTGGCGTGCGACCTCGTCGGGGAGTTGCGATTCGTCGTCGAGTTCGACCGGAAGGCCCCGGATGTAGCGCTTCGGCAGGGCGATGTGCCGACCGGCCCGGACGATGCGGGGCAGGTCCTGGTCGTCGTCGAAGCTGCGGGTATCGGCGGGAGATCCGGCGTCCCGGAGCAGGAGGACCCCCGCGTCCCGTTCGACGATCGCCTGCGCGCGTGCACCGGCGAGGTCTTCGATTCCCCCGCCGTAGCGAATGCCGACATGGCAGTGCGCGTCGACGAGCCCCGGCAGGATCCAGCCGTCGGCCGAGACCGTCTCCGCGCCGGGTATCGACTCGGACGTGAACATCCCGTCCGAGCCGACCCACAGGTCGACGGGCTCGCCGTCGAGTGTCCTGCCCCGCACCGCGAGCGGCGCGACGCTCCCCGCTGTCACGGAGAGTTATTTCTTCGGCATCTTGAACTGCGAGAAGTCGAATCCTTCGAGGCCCGGAGGCAGCTCGTCGAGACCCTTCGGCATCTTCGACAGGTCGGGCATGCCACCCGGCAGTCCACCGGGCAGGCCCGGGAATCCGCCGGGCAAGCCGCCCCGCAACTTCGGCTGAGTCGGGCCGCGTCCGCCCTTCTTGCCCTTCTTGCCCTTCTTCGACCGCTGGTTCTTGCGGGAACCGACGCCCATCTGGCCGGCCATCGCCGTCATCATCTTGCGGGCTTCGAAGAAGCGATCGACGAGTTGGTTGACGTCGGAGACCTTCACACCGGAGCCGTTGGCGATGCGGAGGCGGCGCGAACCGTTGATGATCTTCGGGTTGGCCCGTTCGGCGGGGGTCATACCGCGGATGATCGCCTGGATCCGGTCGAGCTGCTTCTCGTCGACGTTGGCCAGAGCGTCCTTCATCTGTCCGGCGCCGGGCAGCATGCCGAGCAGATTGGCGATGGGTCCCATCTTCCGGACGGCCATCATCTGCTCGAGGAAGTCTTCGAGGGTGAGCTCGCCCGAACCGATCCGGTTGGCGGTCGCTTCGGCCTGCTCGGCGTCGAAAACCTGCTCGGCCTGCTCGATGAGGGTCAGGACGTCGCCCATGCCGAGGATGCGGCTCGCCATGCGCTCGGGGTGGAAGACGTCGAAGTCTTCGAGCTTTTCGCCGGTGGACGCGAACATGATCGGCTGTCCGGTCAGCTCACGGACGCTGAGTGCGGCACCACCGCGCGCGTCGCCGTCGAGCTTGGTGAGCACGACGCCGGTGAAGCCGACACCTTCGCGGAAGGCTTCGGCGGTGCTGACCGCGTCCTGGCCGATCATCGCGTCGAGGACGAACAGCGTTTCGTCGGGGTGGACCGCGTCGCGGATCCCGGCGGCCTGAGCCATCAGTTCCTCGTCGATACCGAGGCGACCGGCGGTGTCGACGATGACCACGTCGTACTGCTTGGTCTTGGCCTCGGTGATGCCCTGCTCGGCCACCTCGACGGGATCCGCCGCCGTGATGCCGAGTGCGTTCTCGCCGCCACCGATGGACGTGCCGGGGTGGGGTGCGAACACCGAGACACCCGCGCGTTCGCCGACCACCTGCAACTGGGTGACGGCGCCGGGTCGCTGCAGGTCGCACGCGACGAGCAGCGGGGTGTGGCCCTGGTCCTTGAGCCACTTGGCGAGCTTGCCCGCGAGGGTGGTCTTACCGGCACCCTGCAGACCCGCGAGCATGATGACAGTCGGAGGGGTCTTCGCGAACCGCAGCCGGCGGGTCTCGCCACCGAGGATCTTGACGAGTTCCTCGTTGACGATCTTGACGACCTGCTGGGCAGGATTGAGGGCGCCGTGCACTTCGGCACCCTTGGCGCGTTCCTTGATCTTCTTGATGAAATCACGCACGACGGGCAGGGCGACGTCGGCTTCGAGGAGCGCGAGGCGGATCTCGCGGCACGTCGCGTCGATGTCTGCGTCGGACAGGCGCCCCTTGCCCCGCAGGTCCTTCAGGACCCCTGTCAACCTGTCGGAAAGGGATTCGAACACCGAATGCGCTCCTGGGCTATGACGAAGATGCGGACAATTCTGCGAACCAGGGTAGCCGCTCCCGATACATGAGCATCGAGTGCGGCCACCCATGCGGCAGGATCGCGGTCGTTCAGGTCTCCGTTCCGGCCTTCTTCGGCTCCGGGGCGGGCAGGACGGCGAGGAGTTCCCGCTCGAGGCGCTCCCGCGACGCGCGCGTGTCGAGCCCGGTCAGGTCCACTCCGAAGGCATCGACGACGGTCGTGCCGAGCGTCGTCACCCGTGCCCAGCGGACGTCGGCGCCCACCCGTTCGAACACGTCGGCCAACCGGCACAACAGGCCGAGGCGGTCCTCCGCCCGCAGTTCGAGCACCACCTGGCCGGGCTCGGATGCGTCGAACCAGATCAGGCGCGGTGGTGCTTGCGCATACGTGCCGGGCACGGCCTGCTCGGGCCGCTCCGGGGTGCGGCCCTCCCTCGCGGCGCGGTCTTTCGCGTCGAGTTCGGACAACAGATCCAGGTCGCCGGATCGGGCACGCCCGAGTTCCTGGCGAAGGAGGCTCGCCTCCGGCGGCGCACCGAACCGTGGCACCACCACGAACGTGTTGACCGTGCTGCCTGCATGGCTGCCGATCGACGCGGACAGCACCCGCAACCCGTGCAGGGCCAGGACCCCAGCCTCGTCCGACAACACACCGCGTTCGTCGGGAGCGATGAAGGTCGCTTCGTAGGTGCGGCCGTCCTCGCGGGGATCGAGCGCGACGTGCGTGGCACCCTCCGCGGCCAGCGCCGCCAGTTCCGGATCGATGGGGTCCGGAACGGGGAGTTCCTCGCCGGCCATCATCATGCGGCACCGCCGCACCAGTTCCCGGAGCAACGATGCCTTCCAGTCGCCCCACACTCCCGGGCCGGTGGCCTGCGAATCGGCTTCCGCCAGCGCGTGGAGCAGTTCGAGCAGCACCGGATCGCCGTCCAGTGCTTCGACGACCGACGCCACGGTCTCGGGGTCGTCGAGATCGCGCCGGGTGGCGGTGTGCGGCAGCAGCAGGTGGTGGCGCACCATCGCGGTCAGCATGCCGAGGTCGGAGGGCCACAAACCCATCCGACGGCCGATCTGCTGGACCAGTTCGGCCCCCACGACGCTGTGATCCCCACCCCGGCCCTTACCGATGTCGTGCAGCAACGCCCCGAGGACGAGCAGATCGGGACGTGCCACGCGCGTGGTGAGTTCGCTCGCGTACACCGCGGTCTCGACGAGATGCCGGTCGACGGTCCAGGTGTGGATGGCATCGCGCGGCGGCAGGTCGCGCACCGCACCCCATTCGGGGAGCAACCGGCCCCACAGGCCCGTCCGGTCGAGGGATTCGATGACGTCCACCGCGCGTCGCCCGGAGCCGAGCAGGACGAGCAGATCGTTGAGCGCCTCTCGCGGCCACGGTTCCCGGAGTTCAGGTGCGTTGTCGGCGAGCCGGGTCAGTGTGGCGGCGGAGATCGGCAGACCGGCCTGGGCGGCGGCGGCCGCGACGCGGGTGATCAGTCCCGGGTCCCGCCGCGGATGTGCGTCGCGGGCGAGTGCCACCTCTCCCCCGTGCTCGACGACACCCTCGTCGAGCGGTCTGCGCACCGGCCCGCGCCGCAGCCGCGACAATCCCCTGCGGGGCAGCGAGTTCGCGGCGGTCCTCAGCCCGACGTCCACCGAATAACTCACCGTCCGTGCGGATTCGGTGAGTACGCGGGCGAGGTCGAACCGGTCTCCGATACGGAGAGCGGCGCCGATCTCGTCGGCGTCCTGGGCGCGAAGCTGATCGCGTCCGCGCCCTGCGACGCGATGCAGCTCGGTGCGCACATCGAGGAGCCGGCGGTGCGCGACAGCGAGACCGCCGCCGGGTACCTCCGGTCCGAGACCAGGCATGCCATCGGTGAGCTGCGCGACGGACAGAGCATTGAGCAGCTGTACGTCCCGCAGCCCTCCGCGACCGCTCTTGAGGTCGGGTTCGGCGCGGTGCGCGATCTGCCCGGTGCGCCGCCATCGGGTTTCGGTCATTTCAAGCAGTTCGTCGAACCGCGACCGGATTCCGGTGCGCCACTGGCGCCGGACCCCACCGATCAGCAGGTTGCTCAGCTCGACGTCACCGGCGATGTGCCTGGCCTCGAGCATGCCGAGAGCCGCTGTCAGATCCGACGAGAACACCTGCAGCGCCTGCGGGACCGTGCGGACACTGTGGTCGAGTTTGATGTGGGCGTCCCACAACGGGTACCAGAGCTTGTCGGCGACGCGGGAGACGACAGCACTGTCCATGTCGTCGTGCAGCAGGATCAGGTCGAGGTCCGAATAGGGCAGCATCTCGCGCCGGCCCAGGCCTCCGACGGCGACGATCGCGAAGCCGCAGTCGTGCTTGATGCCCAGTTCCGCACCCTTGGTGGTCAGCCAGAATTCGTGGAGGTCGACCAGTGCGTGTCGCAGTGCAGGCGTGTCGAGGCGGCGGTTCCGTGAGGTGCCGGCCAGGAGGGCGTCGCGGGCTGCGGTGAGGTCGGCGGCTCCGGCGTGGACGGTGTCGTGGCCCGAAGACACCGAGGGCCCCGGTCCCGCCGCCGAAGCGGCGGGGCCAGGGCCTCGAGTTCCGGACCCGTTTGGGTCAGAGTGCATCCGTTCCTCGTTCTCCCGTGCGCACTCGCACCACCGACTCGACGGGGGTGATCCACACCTTGCCGTCGCCGATCTTGCCGGTGCGGGACGCCTCGACGATGGTCTCGACGACCTTGTCGACCGCGGAGTCGTCCACGACAACCTCCACGCGCACCTTGGGCACGAAGTCCACGGAGTACTCGGCGCCGCGGTAGACCTCGGTGTGGCCCTTCTGGCGTCCGTAGCCCTGCACCTCGCTGACGGTCATGCCGAGCACACCCGCCTGTTCGAGACCTGCTTTGACGTCCTCGAGCGTGAACGGCTTGATGATTGCCGTGATCAGCTTCATATCCTCATCCTTCCCAGTGCCCACTGGCTACTGCGATCACTGCCCGTTGTCTTGGTCTTCTTATCACTTCGGTGCGTTGAAGAAGTTCGGTCACTTCAACGCGGTGGCGAAGTCGTACGCGGATTCCGCGTGCTCGGCTTCGTCGATTCCACGGGCTTCTTCCTCGTCCGTCACACGCCAGCCGAGCGGCTTGAGGGCGTAGGCGATGATGAGGGTGACCACTGCGGTGAACACGAGGGCGACAACCGCGATGACGATCTGAACGACGAGCTGCTTGTAGTCGCCACCGTAGAACAGGCCGGTCTCGGTTCCGAGGAATCCGATGGCCACGGTGCCCCAGAGGCCGGAGACGAGGTGCACGCCGACGACGTCGAGCGAGTCGTCGTAACCGAACTTGTACTTCAAGCCGACGGCCAGGGCGGACAGCACACCTGCGATGACACCGAGGGCGATCGAGCCGACGGGGCTCAGCGAACCGGCAGCGGGGGTGATGGCCACGAGGCCTGCAACTGCACCCGACGCGGCACCGAGGCTGGTGGCCTTGCCGTCACGCAGACGCTCGGTGAGGAGCCAGCCGAGGATCGCAGCGGCGGTAGCGGTGGTGGTGTTGACCCAGGCGAGACCCGCGAGTCCGTCCGCGGCGAATGCCGAACCGGCGTTGAAGCCGAACCAGCCGAACCACAGCAGTGCTGCGCCGAGCATGACGAACGGGAGGTTGTGCGGACGGAACGCGGTGCGACCGAAGCCGGTGCGCTTGCCGACCACCAGTGCGAGGACGAGTGCTGCGATACCTGCGTTGATGTGGACCACGGTGCCGCCGGCGAAGTCGATCGGGGAGACCGTGGCGACGAGGCCGCCTTCACCGTCGTCGGAGGTGCCGAAGATCTTGGCTGCGAGGCCGTCTTCCGAACCGGAGAGCAGGCCGCCGCCCCACACCATGTGGGCGAGGGGGAAGTAGGCGCAGGTGACCCAGACTGCTGCGAACGCCATCCAGGTACCGAACTTGACACGCTCGGCAAGCGCACCGCTGATCAGCGCGGTGGTGATGATCGCGAAGGTCACCTGGAAGCCGATGTCGATGATCTGCGGGTAGTCGCCGAGGCCGGGAAGGAACTCACCGTTCTCGTCGTAGATCGCACCCTGCAGACCGAAGTGCTGGAACGGGTTGGCGAAGATGCCGCCGATGTCTTCGGAGCCGTAGGACATGGACCAGCCCCACAGCACGTAGATGACACCGATCACGGCCATCGCCCCGAACGACATCATCATCATGTTCAGGACGGATTTCGCCCGGGACATTCCGCCGTAGAAGAACGCCAGACCCGGTGTCATCAACAGCACGAGTGACGCTGCCATCAGCATCCATGCTGCGTCCCCGGTGTTCACCACTTCCTCCACTTGCAACCTCCCTGTTGGTCGCGCCGGACGGCGCGTCGTCATCGAGGGAAAGCTTGGTGGTGCCATGTTTCATCGGGGGCGCCGCACTGTTTCGAGGGTGTGAACGACGATCCGGAGTGTGTTTCGTCTGTGTTTCACCGGCCGCGCGGGCCTCTCGATCACAACCGGACAAACCGGATTCGACCGAAATCTTGGTGCTGGGTCGTGGAAGTGGTGTGTGGCCGCTCCCCTCTGTCGAGGGAAGCGGCCACACGAAAAAAGAACGACGACGGTCAGCCGAGCAGTGCGTCCACGAACGCCTCGGGCTCGAAGGGGGCGAGATCGTCGGCGCCCTCTCCCAGACCGACGAGCTTGACCGGCACGCCGAGTTCGTGTTGCACCTGGAACACGATGCCGCCCTTGGCCGTGCCGTCGAGCTTGGTGAGGACGACTCCGGTGATGTCGACGACGTCGGCGAACACCCGGGCCTGCATCAGCCCGTTCTGGCCGATGGTGGCGTCGAGCACGAGAAGCACCTCGTCGACTGCCGCCTTCTTCTCCACGACACGCTTGACCTTGCCGAGTTCGTCCATCAGGCCGACCTTGGTGTGCAGACGTCCTGCGGTGTCGATGAGCACCGCGTCGACACCGTTGTCGATGCCCTTCGCGACCGCGTCGAACGCCACAGCGGCGGGGTCGGCGGAATCCTTGCCGCGCACGACCTCGGCGCCGACCCGTTCGGCCCAGGTCTGCAACTGGTCGGCCGCAGCGGCACGGAAGGTGTCGGCCGCGCCGAGGAGCACCCGGCGACCGTCGGCGACGAGCACGCGAGCGAGTTTGCCGGTGGTGGTCGTCTTGCCGGTGCCGTTGACACCCACGACGAGCAGTACGGCCGGATGGTCGTCGTGCGGCAGCGCACGGATGGACCGATCGAGTTCGGGTCGCAGTTCGTCGACGAGGACGCTGCGCAGCAGTGCGCGGGCCTCCGCCTCGGTGCGCACGGTGTTCAGTGCGATCTGTTCACGCAGACGGTCGACGATCTTGGTCGTGGTCGCGGCGCCGAGGTCGGCGACGAGCAGCGTGTCCTCGATCTCCTCCCAGGAGTCCTCGTCGAGGTCGCCGCCGCCGATGAGGCCGAGCAGGCTCTTGCCGACTGCGGACTGCGAGCGGGCGAGGCGGCCGCGCAGACGGACGAGACGGCCGGCGGTGGGTTCGATCTCGTCGAGTTCGGGTGCCGCCGGTGCGGGGGCCACTTCGGGCTCGACGGTGGTGTCGGTGCTCGGCTGCGTCACCACGACGGGCTCGACGGGCTCCGCAGTCTCGGGCTCTGCGGGCACGGGCTCTGCGGGCACGGGCTCCGCAGTCTCGGGTTCCGCGGTTTCGGGCGCCGCGGTCTCGGGCTCTGCCTCGGGTGCGGGAGCAGGAGCGGTCTCGGGCGCAGGCTTCGGCGGCGTGACCGGCGGCGCGGTCGGCGCGGATGCCTCCGTGACCTCCTCCGGCAACGGCACGGTGCGAGGCGCGGGTGCCTTCTTCTCCGGCGCCGGCCGCTCGACCGGTTGCGGCGGCGCTGTGGCCGTCGGTCCCTGGGTGAAACTGAACCCGGTCTGCGCCTTGTATCCGCCCGAGCGGTCCTTCGCCTCTGCCGTGTCGAGCGCAGGCGTGTCTTTCACCTGCAACGACACCTGCCGACGCCGGTACAGCGTCAGACCGACGACGAGCGCAACGAGTACAACCGCCAGTGCGGCCGCGATGATTATCCAAGCTCCGGTACTCACGCCCCCATACTGTCAGGCTTGCGTGTCTTCCTCCGGTCCGGGGACAGATGTCGGGACGTTCTGTCCGCGCAGGCGCTGTGAGATGACACGGGTGATGCCGTCGCCTCGCATGCTGACGCCGTAGAGCGCGTCGGCGACTTCCATCGTCGGCTTCTGATGTGTGATCACGATCAGCTGGGATTTCTCGCGCAACTGCTCGAAAAGCCCGATGAGCCGACGCAGATTGGTGTCGTCCAGCGCCGCCTCGACCTCGTCCATGACGTAGAAGGGCGACGGCCGTGCCCGGAAGATCGCGACGAGCATCGCCACCGCGGTCAGCGACTTCTCGCCACCGGACAGCAGCGACAGGCGCTTGACCTTCTTGCCCGGTGGCCGGGCCTCGACCTCGATGCCGGTGGTGAGCATGTTGCCGGGCTCGGTGAGCACCAGCCTGCCTTCGCCACCCGGGAACAGTTTCGCGAACACCTGCTCGAACTCGCGCTCGACGTCGACGTACGCCTCGGTGAAGATCTGCAGGATTCTCGCGTCCACGTCTTCGACGACGGCCAGCAGGTCCTTGCGGGCGTTCTTCACGTCTTCGAGTTGGGTGGCGAGGAAGTTGTACCGCTCTTCGAGTGCCGCGAACTCTTCCAGCGCCAGCGGATTGACTTTGCCCAGGGTGTTGAGATCTTTTTCGGCGCGCTTGGCGCGGCGTTCCTGGGTGGTCCGGTCGTACGGCATGGGCTGAGGTGCGACCACCTGCTCGCCGCGTTCCCGCGCCTGCTCGTACTCGGCGATCTCGACATCGCTCGGGGGCAGCGGTACGTCGGGTCCGTACTCCGCGACCAGATCGTCGAGGGCGATGCCGTACTGCTCGAGGATCGTCTGCTCGAGTTGCTCGATGCGCAGTGCCGCCTGAGCGCGGGCGACCTCGTCCCGGTGCACGGAGTCGGTGAGCTGGTCGCGTTGCGTGGTGAGTTCCCGGACGAGGGAACGTGCGTGCTCGAGTTTCTCGGTGCATTCGGTGCGCAGGCGGGTGAGCTCTTCCCGGTGTGCGAGGGCCTCGGCGACCACCGTCTCGAGATGCGCGGAGACCCGGCTACCGGCTTCCGCAACCGCCGCTGCGACCGCCGCGGCCTGACGGCGACTCCGCCGGGCGCGCTCGGCGCGGGCGCGAGCCTCTCGTTCGGCCCGGGCTGCGCGACGCAGAGAATCTGCTTTGCCTCGTAGAGATTCCGCGCGTTCCTCGGCCGTGCGGGCGGCGAGCCGGGCTTCGACCTCCACCGCGCGCACCTCGGCGAGGGCCGCTGCTGTCATCTCTCGCTCGGCCGCCGTCGAGTCGGTGCCGCTGCCGTCGCCGCCGGACTGTTCGTCCTCGGCGAGCCGCAGGCGTTCTTCGAGCTCGACGAGCTTTTCCCGGGCGGTGTCGCGTTCCCTCTCCGCCGCCGAGCGTTGCGCGGACAGCCGTTCCGATTCGGCGTGCGCGGTCCGCGCGACCTGCCCGAGCCGTCCCAGCTGTTCGTACACCGCCGTCATGGCCGCGTCGGACTCGTTGAGGGCGGCGAGCGTCTGCTCGACGTGTTCGGCGCGATCCTTCTGTTCGGTGAGTGCCCCGGCGAGCGCTGCGGAGAGTTCTTCGGACCGGCGCACCGCCCGGTCGAGTGCCGCGCGGGAAGTATCGATGGCCGCCTGGATTTCGAGGGTGCTCGGGGCACGATCCGATCCGCCGATCACCCACCCGGATCCGGCGAGATCTCCGCCACGGGTCACCGCGCGCAGGTCGGGACGGCGGGCGCACACCTCGGCTGCGGCGGCCAGATCGTCGACGACGACCGTGCGCGCGAGCAGGGCGTCGAGCGCTCCCCGCAGACCGGCCGGGCACTCGACGACATCCCGCGCCCAGAGCGCACCCGCGGGCGGATCGCCTGCGTCGCCCGGCGCGGACGCATGCTCCGCGACGAATGCGACGCGGCCCTGGTCGGCGGCGGCGAGGGCTGCGACGGCGTCGTTCGCGTTCTGCACCGAGGCAACGGCGAGAGCGTCGGCGGCCGGTCCGAGCGCCGCGGCAATCGTGGCCTCGTAGCCGGGCGACACCTGAATCTTCTCGGCGAGCGACCCGAGCAGGGCGCCCGCGGGATCGTTGTCGAGCAGCCAGGCCGCACCGTCCTTGCGTTCGAGACCCATCGACAATGCGTCGATACGGGCCTCGAGCGAGGCGACTTCCTTGCCGGCCGCGCGTTCGGCTTGCTGCAGTTCGGTGACCCGCTCGTCGGCGAGTCGCTGCGCCGCGACGGCACGCTCGTGTTGTGCGTCGGCGTCGATCTCTCCGGCGTCGAGGTCGTCGATGCGACCCTGCGCGGTCTCGAACTCAGCTTGGGCTTCGACGCCGCGCAGTCGTGCTTCCTCGATCGCGACGGTCAGCCGCGCGATCTCCGAATCGATGGAGTCGGCACGCGTGCGGAACGTGTCGACCTGTCCGGCGAGCCGGGCGAGTCCTTCGCGCCGGTCGGCGATGGCGCGAACCGCAGCCATGTGCGCGCGTTCCGCGGCGACCGCGAGTTCTTCCTGCGCGGCGAGTTGTTCCCGCGCCGCCTCGAGGGTTCCGTGCGCGATCTCGACGGCTTCGACGAGTTCGGCCTCCTCGGCCGCGATGCGGTCGGCGCGAGCTTCCATCTCGTCGGGATCCTGCCCGGAGCGGTCCTCCGGTTCGCTGTGCAGGTGGCGGGCCCGTTCCTGCGCGACCCGCACGGTCGCCGACACCCGCTCGGCCAGCGCGGACAGCCGGAACCACGCCTGCGACGCCGCTTCCGCACCCGGGGTGAGCTGCGCGAGCGACTGTTCGTGGTGGGCGAGTTCGATGTTCGCGTCGTCGAGCGCCGACAGGATGTGGTCGAGGCGCTCCCGGATCGTGCGTTCCTGCTCGTCCTGACCGGCGAGTTCGGCGCGCCGGGTCACGAGGTCGTCGGCCGCGAGCCGCAACCGCGCATCGCGCAGGTCGGCCTGGATCGTCTGGGCGCGGCGCGCGACCTCGGCCTGCCTGCCGAGCGGCTTGAGCTGGCGACGCAGTTCTGCGGTCAGGTCGGTGAGGCGGGCAAGATTCGCTTGCATCGAGTCGAGCTTGCGAACCGCTTTTTCCTTGCGTCGGCGGTGTTTGAGGACACCGGCCGCCTCTTCGATGAAGGCCCGGCGGTCCTCCGGCCGCGACTCGAGGATGGCGGCGAGCCGTCCCTGCCCGACGATGACGTGCATCTCGCGTCCGATGCCGGAGTCCGAGAGCAGTTCCTGCACGTCCATGAGCCGGCAGGAACTGCCGTTGATCTCGTACTCGCCGGCTCCGTCGCGGAACATGCGGCGGGTGATGGACACCTCGGAGTACTCGATGGGCAGCGCGCCGTCGCTGTTGTCGATGGTGAGGGTCACTTCGGCACGGCCGAGCGGGGGTCTGCCCGCGGTGCCCGCGAAGATCACGTCCTGCATCTTGCCGCCGCGGAGCGCCTTGGCGCCCTGCTCGCCCATCACCCATGTCAGGGCGTCGACCACGTTCGATTTGCCGGAACCGTTGGGTCCGACGACGCAGGTGATACCGGGCTCGAAACGCAGAGTCGTCGACGACGCGAAAGACTTGAAGCCCTTCAGCGTCAGACTCTTCAAATGCATGGGTTAGGACCTTACCGGCGAATCAGCGCTCGACGAATCCGTTGAGCCCGCCCCGCGCAGGTTCCCAGCTCTCGACGACGAGTTGGACGTCTCCCGGCGTGCCCGGCGAACGGAGCAACTCGAGGAGCCGTTCGAGGTCGGCGCGCGGACCCTCGGCGATGACGAGGACCCGTCCGTCGGCGTGATTGGTGGCGTGCCCGACCAGACCGAGTTCGAGGGCTCGCGCCCGCGTCCACCAGCGGAATCCGACGCCCTGGACGCGTCCGTGGACCCACGCGGTCAGCCGCTGCGGTGTCTCGGTCACGGCGTGCCTACGCGTCCGGTGTGATGGTCAGGGTCACCTTCGTGCCCCGTTCGAGCGTGCGGCCGACGGTGCACACCTTGGCGATGGAACGTTCGACGAGAGCGATCAGGCGCTGCTGCGCGTCGGCGTCGAGTTCCGACAGGTCGAGTTCGATGTTCTCGGCCAGGTGCGGATAGACCTCGTTCTCGCGGTCGGCGGCACCCGCGACGCGAATGGTGGCGTCGTAGTCGTCGCCGAGCCGGCGGGAGAGCGGAAAGTCCGAGCTCATACCCGAGCACGCGGCGAGCGCGATCTTCAGCAGCTCTCCGGGGGTGAACACGCCGTCGACACTCTCGGAGCCGATGGCGACCTCCGCGCCGCGCGAGCTGCGGCCGGTGTAGCGACGGGTGCCGGTGCGCTCCACCCACAACTCGGTGGGCGGGGTATCAGGAGTCGGATCAGCCATACCGGGAATCTTCCCATGCGCGACCGACAGGCACGGCACGCAGGACCGCTTACCCGGCCTTGGCAACGGAAGGCAGGACTCTAGGAGAGGCGGCGCACCGGTCCGGTCGCGGCGCGCGGCCGAGGCTGACACTTCGGGCAACTGTAGGAGGAGCGGTTCATGAATTTCTCGCGACGGATGGGCGCGCCACACCGCCTGCACGGCAGGTTCTCTCGGCCGTAGACATCGAGCGACCGTTCGAAGTAACCCGATTCGCCGTTCACGTTGACGTACAGCGCGTCGAACGAAGTCCCTCCGACGGCGAGGGCCTCCCCCATCACCTCGCGGGCGGACTCGAGCACCGATTTCAGTTTCGGTGCGGACAGGCTGTCCGTCAGGCGGTTTCCGTGGATCTTCGCGCGCCACAACGCTTCATCGGCGTAGATGTTCCCGATCCCGGAGACAACCGTCTGGTCGAGCAGCGCTCGCTTGATCTCGGTGTGCTTGCCGCGCAACACCTTTACGACAGCAGCCGGATCGAACCGCGGGTCCATGGGATCACGCGCGATATGCGCGACGGGCACCGGAAGACGGTCCCCGTCGACGTCGACGAGCGGGGCGAGTGCCCATCCGCCGAACGTCCGCTGGTCGACGAATCGGAGGTCGGCGCCGTTGTCGAGGACGGCGCGGATACGCAGATGTTTCTCCTGCGGCACCGCCGGCGGTTGCACGAGCATCTGACCGCTCATGCCGAGGTGTACGACGAGTGCGAGGTCGCCGGGCTCGAGCACGAGCCACAGATACTTGCCGCGTCGCTCCGCCGCGTCGATGCGCTGCCCGGTCAGTTGCAGTGCGAGATCGCGCGGGCCCGGTTCGTGCCGACGGACCGCACGCGGGTGCAGCACCTCGACGGACTCGATGGTCGCGCCCAGGACGCGCGCCTCGAGACCCCGGCGAACGACCTCCACCTCGGGAAGTTCGGGCACGTGTCAGGCGTCCTCGGAAGAAGAGTCCGCCTCTGTGGTGTCGCCGGAAGACCGGTCGGAGAGGGCCTGCCACGCTGTGGAGGCGGCCTTCTGCTCGGCTTCCTTCTTGGTCCGGCCGACGCCGACGCCGAGTGGAGTGCCGCCGATGATCGCGGTGGCGGTGAATTCCTTGTCGTGATCCGGTCCGGTTGCCGTGATCTCGTAGACGGGGACGCCCAGGCCGCGTTCGGCGGTGAGTTCCTGGAGGCTCGTCTTCCAGTCGAGGCCGGCACCGAGGCGAGGGCCGCGTTCGAGGAGGTCACTGAACAGTCGCAGCACGACCTCGCGGGCGACGTCGATGCCGTGCTGTAGATGCACGGCGCCGAGCAGGGATTCCATGCCGTCGGCGAGAATGCTGGCTTTGTCCTTGCCCCCGGTGAGTTCTTCACCCTTGCCGAGGAGCAGATGTGCGCCGAGTCCGCCGGGGCCGAGCTTGCGCGCGACTTCCGCGAGAGCATGCATGTTGACGACGCTCGCGCGGATCTTGGCGAGTTCACCTTCGGACTTGTCCGGGTGGGTCAGATACAGCTTTTCAGTGACGGCGAGGCCGAGGACCGCGTCGCCGAGAAACTCGAGGCGTTCGTTGGTGGGCAGACCGCCGTTCTCGTAGGCATACGAGCGGTGCGTCAGCGCCAGGATCAATAATTCGGGTTCCAAAGTCACGCCGAGGGCGACGAGGAGAGGTTCGTACTCCTCCTCGTCGCCCACGGGTGGTGTATTGGTCGACTTGCTCGTCACGTGAGTACCGGTCTTAGACGGGCGCGGTCACCTGACGGCCGTTGTACGTACCGCACGACGGGCACGCCACGTGGGGCAGCTTCTTCTCGCCGCAACCACGGTTCGGGCAGGTGACGAGCGTCGGCGCAGTGGTGTTCCACTGGCTGCGCCGCGACCGGGTGTTGGAACGCGACATTCTGCGCTTGGGGACGGCCACGTCTACTTCTCCTCGTTGTTCATGCTGTCGATTTCACTGCTGGGTTCTTCGGAGCCTGCACCGATTTTGGCTGCCAACCCAGCCCAGCGAGGATCCATTGTCTCATGCCCGTGCCCGGATTCCGCAATCGCCAGGCGAATGCCGCATTCGGGACACAAGCCCGCACAATCGTCGCTGCACAACGGCTGGAGTGGAAGCTCCAGGCCCACCGCATCGACGAGGACGGGTTCGAGGTCGATCAGGTCGTCTTCGACCCGGTAGACCTCATCTTCGGCGGAAGTCTGATCCGTAACGCTGTCCGGGTAGGCGAACAACTCGGTGAGATACAGATCCACAGGTTCGGTGAACGGCTCGAGACAACGCGAGCATTCACCGACAGCCTCGGAACGAACTGTACCCGTGACCAGAACACCTTCGGACACCGCCTCCAACCGGAGGTCGAGTGCGATGTCGGTACCCGGCTCGATAGCGATCAGGTCGAGCCCGATCCGAGCCGGAGACGGAACGACGCGCTCTACCGTACGCATGGAGCCGGGGCGCCTGCCCAGGGAGAGCGCATCCAGAACCAGACCGCCCTCTCGTTCGCGACGAGGCGCGTTGGTATGGCGGGAGGACACGAAAACTCACTTTCGGATAGACGGCGCTGCCAAGTGCTTGGGCAACCGCTCTATAATACGCGATCCGGCCGCCTGCAGGAAACCGTCGGGCACTCCCCCTCAGCGGCGCCGGGCCGCCCGATGGTCGGCCTCGGCGTAGTCGGGAACGCCGGAGGTGCGCAACTGCTGACGTCCGCGGCCCACCGAGCGCAGTGTCCCGCCGAGCAGTTCTTCGAATTCGGCGAGCTTGCTGTCGATGTACTCGTCGCATTCGGTGCGGAGCCGGTCCGATTCGGCGTGCGCCGAGTCGATGACGCGGGCGGATTCCGCGTGGGCGGCCTGGACCACCTCGGCCTGCGACACGAGCCGGGCCTTTTCTGCCTCACCCTCGGCCACCGACCGCTCGTACGACGCCTGCCCTGCCTCTGCCAGGCGTTCGGCATCGGCGCGTGCCCGGCCGGTGAGGATTTCGTACTGCTGCTTGCCGTCGGCGATGAGGTCGTCCGCCTCTACCTGCGCGTCCTGGACCAGTTCGCCGGCGTGGGCGCGGGCCTCCCCCACCATCCGGTCGGCCTGCGCCTTGGCGTCGGCGAGCATCCGGTCGGCGTCCGCTCGCGCGTTCTCGAGGAGGATGCGGGCCTCTTCGTCGGCGTCGCCCACGGTCTTGTCGGCCTGCGCACGCGCGTCGTCGATCAGCTTGTCGCGATGATCGAGGACGTCCTGCGCGTCGTCGAGTTCGGGCGGCAGCGCATCGCGGACGTCGTCGAGAAGCTCGAGTACGTCTCCGCGCGGAACCACACAACTAGCGGTCATCGGGACGCTGCGCGCCTCTTCGACGATCGCGACCAGTTCGTCGAGTGCCTCGAATACCCGGTACACGTTCTACCCCAATCACTCGCTTCACCCGGTCGTTGCGACCGCGCCTCATCCAGTCTGCCGCAGCGCGGCCCAGGGCTGTGTTCCCCGCGCCGGTGTGTCGAGAAACCGCGAGAAACCGTGAAGAGAGTGAGAAAGGTCGCTAGCGGCCGCCGTTACGCGCGGCAGCGCGTTCCGCGATGCGGGCGAGCAACCGCTCGTGGACTGCCGGCGGCAGCATGTCGGCGACGTCGCCACCGTAGGTCGCGACCTCTTTGACGAGGGAACTCGAGAGGTACCCGAAGGCGGGATTGGTCGCTACGAACAGTGTGTCGACCCCGGTGAGCTTGTGGTTCATCTGGGCCATCTGCAGTTCGTAGTCGAAGTCGTTGGCACCGCGCAGACCCTTGACGATCGCGGAGATGCCGTTCGCCTGCGCGTAGTCGACGAGCAGGCCCTGCCACGAATCGACCGTCACGTTTCCGAGGTGGGCGGTGGCCTCCGACAGCATCTCGAGTCGCTCGGGCACCGTGAACATGCCCTGCTTGTTCGGGTTGATCACCACGGTGACCACGAGTTCGTCGAACTGGAGGGCGGTCCGTCCGATGACGTCGAGGTGCCCGTTGGTCACCGGGTCGAAGGATCCTGGGCAGACCGCGCGGCTCATGACCCAGCACCGTAGCAGGTGGCGATTTCGATCCTGCTCTCCCCGTACTTGCGGATGCGTCCCGGCTCGAACGCCTCCGGCCACACCGTTTCCGGCGACCGGGACGACCGCTCGAGCACCACTACCGAGCCGTCCCCCACCCAGCCGCCGGCGAGGAGCGCGTCGAGGATCCCGGCGATCTGTTTCTCGTCCACCGCGTACGGGGGGTCGGCGAAGACAAGGTCGTACACCCGGTCGGCGGTTGTGGCGAGCACGGTCGCGACCGGCGCCGTGCGCAGCACCGCGCCCGGCACCCGGACGGTCGCGATGTTCTCCCGGATCACCGCCGCCGCCTTGGCGTCGGATTCGACGAGGACCGCGTGCGCGGCGCCCCGCGACAGCGCCTCGAGGCCGAGGGCGCCCGACCCGGCATACAGGTCGAGTACCGCGGCACCGTCGAGATCCATCCGGGCTTCGAGAGAACTGAAGAGTGCTTCGCGCACCCGCTCCGATGTGGGCCGGGTTCCGCGGGGCGGCACCTTCAGGCGCCGCCCCCCGGCACTCCCGGCAACGATGCGTGTCACTCGGAGCTGTCCCCCGTCGACACCTCCACGAGCAGGTCGCCGCCCTCGACCTGCTGGACGGGCCCGATCGCGACACGTGTCACACGGCCGCCGCGGGGTGCGGTGATGGCCGCCTCCATCTTCATCGCCTCGATGGTCGCCACCGTGTCGCCGGCGGAGACCGCGTCGCCTTCGGCCACAACGAGGGTCACCATGCCCGCGAACGGTGCCGCGACATGGCCCGGATGGTTCCGGTCGGCCTTCTCTGCGGCCGGGACCTCGGACGCGATCGATCGATCGCGGACCGACACCGGACGCAACTGGCCGTTGAGGATGCACATGACCGTCCGGAAGCCACGCTCGTCGGGGTCCGAGATCGCTTCGAGGCCGATGAGCAGTTCGACGCCCTTGTCCAGGCGCACCCGGTGCTCGTCGCTCTGCCGCAGTCCGTAGAAGAACTGGTTCGCCGACAACTCGGTGGTGTCGCCGTACTGCTCGCGGTGGTTCTCGAACTCCTTGGCGGGGCCGGGGAACAGCAACCGGTTGAGCGTGCGACGCCGCTCGAGCGAGGATCCGGCCAGGCCTTTCTCCTCGTCCGCGGTGAGCGGCGTTTCGGGCTTGGCGTCGGCTCGGCCCGCGAGCGCCTTGCTTCGGAACGGTTCCGGCCACCCACCTGCCGGGGTGCCGAGATCACCGCGTAGGAAGCCGATCACCGAATCCGGGATGTCGAACTTGCCCGGGTCCGCCGCGAAGTCGTCGACCGACACGCCCGCACCGACGAGGTGCAGCGCCAGGTCGCCGACGACCTTCGACGACGGAGTGACCTTGATGAGCCGCCCGAGCAGCCGGTCGGCGCCGGCGTAGGCCGCTTCGACGTCCTCGAACCGATCGCCCAGTCCCAGCGCAATGGCCTGCTGGCGCAGGTTCGACAGCTGACCGCCCGGAATCTCGTGGGTGTACACGCGGCCCGTCGGCGCCGGCAGACCCGACTCGAACGGCTTGTAAACCTTGCGCAGCGCTTCCCAGTACGGCTCGAGATCGCACACCGCCTGCAGGTCGAGGCCGGTATCGAACTCACTGTTCGCCGCTGCGGCCACGATCGCCGACAGTGCCGGCTGGCTCGTGGTTCCGGCGAGCGCCGCCGACGCACCGTCGACCGCGTCGGCACCCGCGTGCCATGCCGCGAGGTAGGTCGCGAGCTGACCGCCCGGGGTGTCGTGGGTGTGTACGTGGACCGGCAGGTCGAAGTTCTTACGCAGTGCCGAGACCAGAGTCGCCGCTGCCGGTGCGCGCAGCAGTCCGGCCATGTCCTTGATGGCGAGCACGTGGGCACCCGCGTCGACGATCTGCTCGGCCAGCTTCAGGTAGTAGTCGAGCGTGTAGATGGTCTCGTTCGGATTCGACAGGTCGCCGGTGTACGACATCGCGACCTCGGCGATCGTTGTCCCGGTCTCGCGGACCGCGTCGATCGCCGGACGCATCTGGTCGACGTTGTTGAGGGCGTCGAAGATGCGGAAGATGTCGATGCCGGTCGCAGCGGCCTCCTGCACGAAGGCGCGGGTCACCGCTTCCGGGTACGGGGTGTACCCGACGGTGTTGCGGCCGCGCAGCAGCATCTGCAGGTTGATGTTGGGGATCGCTTCACGCAGCGCCGCCAGCCGCTCCCACGGGTCCTCGTGCAGGAAACGCAGTGCCACGTCGTACGTCGCGCCGCCCCACGCCTCGATGGACAGCAGTTCGGGCGTCATCCGGGCAACGTGCCCCGCCACCGTGAGCAGGTCCTTGCTGCGCACGCGGGTGGCGAGCAGCGACTGGTGCGCGTCGCGGAAGGTCGTGTCGGTGACGCCGAGCGCCTTCTGTTCACGCAGCGCGCGAGCGAAGCCCTCCGGGCCGAGATCGAGGAGGCGCTGGCGCGACCCTGCGGGCGGCTCGGTGCTCAGATCGATGTCGGGAAGCTTGTCGTGCGGGTACACCGTCGTCGGCCGCTCACCGTGCGGCTTGTTGACGGTGACGTCGGCGAGGTAGGTGAGGATCTTCGTTCCCCGGTCCGCCGACGAGCGCAGCGTCAGAAGCTGCGGGCGCTGCTCGATGAAGGAGGTGTTGATGCGCCCCGCGCGGAAGTCCTCGTCGACGAGGACGGCCTGCAGGAACGGGATGTTGGTGGACACCCCGCGGATACGGAACTCCGCGACCGCGCGGCGAGCACGCGCGACCGCGGCCTCGAAGTCGCGGCCCCGGCACGTGAGCTTGACCAGCATCGAGTCGAAGTGGGCCGAGATCTCGGCGCCGACCGAGGTGCCACCGTCGAGGCGGATACCGGCGCCGCCGGGAGTCCGGTAGCCGGTGATGCGTCCGGTGTCGGGCCGGAACCCGTTCGCGGGATCCTCCGTCGTGATGCGGCACTGGAGCGCGGCACCGCGGATGGTGATCTTGTCCTGGCTCAGCCCCAGATCCTCGAGCGATTCGCCGGCTGCGATGCGCAACTGCGACTGCACCAGGTCGACGTCGGTGATCTCCTCGGTGACCGTGTGCTCGACCTGGATCCGCGGGTTCATTTCGATGAACACGTGGTTGCCGCGTTCGTCGACGAGGAATTCGACGGTACCGGCGCACTGGTAGCCGATCTGGCGGGCGAACGCGACCGCGTCCGCGCAGATGCGCTCGCGCAACGCGGGGTCGAGGTTCGGTGCGGGCGCCAGCTCGATCACCTTCTGGTGCCGCCGCTGCAGCGAGCAGTCGCGCTCGTAGAGGTGGATGACGTTGCCGTACGTGTCGGCGAGGATCTGCACCTCGATGTGCCGGGGGTTGATCACGGCCTGTTCGAGGAAGACGGTGGGATCACCGAACGCGGCGTCGGCCTCACGGGAAGCGGCTTCGATCGCCTCGCGCAGCTGGTCCGGCTCGGCGACGCGACGCATTCCGCGGCCACCGCCGCCGGCCACGGCCTTGACGAAGATCGGAAAGTGCATGTCCTCCGACGCGGCGACCAGCGCGTCGACATCAGCCGACGGCTCCGACGACGCGAGCACCGGCAATCCGGCCGCCTTCGCAGCGGCGATCGCGCGGGCCTTGTTGCCGGTCAGTTCGAGAACCTCGGCGGACGGACCGACGAAGGTGATTCCGGCGTTGGCACAGGCCGCTGCCAGATCGGGGTTCTCCGAGAGGAATCCGTAACCCGGGTAGATCGCGTCGGCGCCCGCGGCCACCGCGGTCTCGACGATCCGGTCCACCGACAGGTAGGTCCGGACGGGGTGTCCTTCCTCCCCGATCTGGTACGACTCGTCGGCTTTCAGCCGGTGGAGCGAATTGCGGTCTTCGTACGGAAACACCGCGACGGTTCCTGCGCCCAGTTCGTAGGCGGCACGAAACGCCCGGATTGCGATCTCGCCACGGTTGGCGACAAGCACTTTGGAGAACATGGGATGACGGTACCGTGACGTAACAATCGAATCGGCTGGCCGGTTCCATATGCTGGGAAAGCGCGGCTACCTGTGACGACTGGAACAATTCAGTCGCCTCAGTTGTAACACCGGGGCAATCGTGCGGGTGTGTCGGAGGTAACCTCTCATTCCCTTACGCGCGGCGGTGCGCGCTCCGTAACAGGCGGTTCCCGGCTCAGGCTTTGTCCAGATACTCGATGCGCTCGTGGTCGATCGCGGCAGTCACCATGCTCGCCAGCCCCGGGTGTTCCCGCAGTCCGGGATCCTGCTCGGTGACGGTGCGCGCGAACGCCCGGGCGGCCTCGATGACCGCCACGTCGTCGACGAGCGAGAGCAATCGCAGAGTTGTGACCGTGCCGGACTGCGCTTTGCCGAGCACGTCGCCCTCGCGCCGCAACTGCAAGTCGAGTTGTGCGAGCTCGAAACCGTCGGTCGTTCCCGCGACGGCCTCGAGGCGCGTCATGGTGGGCGATCCCGGCTTCGTATCGGTCACCAGCAGGCACAGACCCTGGTGACCACCTCGGCCGACGCGCCCGCGGAGCTGGTGCAGCTGGCTCACGCCGAACCTGTCGGCGTCCACAATCACCATCACCGTCGCATTCGGCACGTCGACGCCGACCTCGACCACGGTGGTGCAGACGAGCACATCGAGGGCGCCGTCGTTGAACGCGCTCATCGCGGCGTCCTTCTCGTCGGCCGGCAGCCGGCCGTGCAGCAATCCCACCTTCAGGTCGCGCAGCGGACCCGACGAGAGCATCTCGTGCAGTTCGAGCACGGACGTGGTCTCGGGCGGTTCCTGCGCACCCGACTTGCTCTTGCGTCCCTTCGGCTGGGTTGCGGGTTCTGCGTCCGGGTCGAACTCGAGGTCCTCGGCGTCTCCGTCACCGATCCTCGAGCACACCACGTAGGCCTGCCGGCCGTCCGCCACTTCTTCCCGGATGCGTTCCCAGGCGCGGTCGACCCACGTCGGGTGCACTTTTGCCGGCACCACCCTGCTCACGATCGGTGAGCGGCCGCGAGGCAGTTCCCGGAGCGTGGAGACTTCGAGGTCGCCGAGCACCGTCATCGCGATGGTGCGCGGGATCGGTGTCGCCGTCATCACGAGCACGTGCGGGGACGCACCGTCCCGACCGCGCGAGCGCAATGAGTCGCGTTGTTCGACGCCGAACCGATGCTGTTCGTCGACCACGACGAGGCCGAGGTCGAAGAACTCGACACCCTCCTGGATGAGCGCGTGCGTCCCGATGACGATTCCGGCGTCTCCGGTCAGCGCTTCGTTGAGTGCCTTCCGCTTGCGCGCCGTGTTCATCGACCCGGTGAGGAGGGTGACGCGCGTCGCGAGTTCGTCGGCGCCGAGTTCTCCCGCCGACGCCAGGTCGCCGAGCATCGCGGTCAGCGACCGTGCGTGCTGCGCTGCGAGCACCTCCGTGGGGGCGAGCAGCGCACACTGGTGTCCCGAGTCGATGACCTGCAGCATCGCGCGCAACGCCACGATCGTCTTGCCGGAGCCCACCTCGCCCTGCAGCAGCCTGTTCATGGGGTGCGGGCGCGAGAGGTCGGCGGCGATCTCGTCGGCGACGGCGAGCTGGCCCTCGGTCAACTCGAACGGCAGACGGCGATCGAATTCGTCGGCCAATCCCCCGTCGCGATGCGAGCAGAGCGGGGCCGAGCGCACCTCCACGTCGTGGCGGCGTTGCGCGAGCGCGAGTTGCACCGCGGCGGCTTCGTCGAACTTGAGGCGATCGCGGGCCCGGTCCACTTCTTCTTTGGTGTCCGGCAGATGGATCAGACGGAGGGCCTCGTCGAGCCCGATGAACCCCTGCTCCTTCAGCACCCAGTCCGGCAACGGATCCGCGACCGGATCGAGCTGGTCGAGGACCTGGCGCACACATCGCATCACCGTCCAGGACTCGACGTCGCGGGTCGCCGGATACATCGGGATCAGCGCGCGGTCGAACACCGACATGTCCACACCACTTCCGTCCTGGGCGGTACGGGCGAGACCGGCAAGTGCACCGGCGCCGCGGACGCGGGCGGGGGCCGGGGCCGCCGAGACGAGGTCTTCGGCGTCGCGCGGCTCGGGCAGCACCACGTAGCTGGGGTGGGTGAGGCTCCACTTGTCCCGGAAGTATTTGACGGTGCCGGAGAACATCGCGCGCACACCGGGTTTGATGTTGTGCTTGACGCGGTGCGGGTTGAAGAAGGTCACGTCGATGGTGTGCCGATCGGAGCGCAACCGGACGGCCAGTCGTTTGCCCGCGCGCGACTTCATCGGTACTTCCTGCGCCGACTCGACGCGCGCGATGATCGTGATGTGCTGCCCCTCGGCGGGGCTGCTGTCTCCCAGTTCCGCCCCTTGCGTGGCGTAGCGGTGCGGGTAGTGCCGCAACAGGTCCTCGACCGTGCTCATCCCGAACGCGTCGGACAGGGCGTCCGCCGTCTTACGGCCGAGAAGATGATCGAGCCGGTCCGCGAGTGTCGCCACTGCCGTCCCTTCCGCTTTTTCCGTGTGGTGGCCCGCGGGCGCACCGACTACTCGACGCCGAGCTGCAACAGGTCGCTGCGCTGACCGCCCCGGTACACCACGACCTCCAGTGCGGGATGACTGTGATCGAGGTGCTCGGTCAGTTGCTCGGCGAGTCCGCCGGGAGCGTCGGCGCCGACCAGCATCGTCACGAGCTCGCCGCCCGCGGCGAGGATCTTGTCGAGCAGCGACACTCCCGCTGCCACCAGATCATGCTCGATGACCACGACATCATGGCCCGACAACCCGAGGCTGTCACCCGGTTCGCACTGTCCCACCCAGGTCAGGGCACGTTCTTGTGCGATTTGCAGCGATCCCCACCGGACGGCTGCGGCGGCTTCGGACATCGTGAACGCGTCGTCCACGGTGGCGCGGCCGGGGTCGTGGACGGCGAGCGCGGCCAGCCCTTGCACCATCGACGAACTCGGCAGGAACATCACGTTCCGGTTCTCGGACCGGGCCTGCACGCCCACGGCGACGACGTCCTGCGCCGACAGCGAGCCGTTCGGCAGCACGACCACGTCCCCTGCCGGCAGTGCCCGCACGGCCTCGAGCAGCCGGTCCGGGCCGAATTCGGTATCCGCGTGCAGCACCGAGGCGCCCTCGCTCTCGAACAGGTCACTCGTGCCGTGTCCGGCCACGACGGCGAGCACTGCGCGCCGCCCGGCGGACGTGGCGTGCAGCGGCACCACCGAGGCAGGCGTGCGGGACGGCGCCACGCACCCGCCGTCGGTCTCGGCACCGAGCGCGAAGCAGGTGATGTCGATGCGGATGAGAGAGCCTGCGGCGAGCCCGGCCTCGACGGCGGCGCCGGGATCGCAGCAGTGGACGTGGACCGACCAGGATCCGGCGCCGTCCCCGACCACCGCCACCGAGTCTCCGAGGGCGTCGAGGCGGACGCGGAGGACGTCGATGTCCTCGCTCTCCGCTCGTTCGACGACATACATGACCTCGTAGTCCTGCTGGGTCTCCGTACGCGGCGGCGTGGAGCGATCGGTAGTGGATGCGGTGACGGGCGGGGCAGGTGAACGAGTGATCTGGAGGCGCCGTTGGGGTCGCTGCCCGGTGGTGATCTCCACCAGGCAGTCGAGCAGGATCAGCAATCCGAGACCGCCGGCGTCGACGACTCCCGCTTCGGCCAGGACGTCGAGTTGGGCCGGCGTGTGTTGCAGGGCGTCCGCCGCAGCGTCGGCCGCAGCGACCGTGACGTCGCAGACGGTGGCGTCGGTGCCGCGGGCTGCCTTCTCGGCTCCTACCGCCGCAGCCTCGAGAACACTGACGATGGTGCCTTCCGCGGGGGTACTCAGCGCTTTCATCACGAGTTCCGACGCCCGCCTCAGGGCGTCGGCCAGTCCCCGGCCGTCGATGCTCGTGTGCCCGGCCACCGCGTCGGCGACACCGCGCAGGGCCTGGGCGACGATGACTCCGGAGTTCCCGCGGGCACCGAGGAACGCGCCCCGGGCGAGCCGCTCCGACACATCCGAGGCGGTGAGAGCTCCGTCCACCGGACCACCGATGTTGTCGACGGCGGACTGGAGGGTGAGCACGAGATTGGTGCCGGTATCTCCGTCCGGAACGGGGAAGACATTGAGAGTGTTGATCTCCTGGCGCCGCTCTTCGAGGGCTTCGAGCCCGATCTCGGCCCATCGCCGCAGCGCGCGCCCGCCGACCGTGTCCCCGACCTCGAGCACCAGCTCACACCCCTCTACGTCGCTGTTCATCCTCTGCCGGAAAGAGTAGCCGGGCGCCGTGCACACGTCCGGTTTGGTCATCCGCCGCGGAGTTCGCTAAGCTGTTTGAGTTGCCTCGCACGGGTGACTCGTGTTCCCCGTGTTTGCAGGACGCAGAGCAAGATCCAGAAGATGCATTATCCACTAGACACACAAGGAGTTCGCGACATGGCTGCCGTCTGCGACGTATGCGCCAAGGGCCCCGGCTTCGGGAAGTCGGTCTCGCACTCGCACCGGCGTACCAATCGTCGCTGGAACCCGAACATCCAGAGCGTTCGCGCTCAGGTTGCCCCGGGCAACACCCGCAAGATCAACGTGTGCACCTCCTGCCTGAAGGCAGGCAAGGTCACGCGCTGACCTCGGTCGAGCTGCAAACGAAGGCCCCCGGCGCGTAAAGCGCAGGGGGCCTTCGTCGTTCGTATCGGTGCCGGATATGGTGCCGGGATGAGTGAAAATCATCAGTCCCTCGTTCACGTCGAGGACGGAGTGCTGCGGATCGCTGTGGCGACCGCCGAACACGGCACTTCCCTGTCGCCCGCCGGCATGGAGCAGGGCACGGCAGCGCTCCGGGCCGCCGGCCCCGAGATCGGCGCGGTTCTGCTCGTCGGCGAGGGCAGCAACTTCTGCGCGGGGGGCAACGTCCGGGGCTTCGCAGGTGCCGAAGACCGAGGCGCGCATCTCTTCGACATCGCCAACCTGTTCCACGACTTCATCCGGGAAATCGACGCGATCGGCGTTCCGGTCGTGGCCGCCGTACACGGCTGGGCTGCCGGCGCCGGAATGAGCATCGTCCTGCACGCCGATATCGCACTCGCCGGCCCCGGAACCAAGCTGCGCGCGGCCTACCCGTCGATCGGGTTCTCCCCCGACGGCGGCATGTCGTGGACACTGCCCCGGATCGTGGGTCCCGCGCGCGCCCGCGAGATCATCATGACCGACGCGGTGATCAGCGCAGACGAGGGCGTTCGGCTCGGACTCCTCAGCCGGACCGTCGCCGACGACGAGATCGGGAGCGAGGCGCTGCGCATCGCCCGGACCCTCGCGCACGGTCCCACCCAGTCGTACGCGGCAATCCGCAGGCTCGTCGCCGAGTCGGATTCCCGGTCGCTCTCAGATCACCTCGACGCGGAAGCCGCGGCCATCTCCGCAGCCGCCACCACACCCACGGGCATCGAGGGTGTCGACTCGTTCGTCGAGAAGCGCCGCCCCGACTGGTCCGCCGTGCGCGCCCGGTCCTGACCCCCGTTACCGGAACCGGTGGTCAGGCCAGTCGCCAGTCCACCGGTTCCGCGCCCTGCGCGACGAGCAGGGCGTTCGCCCGGCTGAACGGGCGTGAACCGAAGAATCCGCGCGACGCCGACAGCGGCGACGGGTGCGCCGATTGCACGCTGGGAACGTCGCCGAGCATCGGCGTCAGGGTGGCGGCGTCGCGACCCCAGAGAATGGCGACGAGCGGAGTCCCCCGCGCGACGAGTGCGCGGATCGCCTGTGCGGTGACGGCTTCCCAGCCCTTGCCGCGATGAGAAGCGGCTTGCCCGGGAGCCACGGTGAGAACCCTGTTGAGCAGCAGCACGCCCTGCTGCGTCCACGGAGACAGATCACCGTTCGGAGGCTGCGGCAAACCGAGGTCGTCGGTGTACTCGCGGTAGATGTTGGTCAGGCTCCGGGGAATGGGACGCACCTCGGGGTTCACCGAAAAACTCAGTCCGACAGCATGTCCCGGCGTGGGATACGGGTCCTGTCCGACGATGAGAACGCGCACGTCCTCGAAGGGCTGCGTGAACGCCCGCAAGACGTCGGGCCCGGCCGGCAGGTAGTGGCGACCGGCCGCGAGTTCGGCCCTGAGGAACTGCCCCATCGCGGCGATGTCGTCGGCCACCGGCTCGAGCGCCTGCGCCCACCCTGGGTCGATGATCTCCGCCAACGGCTTTCCCATGCGGGCGGTCTGCTCGGTCACGTCTTCTACTCCTGATCATGGGGCACGGTCTGCCGGTGCCGTCATCGCAGGGACTCTTCTGCAATGCGGGCGGCCGGAGTGCCGGGTCGCGGATACGCCGGTCGGTGAGGGCCGGTCAGTCGATGCGGCGGAGCGCAGTGCGGTAGTACTCCGCGTTGGCCGCGTACATCTTCGCGTTCGCGTCGAAGTTCCCCTCCGGGATCTCCACTCCGTCGCGGACCTTCGCGGGCACGCCCATCGCCATGCGGCGGGCCGGCAACTCGAACCGGGGTGGGATCAGCGCGCCGGCCGCGACCTGGGCGCCCGCGCCGATGGTCGACCCGTTTAGCACGAGCGACCCCGATCCGATGAGCGCCCCGTCACCGATGGTCGCGCCCTCGATGTGCACGTTGTGGCCCACCACGCACCGCGCTCCGATGACGGTGGCCTCGATTGCCGTGCAGTGGATGATCGTGCCGTCCTGGATGTTGGTTTCCTCGCCGACGGTGATGGTGCCGTAGTCGGCACGCAGTACCGCGGTGGGCCAGACCGAGGCGCGGGCGCCGAGCGTGACGCTCCCGATCACCACCGCGTCGGGATGAACCCAGGCATCGGGGTGGATATCCGGGACACGATCGTCGAGTGCATAGACAGCCATGCAGCCCAACCTATCTCGAGGGAGTGGCCGAAAAGCTGTGCCACCCTCCCGGCCCGGGCGGACGCCGGCCGTCCACCGTCACACCCTGTCCCTCCTGCACCGTTCCGATACGCCGCCACCCGGGCGGCAGTGTCACGCCGGACGGGAAGCACGCTGCCAGCGCGTGATCCTCACCACCGGAGAGCACCCATTCCCACGGGTCCGCGCCGAGGTCTGCCCCGGCGGCGACAAGTCGCGCGTCGGGGGCGATCGCGGTGCTGTCGACATCGATCCCAACACCCGACGCGGCGGCGATGTGGCCGAGGTCGGCGACGAGGCCGTCGGAGATGTCGGTCCCCGCGTGGGCATCGGCGTCGGCCGCAGCGGGCCCCGCCTCGTACGGAGGCGCGGGAACGCGATGTGCGTCGACGAGATCGGGATGACCGTCGTGTCCGGCGACCAGCAGCGCGAGACCTGCCGCCGACCGGCCGACGGCTCCGGCGAGAGCGACCGTGTCACCGGCGCGCGCACCCGACCGGAGCAACGGAGCGCGGCCGGCGAGGTCGCCCAGCACCGTGACCGAGACGATCACCTCGCGCGCCTGGACGAGGTCGCCGCCGACGACACCTGCGCCGAGCGCTTCTGCCGCCTCACCGAGACCGGCGGAGATCTCGTCGAGCACGGAGGCCGGTGTCTCCGGAGGGCAGCCGAGCCCCACTACGAATGCAACCGGACGGGCACCGATCGCGGCGACGTCGGCACCGTTCTGCGCGACCGCTTTGCGTCCCACGTCGTGCGGGCTCGACCAGTCGAACCGGAAGTGGCGGCCCTCGACGAGCATGTCGGTCGAGACTGCGATCCTCCCGTCGGCTGCGGCGACGACCGCCGAGTCGTGGCCCGGCCCCACCAGCGTGGTGCCTGGTTGCCGGCGCCCCGCGACCGCGCGGGCGATGGCGGGAAACTCGCCGATATCGGCGACGGTCGGTCCGGTCTGATCTGCCACGGTGATGGGCGCCTCTTTCTCGGTCGGCAGCGGATACGGGCCGGTAGGCCCCCTGCTACGTTCGTTCACGCTACCGTTTGCCGACACCATCCCTCCGACGCTGGACACCATGAACAACACAACTTCTTCCGAGCAGGATCCCGACGAGCCGGAACCCACCGACACGGCAGGGTCCGAGCCGACCGAGACACCCGCGGAAGCGCGTCGTCATCCGGCACTGATCGCAACGGCGATCGCACTGCCGGTGGCACTGCTCGTGGGTGTGGTGGTCGCCGCCGTCTTCGTCGCCCGGACGCCGGTGAACTCGCCGGTGGGACTGGGCCCGGTGCCCGCACCCGACGCCGAATCCGACTCCTGCTCGGTGCTGGTCGAGGCACTCCCCGACGACCTGGGCGACTACAAGCGGGCCGAACTCGTCGACCCCGCGCCGGTCGGCGCCGCCGCGTGGCAGTCCGCGGACGGAGCCGAGGTCGTGTTGCGGTGCGGGCTCGAGCGACCCGCCGAGTTCGATCAGGCCGCCGCGCTGCAGGTCGTCGACCAGGTCCAGTGGTTCGAGGTCTCGGGTGCGCAGGAGGGCATCGAAGCGAGCACATGGTTCGCCGTCGACCGGCCCGTCTACGTCGCGCTGACCGTCCCCAACGGATCGGGACCAACTCCCCTGCAGGACATTTCGGCGGCGATTGCTGAAACGCTTCCGCAGCAGGACATCGATCCCGCCCCGGTCGAAGGGCCCTGAGCCACCCCGACCGGGGTCCTCACCCCGAGGCTGCGTCTACCGGTCTGCTTCCGGTTTCTGTTACTGCTCCGGGTTCGCGCGCATCGTGCCGGTGCGCGCGAACCTGTCGTGGAACGAGAACGCCTCACCCAGAAGGTGCGGGGTCTGCCCGGCGCCGGGTAATGCCTCGGCACGCTCGACGTAGTCGTGTAGTTCGGCGCGGAAATCCGGATGGGCGCACCGCTCGATGACGACGCGGGACCTACGCCGCGGCGACAGGCCACGCACGTCGGCCAGTCCTTGCTCGGTGACGATCACCTGAACGTCGTGTTCGGTGTGATCGACGTGCGGCACCATCGGCACGATCGACGAGATGGCTCCGTTGCGCGCGGTCGACGGGCTGAGGAACATCGAAAGGTATCCGTTGCGGGTGAAGTCACCCGAACCGCCGATGCCGTTCATGATGCGCGTACCCATGACGTGCGTGGAATTGACGTTGCCGTAGATGTCGGCCTCGAGCATCCCGTTCATGGCGATGATGCCGAGCCTGCGCACGATCTCCGGGTGGTTGCTGATCTCCTGCGGCCGCAGCACGATGTGATTGCGGTAGAAGTCGATGTTGCGGACGAATTCGTCCAGTCCCGCCTCGGACAGCGCCAGCGCGGTGGACGACGCGTAGCGCACCGTTCCGTTCGCGATGAGTTCCAGCATGCCGTCCTGAATGACCTCCGAGTAGCAGGTCAGCCCGCGGTAGGGGCCATCGGAGAGTCCGGCCAGTACCGCGTTGGCGACATTCCCGATGCCGGACTGCAACGGCAGCAGCGTGTCGGCCGGGAGGCGGCCGGCGGCGACCTCGTGCGCGAAGAAGTCGAGCACGTGCCCGGCGATGGCCTGGCTGGTCGCGTCGGGTGCGGTCAGTGGGTTGGCGCTGTCGGACACGTCGGTTTCCACCACCGCGACCACGCGTGCGGGATCGACGCGGAACGTCTGCTGTCCGATCCGGTCCTCGACGTCGGTGAGCTGGATCGGTGTGCGGTGCGGAGGGAGTGCGGTGCCGTAGTAGATGTCGTGGACACCGGACATCGCGTCGGGAATCCAGGAGTTCACCTCGAGGACGATCTTCTCGGCGACATCGAGCCACGTCTTGTTGTTCCCGACGGACGTCGCGGGAATCAGTTCGCCGGATTCGGTGATACCGGCGACTTCCACGACCGCGACATCGACGTGGCCGTAGTAGCCCTCCCACACCTGTTGAGCGACATGCGACAGGTGGATGTCGACGTAATCCATCCGGCCGTCGTTGATGCGCCCGCGCGCCGTGGGTTCGGCCTGGTAGGGCATCCGCAGCGCGATCCCGTCCGCCTCGGCGAGCAGTCGTTCGGTTTCCGCCGAAACGGACGCGCCGGTGAGCAGATTGATCGTGAAGTCGTCCCCGGTGGCTCGGGCGCGCCGGATGTGGTCGGCGAGGGCGGGGGTGACCCGTTTCGGGGTGCCCGCGCTCGCGAATCCACTGATCGCGACGGTGTCGCCGGACCGGATGTGCCGCACCGCTTCCTCGGCGGAAACGATCTTGCGCCTGAAGGATTCGTTACGGATGCGGCCTGCGGAGGTGACTCCGGCGACTGTCTCCGCCTTCGACGGCGCAGAAGAGAGGGTGGGTGCGTGCATGGCGATGAGAATAGAGGGAGCGGGAGAATCGCCGATCACACTCGCGGAGCCGGCGCGATGCCGATCACGTTCCCGGTGGACTCCGGAGACGAGTGATCCTCGGGGGTACCGGACCGGGAAACAGCTGTACCGCAAAGTGTTTCGAACATATTGCCGACCGAGGGGTTGGCACGAAGCGCCACCCCGACCAGGCGCTCGACTCGCCCGACCGCGAGCACACCGCGAGTGCGTTCGTCGCGCACTCGGCACCACTCACCGACCGAACCGTCCGTTCGTCGTAGAAATACGCCTGCCCGCCCCGCCCCGGTTGGAGCGGCCCGGCACGCGGTGTCACCGTTCGGGTCGGTGCCGTCGGGCACGATGGGACGATGAGCATCCCCACCGACGGCCTGCGCGACGACGCCGAACATCTCCTCCGCGAGCTTGCCGGACCACAGGCCCGCCTGCGCGACGACCAGTGGACCGCCATCGAGGCGCTCGTCGTCCACCGGCGGCGTGCACTGGTGGTCCAGCGCACCGGCTGGGGAAAATCCGCCGTCTACTTCATTTCCGCCAAGTTGCTGCGGGCACACGGCCACGGTCCCACCGTGATCGTCTCCCCCCTGCTGGCGTTGATGCGCAATCAGGTCGCCGCCGCCGAGCGAGCAGGCGTGCGGGCCGCGACCATCAACTCCGGCAACATGACCGAGTGGGACGAAATCCACGAGCGGATCCGATCGGGTGATGTCGACGTCCTTCTCGTCAGCCCCGAGCGGCTCAACAATCCTGACTTCCGCGACCAGGTGCTGCCGGCCCTCGCGCGGGATGCAGGTCTCGTCGTGGTAGACGAGGCGCACTGCGTGTCCGACTGGGGCCACGACTTCCGGCCCGACTACCGGCGCATCCGCACTCTCGTCGCGGACCTCGGTGACGGGGTACCGGTCCTGGCTACCACCGCGACCGCCAACGACCGGGTGGTTGCCGACGTCGCCGCGCAGTTGGGGGTCGGGGCGTCGGTGCGACCCGACGGTGCCGACGAGTCGTCGTCGAACGGGACCCTGGTGCTGCGGGGAGGGCTGGACCGGCCGTCGCTGCACCTGTCGGTCGTTCGTATCGACGAACCCGCCCGGCGCGCCGCGTGGCTGGCCCAGCATCTGAACGAGCTTCCGGGTTCGGGCATCGTCTACACCCTGACGGTGTCGGCCGCGCGCGACCTTGCCGCCCTGCTCTCCGACCACGGCTATGCCGTCGCGGCGTACACCGGTCAGACCGACCCGGCCGAACGTGAGCAACTCGAGGCGGACCTTCTCGCCAACCGCGTCAAGGCGCTCGTCGCCACCTCCGCGCTGGGCATGGGGTTCGACAAGCCCGATCTGGGGTTCGTCGTCCATCTCGGGGCACCGTCCTCGCCGATCTCCTATTACCAGCAGGTCGGCCGGGCCGGGCGTTCCACCGATCGTGCCGAGGTCGTGCTTCTCCCCGGCCCCGAGGACCGGCAGATCTGGCAGTGGTTCGCGTCCGTGGCGTTCCCCGAGGAGTCGCTGGTGCGGCGTGTCATCGATGCGCTCGACTCCGAACGGCCACTGTCGACCCAGGCGCTCGAGCCGCGGGTCGACCTCAACCGGTCCCGACTCGAAATGGTGCTCAAGGTGCTCGACGTGGACGGAGCGGTCCGCCGCGTGAAGGGCGGGTGGATCGCGACGGGGCAGCCGTGGGTGTACGACGCGGATCGGTACGCCCGGCTCGAGCAGGCACGCACCGCCGAACAGAACGCGATGATCGAGTACGAGCGCACCACCGAGTGCCGGATGGTGTTCCTTCGTCGCCAACTCGACGATCCGGAACTGTCCGCGGACACCCCGGGGTGCGGGCGCTGCGACAACTGCGCGGGGTCGCGGTGGTCCGACGCCGTGGACGAGCAGGAAGTGGCCCGGACGAAGGCGCGCCTCGAACGACCGGGCGTCGACCTTCCACCGCGACGACAGTGGCCCACCGGTATGGCAACGCTCGGGGTGAAACTGTCGGGGCGGATCACCGACGGTCCCGAACCGGGCCGGGTGCTGGGCAGGTTGTCCGATCTCGGTTGGGGTCCCCGCCTCCGCGCCCTTCTCGACGCGCCGGACGGCCCCGTGCCCGACGCGGTGGTGCAGGCTTCGGTGGCGGTGCTCGCGTCGTGGGACTGGGCGCAACGCCCCACCGCGGTCATGGCGGTCGAGTCTCCGACGCATCCGATCCTGACCGCCTCGCTGGCGTCGCGTCTGTCACATCTCGGCCGACTGCAGGATTTAGGTGTATTACGACGCCGAACCGGGCATCCCGAGGCGACGGCCGCGAATTCGGCATATCGGATCGCCGCGCTCGTCGACGCGTGGGAAGCGCCCGACCTCAGCGGAGTGAGCGGTCCGATCCTCCTCGTCGATGCGGTGACCGACACCGGTTGGACGCTCACGATGGCGGCGAGAACTCTCGTCGCCGCGGGGGCAGACGCGGTGTTGCCGTTCGCGCTCGCGAGCCCCAAGTAATCGCTACGAGGAGACCAGACGCTACATGTTTGTGACCGGTATCACACCACATGCTCTACCTGCAGGAAGCGCGGACTTTAGCACCCGAGCCGGGCGAAAAGGGTGAATTCGACATCAACTCTTGTTAAGTTACGAGGACTTATGAAGCCTGTTACGGAAAGTAGTACCCCGTCTGACGAACCGGCTGAATTGAGTTTCCGGAGCCCGCGCATCGCCGATGGAAAACGGCTGTGGCAGATTGCCCGCGACTCCGAGGTACTCGATGTCAATTCCGGTTATGCGTATGTGTTGTGGTGCCGTGATTTCGCCGAGTCGTCCGTGGTCGCCACCGACGAGCACGACCGACCCGTCGGGTTCGTGACCGGATATGTGCGACCCGACTCTCCACAGACGTTGTTTGTGTGGCAGGTCGCCGTCGACGCCGATCAGCGTGGTCGTGGCGTAGCCGGCCGGATGCTGGACACCCTGCTCGACCGGCTCGCCCCCTTCGGCGTGACGCGCCTCGAGACCACCGTGAGTCCCGACAACGCCGCGTCGATCGCGATGTTCACGGCGTTGGCTCGCCGCCGTGGAACCCATATCACCCGGAGCGATTTGTTCGCGCCCGACGATTTTCCGGATTCTCACCTGGCCGAGGATCTCTACACGATCGGAGAGTGATCGCTCGAAAAATCGAGTAATGATCACTTCGAATTTTATTTATCGCAGGAGGACCACCACATGACCATCCTGGAACACAAGCCGAGCACCACGGGCGACACCGATATCTTCGCGCATCTCGAATCGGAGGTGCGCAGCTACAGCCGCACCTGGCCCGCAGTATTCGAGAAGGCTTCCGGCTCCTGGCTCCGCAGCGAGAGCGGCAAGGACTACCTCGACTTCTTCGCCGGCGCCGGTGCCCTCAACTACGGGCACAACAACCCGATCCTCAAGTCCGCGCTCGTGGACTACATCATGAGCGACGGCATCACCCACGGCCTCGACATGAACACGGTCGCGAAGCGGGAGTTGCTCGAGACGTTCGAGCAGTACATCCTCGCGCCCCGAGGACTCGACTACAAGGTCCAGTTCCCCGGCCCGACCGGCACCAACTCGGTCGAAGCTGCGCTCAAGCTGGCCCGCAAGGTCACCGGCCGCGAGTCGATCATCAACTTCACCAATGCCTTCCACGGCATGACGCTCGGTGCGCTGTCGGTCACGGGTAACTCCATGAAGCGCGCAGGTGCGGGCGTTCCTCTCGTGCACGCCACGCCGATGCCCTTCGACAACTACTTCAACGGCGTCACCGAGGACTTCCAGTGGTTCTCCCGCGTCCTCGACGACGCAGGCAGCGGCCTCAACCGCCCCGCCGCGGTCATCGTCGAGACCGTTCAGGGCGAAGGCGGCGTCAACATCGCCCGTCCCGAATGGCTCCGCGCGCTTGCCGATCTGTGCAAGGAACGCGACATCCTGCTGATCGTCGACGACGTGCAGATGGGTTGCGGCCGTACCGGTCCGTTCTTCTCCTTCGAGATCGCCGGCATCACCCCCGACATCGTCACGTTGTCGAAGTCGATCGGTGGCTACGGCCTGCCGCTCGCGCTCACGCTGTTCAAGCGTGAACTCGACGTGTGGGGCCCCGGCGAGCACAACGGCACCTTCCGCGGTAACAACCCCGCGTTCGTCACGGCCACCGCCGCCCTCAAGCACTACTGGGCCGACGACAAGCTCCAGCGCGAAACACTGCGCAAGGGCGAGCGCATCCGGCAGACCTTCATGAACCTGTCCGACATGTTCGACGGCGTCTCCACCCGCGGTCGCGGTCTGGTCCAGGGACTCGTGTTCGAGAACCACGAGAACGCGCAGAAGGTCTGTGCCCTCGCGTTCGAGGAAGGCCTTCTCGCCGAGACGTCGGGGCCGTCCGACGAGGTGGTCAAGCTGCTCCCGCCGCTGACCATCACCGACGACGAGCTGGAATTCGGGCTCAACATCCTCGCCGAGGCGACCGCCAAGGTTCAGGCCTGAGCGCATTTCGCTTCCGCTCCCCGAAAACTTCTCACCCGTAAGGATTTTCGACACCCATGATCGTTCGTACGACTGAAGAGATCACCGGTACCGACCGCGACGTCACGTCCGAGGACGGTAACTGGACCAGCAAGCGGATCGTGCTCGCCGGAGACAAGGTCGGTTTCTCCTTCCACGAGACGACCATTCAGGCGGGCACCGTCAACGAGTTCCACTACGCGAACCACATCGAAGCGGTGTGGCTGGTCGAAGGCGAGGGCACCCTCCAGGACCTCGACAACGACGTGGAGTACGAACTCGGGCCGGGCTCGATGTACCTGCTCAACGGCCACGAACGCCACCGCGTCCTGCCGCGCACGAAGATGCGGATGATGTGCGTGTTCAATCCCCCGGTGACCGGCCGCGAGGTCCACGACGAGAACGGTGTCTACCCCCTCGTCGTAGAACCTGCCTGACACCTCCGGAGGGTCGTCGCGCACGGCGCGACCACGTGACCAATTGCGGGGCGGACGCTTAGAGTCGGATCATGACTTTCGAGCGTTCGCCCCGCATTGCTGTCGGCCCGGCACCGGACGAGCGTTTCGACCGGGCGGTCACCGGCAGCGGTGGGATCGTCTGCGGTCTCGACGACGCTCCCGACGCTGTGATCTGGACCGGCGGACCCGACTCGTTCCCCACCTCTCTCCCCCAGTCGGTCCGCTGGGTTCAGCTACCGGCCGCCGGGGTGGAGAGTTGGCTTTCCGAAGGGATCATCCGAGCGCATCCGCAGGTGACCTGGACGTCTGCGGCGGGCGCGTATTCGGCCACCGTCGCCGAGCACGCGCTCATGCTGCTCCTGGCCGGTGTGCGGGCACTGCCGGCGCACCTGGCAGCGACCTCGTGGGATCCCGACGCCTTCTACCCCACGCTCGGAACGTTGCGGGGTTCGACCGTCGGCATCATCGGTGCCGGTGGCATCGGGCGCGCGCTGATCCCCATGCTCGCGGCGCTGGGCGCCCACGCTCTCGCCGTGACGCGGAGCGGCCGTCCCGTGCCCGGTGCGATCGAAACCTATCCCGTCGAGCGGATCGACGAAATATGGCCCCTCGCGGACCATTTCGTGGTCGCCGCGCCGTCGACCACGGAGACCGAACAGCTCGTCGGCGCTGCGGAACTCGCCGCCATGAAGCCGACCGCGTGGGTGATCAACGTGGCCCGGGGCCGTCTCGTCGACACCGATGCGCTGGTCGAGGCGCTACGCCGGGGATCCATCGCAGGAGTGGGCCTGGACGTCACCGATCCCGAACCGCTCCCCGACGATCATCCCCTCTGGTCGTTGCCGAACGCGATGATCACGCCCCACGATTCCAATCCGCCGGCGGTGCGCATTCCCGCCTACGTCGATCACGTGGCCGAGAACGTCACCCGGTTCGCTTCCGGGCTCGTCCCGGTCGCCGTGATCGATCCGAGCGCCGGGTACTGACCGCGCCGGTCGCCCGCCGATCACTTGTCGGCGCGATCGGCGGCGCCGTTCTCCGCTTCGTCCCGGTCGGCCCACTCGAGGAGAGCGTCGAGCGAGAAGACGGCCTCGTCGATCCCCGCGTGCAGGTCGCCGAGTTTCGCGAACCGGTCGGGCATCGTCACGGCGGTGAAATCCCGGGGGTCGATGTCGGGCACCTCGTCCCACGTGACCGGCGCCGAGACCCGCGCGTCGGCGACGCCGCGAATCGAATACGCGCTCGCAAGAGTGTGGTCCCGAGCGTTCTGGTTGTAGTCGACGAACACCGCCGACTGATCGCGGTCCTTGCGCCACCACGTCGTCGTGACGTCGCGGGGCGCGCGGCGTTCGACCTCCCGCGCGAATGCGCACGCGGCCCGGCGCACGTCGTCGAATCCCCACCGCGGCTCGATGCGCACGTAGATGTGCAGCCCTCGCCCACCCGACGTCTTGGGCCATCCGACCGCACCGAGTTCGCCGAGCACCTCCTGCGCTACTCCCGCGACGCGCACCACACGGTCGAACCCGCAGTCGGGCATCGGATCGAGGTCGATACGCCATTCGTCGGGTCGTTCGACGTCGGCGCGGCGCGAGTTCCACGGATGGAACTCCACCGTGGACATCTGAACCGCCCAGACCACGTCGGCAACGCGGGTCACGCACAACTCGTCGGCGTCGCGGTTGTAGCGGGGAAAGTGCACCCGAACCGTCTCGACCCAGTCCGGCGCGCCCTGGGGGAGCCGCTTCTGGTGGACCTTCTCCCCCTCCACCCCGGACGGGAACCGGTGCAGCATGCACGGACGTTCCCGCAACGCCCGCACGATCCCGTCGCCGACGGACCGGTAGTAGTGCGCGACGTCGAGCTTCGTCAACCCGGCCTGAGGGAAGTACACGCGCTCGGGATGTGAGAGCCGCACCGTGTAGCCGTCCACGTCGAGTTCGACGGCTTCCGACGAGTCCTTCCCCATGAGGTCCCCTCCTCGTACGCTCGCGGACCGCCGCGTGCGACCCGGTGAGGTGCACCCATCCTCGCGCGTCGGGCACCACCCCGCATCGTTTTCCGGTGCCGTGGCCGCGCTGCCGCGTTACCGTCGAGCTGTGTTGCTCGAGAGCGTGGTGGAGACGTCGGACGCGGTCGCCGCGACCCGCTCACGGCGCGCGAAGACCGAGGCGCTGCGCGGGTTGCTCATGCTCGCCGACCCCACCGAAGTCGAGTCGGTGGTGTCGTGGCTGTCCGGAGAACTGTCGCAGGGGCGCATCGGAGTCGGATTCCGCACGCTCGCGGGGCTCGCCTTCGCCCCCGCGCCGTCGGCCACGCTCGAGGTGTCCGAAGTGGCCGCGATTCTCGATGCCCTCGCGAAGACCTCGGGCCCCGGTTCGGCTGCGGCGCGGCGCGCACACCTCGAGGAGTTGTTCTCCCGCGCGACCGCCGCAGAACAGCAGTTTCTCGTTCGTCTGCTGGGTGGCGACCTGAGGCAGGGTGCGCTCGAAGGAGTGATGACCGACGCCGTCGCCGCTGCGGCAGAACTGCCGGTCGAGCCGGTACGACGGGCGTTCATGCTCTCCGGACGACTGAGTGGTACGGCAGCGGCCGCCTTCGAGGGTGGTCTCGATGCTCTCGCCGCGTTCCGGATCGAGGTCGGCCGTCCGGTACGGCCCATGCTTGCCTCTCCGGCGCAGTCCCTCGCCTCGGCCCTCGACGAGTTCGACGGCGCCGTGCGCGTCGAATACAAACTCGACGGTGCCCGGATCCAGGTGCACCGTGCCGGAGAGCGCGTGTGGGTGTTCACGCGCACGCTGCGCGACATCACCGACTCCGTTCCGGAACTGGTGGCACTCGTCGCGGGGTTGCCGTGTACCGGTGTGGTGCTCGACGGCGAAACGCTCGCGCTGACCGACTCGGGTCGCCCCCGGCCGTTCCAGGAGACCATGAGCCGGTTCGGGGCGCGCAGCGAGCGCGAACTGCTGTTGCATCCGTACTTCTTCGACTGTCTGCATCTCGACGGGGACGATCTGCTCGACGCCCCCCTGTCCGAGCGGCTCGCGGCCCTCGACCGGGTGGCAGCGGGACACCGGATACCTGCCGTCACGTCGCCTTCCCCGGACGGTGCCCAGGCGCATCTGGAGGCGTCACTCGAGCACGGGCACGAAGGCGTCATGGTGAAGTCCCTCACCTCCCTCTACAGCGCAGGTCGACGAGGACGGGCGTGGCAGAAGGTCAAGCCGGAGCACACGCTCGACCTGGTGGTGCTCGGCGCCGAATGGGGTTACGGACGGCGGACCGGGTATCTGTCGAACCTGCACCTGGGTGCCCGAGATCCCGACGGCGGGCCGCCGATCATGGTCGGGAAGACGTTCAAGGGTCTGACCGACGAGTTGTTGCGCTGGCAGACAAGCGAATTCCCCCTGCACGAGTCACACCGCGACGCGCACACCGTGTTCCTCGAGCCGAGACTGGTGGTGGAGATCGAACTCGACGGCGCACAGGTCAGTACCCGGTACCCGGGCGGTGTGGCACTGAGGTTCGCGCGGGTCCTGCGCTACCGGCCCGACAAATCTGCGGCAGAAGCCGACACGATCGACGCGGTGCGCGCACTGCTGCCCGGCTCCCCCGTCCGCGAGGACGGCCTACCGTAGGAGGGGTGATCGATGTTCGACGTTCCCTCGACGCCCTGAGGTCCCTGGTGGACGGCAAGCGGGTGGCTGTGCTCACCGGAGCAGGTGTCTCCACCGACTCCGGCATTCCGGACTACCGGGGGCCCGGTTCTCCGCCGCGGACCCCCATGACGTTCCAGCAGTTCGCCGGCGACCCCGTGTTCCGGCGGCGCTACTGGGCGCGCAACCACGTCGGCTGGAAGCACATGGACTCCGCGCGCCCCAACCTCGGTCACCGCGCTCTTGCGGCACTGGAACGCGCGGGCGGCGTATCCGGAGTGATCACCCAGAATGTGGATCTGCTCCACACCAAAGCCGGTAGCCGCCACGTCATCGACCTGCACGGTACGTACGCGCAGGTGCGCTGCCTGGAATGCGAGCACCGCATCTCCCGCTTCACCCTGCACGAGCGTCTCACCCTCGCCAATCCCGGTTTCGCGGAACGCGCGCGTGTCGCGAGCGGCCTGGAAGTGGCCCCCGATGCAGACGCGGTCGTCGCGAACACCGACGACTTCGTGGTGGTGGATTGTGATCGCTGCGGCGGGATGCTCAAACCGGACATCGTGTACTTCGGTGAGATCGTGCCCCGGCCACGCGTCGACGACGGGTTCGAGGTGATCGACGACGCCGAAGCACTCGTCGTCGCCGGGAGTTCCCTCACCGTGCAGTCCGGTCTCCGGTTCGTGCGGCGGGCCGTCGCGCGGAGCATTCCGGTGGTGATCATCAACCGGGGACCGACGCGGGGTGACTCTCTCGCCGCACTCAAGATCGAGGCCGGCACCTCGGAGTCGCTGGCAGCGTTGGCATCTCACGTCACCGAGCCGACGCCGACCGCGTAGCGGCTAGATACGCACCAGATCGTCGGCGTGCACGACCGGCCGGTGCAGATCGGCGGGCAGGCTTCGCGTCGAGAAACCGATCATGAAGGCGAGTTCGGTGTCGTCGTAGGCCACCACGCCGCGGGCAACCGTCCGGCCGTCCGGGGCGATGAGCGCCACGACGTCCCCGGCGTGGAAGTTGCCGCTGGTTCCGGTGATCCCGGCCGGCAGCAGCGACCTCCGGCGATCGACGACCGCGCGGACCGCTCCTTCGTCGAGGTGCAGTGCGCCGTGGGTGTCGGCGGCGTGCCGAACCCAGAACAGCCGCGCCGACAGCCGGTCGGGACGCGGCGTGAAGGCCGTTCCGACGTCGGCGGTGGTCAGCGCCCTGGCCGCGTCCGATGCGGCGGCGAGAAGTACCGGCACCCCCGAGTCCGCGGCGAGTCGCGCCGCCGACAGCTTCGATGCCATTCCCCCGGTGCCCAGTGCCCCGCCCGACCCGGCGACCACACCGTCGAGGTCCTCGGGACTGGTGACCTCGGGGATGAAATGGGCCGCGCCCTTGCGCGGATCACCGTCGTAGAGGCCGTCGACATCCGACAGCAGGATCAGCGCCTCCGCGCCGACGAGGTGCGCGACGAGGGCTGCGAGCCGGTCGTTGTCACCGAACCGCAGTTCCGCGGTGGCGACGGTGTCGTTCTCGTTGACGATCGGCACGGCGCCCAGCGACCGCAGGCGGTCGAGGGTACGCTGCGCGTTGCGGTGCTGGATACGCCGAGCGATGTCGTCGGCGGTGAGCAGCACCTGGCCGACTGTCCGGTCGTACCGGGCGAACGAGGTGCCCCAGGCGTGGGCGAGCGCGAGTTGACCGACGCTGGCGGCCGCCTGCTTGGTGGCCAGGTCGCGGGGCCGGCTGGTGAGCCCCAGCGGCGCGAGGCCCGCACCGACAGCACCCGACGACACCACCACCACGCTCGAACCCGCCTGCATCCGCGACTCGATCGCGTCGGCCAGGCGGTCGAGCCGGGCGCGGTCGAGGCCGCCCACCAGGCTGGTGATCGCCGACGAACCGATCTTGACCACCACGCTGCGTGCGTCGGAGATGACCTCTCGCGTGTCGCTCACAACTCTCCTCGGAAAACTCGAAATCAGAAGTCGTCGTCGTCGGAAGCGAGGCCGCGACGGACCTTCTTGGCATGGCGGCGTTCTTCGGCACCGACGCGATCGACCTGATCCAGCCGGGCATCCGTGCCACGGCCGGTACGCACGACGTCGACGCCGGCCGCGGTCTGCGGTTCCCAGTCGAAGCTGACGTCGCCGATGGTGACGGACGCTCCGGGCTGGGCGCCCATCTTGACCAGTTTGTCCTCGACACCGAGACGCGCGAGCCGGTCGGCGAGGTAGCCGACGGCTTCGTCGTTGTCGAAGGCCGTCTGGCGCACCCAGCGTTCGGGGCGCTCGCCGCGCACGATGAATCCACCGGGCACGTCGGGATCGGCGACGACGGAGAATCCGCTCTCGTTCCGCGCGATCGGCCGGATCACGGGACGGGTGGGCTCGGCAGGCGGATGGGCCTCCCGGTACTCCTCGACCATCTTCGCGAGCGCGAACGTCAGCGGCCGCAAGCCTTCGTGGGTCGCCGCGGAGACGGTGAACACCGGCCAGCCACGCTTCTCGAACTCGGGCATCACGAACTCGGCGAGTTCGGCGGCGTCGGGGACGTCCGCCTTGTTGAGGACGACGATGCGGGGGCGATCCGCAAGGTCCCCGAGGCTGTTGTCCCCCGACAGCGCCGGCTGATACGCGGCGAGTTCCGCTTCGAGCGCGTCGACGTCGGAGATCGGGTCGCGGCCCGGGTCGAGTGTCGCGCAGTCCACGACGTGCGCGAGTACCGCGCAGCGCTCGATGTGCCGGAGGAAGTCGAGGCCGAGTCCGCGGCCCTGGCTCGCGCCCGGGATCAAGCCCGGCACGTCGGCGACGGTGAACGTGGTGTCACCGGACTGCACGACGCCGAGGTTGGGAACGAGCGTGGTGAACGGGTAGTCGGCGATCTTCGGCTTGGCCGCGGACAGCACCGACACGAGCGACGATTTGCCCGCCGACGGGAACCCGACCAGGCCGACGTCCGCGACGGACTTCAGTTCCAGGACGAGGTCGCGTTCCTCGCCGTCCTCGCCGAGCAACGCGAAGCCGGGAGCCTTGCGGGCCTTGGACGCGAGCGAGGCGTTGCCGAGCCCACCGCGTCCGCCCTGGGCTGCGACGAACCGGGTGCCGACGCCGACGAGGTCGGCGAGGACGTTGCCGTCGGTATCGAGGATCACGGTGCCGTCCGGAACCTCGAGCACCAGGTCGTTGCCGTTGGCGCCGCTGCGGTTGCCGCCTGCACCCTGGGTGCCGTTGGTGGCCTTGGCGTGCTGGTGGAAGTGGAAGTCGAGCAGCGTGTGAACGTTTCCGCTCACCTCGAGGATGACGTCGCCGCCGTTGCCTCCGTTGCCGCCGTCCGGTCCGCCGAGGGGCTTGAACTTCTCGCGATGGACGGAGGCGCAACCGTTGCCACCCTTACCGGCGCTGACGTGCAGCACGACCCGGTCGATGAAGCGGGACATGGTGTACCTCTTTCCGTCCGAGAACTGTCGAAGCTTCCCGATATCTACTGGCGAACTTGCTGTGTGAAAACGAACTTGCTGTGCGAAAACCAACAAGGGCGGGACAGGGTGTGTGCGACCCTGGCCCGCCCCTAATGGGTGTATGTCGCGAGGTTTGCCCTCGCAGTGTCCTGTCGGACGGCAGATCAGGCGTCTGCCGCGACCGGGACGATGTTGACCGTCTTGCGTCCACGCTTGGTACCGAACGCGACAGCACCCGCCTCGAGGGCGAACAGCGTGTCGTCGCCGCCACGTCCCACGTTCACACCGGGGTGGAAGTGGGTGCCGCGCTGACGCACCAGGATCTCACCGGCGCTGACGGACTGGCCGCCGAAACGCTTGACGCCGAGGCGCTGGGCGTTCGAGTCGCGACCGTTACGGGAGCTTGATGCACCCTTCTTGTGTGCCATGACGAACCCTCCTGGGGGTTGAAGCTCGAAGCTCGAGTTACTTGATGCCGGTGACCTTGACGACCGTCAGCTTCTGACGGTGGCCCTGGCGCTTGTGGTACCCGGTCTTGTTCTTGAACTTGTGGATGTGGATCTTCGGGCCCTTGGTTTGCTCGACGATCTCGGCGGTGACCGAAACCTTCGCCAGCTTGTCGGCGTCGGTGGTCAGCTCGGACCCGTCGACGACGAGGACCGGGGCAAGCGAGACAGCAGCGCCGGGCTCACCCTCGATCTTCTCGACCTTGACGAGGTCGCCTTCAGCGACCTTGTACTGCTTACCGCCGGTCTTGACGATCGCGTACGTTGCCATCGGACGGCTACCCCTTGCTTCTTCGAACGTGCTCGCGCCACAGTCTTGCGGTCGCGACTGGTCTGTATGGTGCTCACTCGGTCCCGCCGCCATCCCGAATCCAGGCGCGGCTGGGCAGTATCGCCGAGTAGCGACTGAACAAGTTTACGGGAAAGTGGAGGCCAGGGTCAAACCGGGTCGAGGCCCCCGGACCGGCACCATCCGGTCCGGGGAACCCGGTCATGCTTCTGCGTCCACGGGCGGACCCGCGGGGCGTCCCGCAGCCCGCCGCGAACGTGTCCGGCGGACCACCTTGACGGGCGGTTCCTCGGTGCTCGCGGGCGCCGCGTCGGGCGCGGTGACCGAGGCAGCTTCCGGCGGTGACGCCGGCGCCGAGTCGGCCGCCGGAGCGGGCAGAACGAAGACCGTTGCCGCCTCCGAGTCACCCGCGGGTGCAGCCGGCCGCGCCACACGGCGCGCCCGACGACGACGAGGAGCGGGCTCCGCGTCGGAAACCTTCTCCGCCTCAACACTCTTCGGAGCATCGGCAGCGGATCCGGAGACTGCGGCCTCGGCGGCGGCAATCTCCTCCGCCACCTCCTCCGGCTCGTCGGCAGCGGTCGTGACCGTGGTCGCGTCCTCGCCGGTGGCCGATTCGCTGCGGGCGCTCTCGGCGACCTTCACCGGGTCGGCCGCCCGCAACGGTTCGGAGACCTTCACCCGATCCGCTCTACGGCGGCTCCGGGTCCGGGTCTTCACTTCCGCGACGTCTTCTTCCGCCGCAGACTCCGCGACAGGTGATGCAGCCGCGACAGGTGACACAGCACTGTCCACGGCCACTGCCTCGGGGGCTTCGGCTGCAGGAGTACCGGCGGCCTCACCGACCGGCGACTCCGTCGACTCGGCCACAGCAGAGTCCGCGGATTCCGTTTCGCTGTGATCCGGACGATGCGCGGCCATCGCCAGCGCCACCGGATGTGCGGCGCGCCTGGCCAGTTCCTCCTGGGAGGGTGCCGGTGCCGCAGCTTCTTCCGCGACCTCGGGAACCGGTTCCGGAGCACTCTTGTCGCGACCTCGTTTGCGTCGCGAACCGCCGCTCTGCGAGCGAGAGGACTCTTCCTGCGGCTTCGATTCGATCGGCTCCGAGTGCACGATGATGCCGCGGCCGTTGCAGTGCTCACACGTGGTGGAGAACGCTTCGACCAGACCGGTGCCGAGGCGCTTGCGCGTCATCTGCACCAAGCCCAGCGAGGTGACTTCCGACACCTGATGGCGGGTGCGGTCTCGGCCCAGGGCTTCGGTGAGACGGCGCAGCACGAGGTCGCGGTTGGACTCGAGCACCATGTCGATGAAGTCGACCACGATCATGCCGCCGATGTCGCGCAACCGCATCTGGCGAACGATTTCCTCGGCCGCTTCGATGTTGTTGCGGGTGACGGTCTCCTCGAGATTGCCGCCCGACCCGGTGAACTTGCCGGTGTTGACGTCGACCACGGTCATCGCTTCGGTGCGGTCGATCACGAGCGTGCCACCCGAAGGCAGCCACACCTTGCGGTCGAGGGCCTTGGCGAGTTGCTCGTCGATGCGGTGCGCGCCGAACACGTCCACCGAGTTGTTGGAGCGGTATCGCTCCACGCGGGGCAGCAGATCGGGTGCGACGGTCCGGATGTAGGACTCGACGGTGTTCCAGGCGTTGTCGCCCTCGATGACCAGCTTCGAGAAATCCTCGTTGAACAGATCGCGGACGACCTTCACGAGAAGATCGGGCTCCTCGTACAGCGCCTTCGGATGCCCGGACGCCTCGGCCTGAACCTTGTCGGCCTGGGCGCTGATCGTCTCCCACTGCGTCTGCAGGCGGGTGACGTCGTGCGCCAACTCGTCCTCGCTGACACCTTCCGCGGCGGTCCGGATGATCACGCCGGCCTCGGCCGGAACGATCTCCCGCAGGATGTCCTTGAGACGCTTGCGCTCGGTGTCCGGCAGTTTCCGGCTGATGCCGGTCGACGAACCACCCGGGACGTACACCAGGAAGCGGCCCGCGAGGCTGATCTGTGTGGTCAGACGCGCGCCCTTGTGACCGACGGGATCCTTGCTGACCTGCACGACCACCATGTCGCCGGGCTTGAGTGCCTGCTCGATCTTGCGGGAGTTGCCTCCCAGGCCCGCGGCCTCCCAGTTGACCTCACCGGCGTACAGCACGCCGTTGCGGCCGCGGCCGATGTCGATGAATGCGGCTTCCATGGACGGCAGCACGTTCTGGACGCGGCCGAGATAGATGTTGCCGACCATCGACGCGGACCCGGAGGTCGTCACGAAGTGCTCGACGAGAATGCCGTCTTCGAGCACGGCGACCTGCGTCATGCCCGCGTGGGCACCCGACATGCGCTCGCGGACGACCATGACCCGGTCGACCGATTCGCGGCGTGCCAGGAACTCGGACTCGGTGAGGATCGGAGGGCGGCGACGGCCCGCTTCGCGCCCGTCCCGGCGGCGCTGACGCTTGGCTTCGAGCCGCGTCGAGCCGCTGATGCCCTGTACCTCGTCTTTGACGCGGGCCTTCGGACGCGGCTCACGCTCGTGCACGACGGTGGGTACCGAATCGTCGTCGCTGGTCGTGTCGGTATCGGTGTCGGCCGATCCACGACGACGGCGGCGACGCCGGCGGCGACGCGAGGTGCCGTCGCTGTGCTCGTCGTCGTCCGAGTTGTCGTCGTCGGAGCCGGCGTGATCCGTCTTGGCCTGGTCCGACGACTCCTCGTCGGGCGTGGCGGTTGCCTTGTCGGCGCGCTCGTCGCCGGAGTCCGCAGCCGCGACGCCCTCGGTGCGGTCGTCGTCCTCGGTGGCCTTCTCGTCGTGCTCGGACTCGTCGTGCTGATCGGTGTCGCCGCTGTCGCCGCGTCCGCGGCCCCTGCCGCGGCGTCCGCGACGGCGACGACGGGGATGCTCGTCCTGGTCGTCGTCCGGCCCCTGGGTCCGGGCACCGTCGGTGCTCGTCTCGCGGCTCTCGGTCTCGTCGGCCTGCTCGGTCGGGGCCTCGGGGTCACCGGACTTTCCGGTCGTCTTTCCGGAGGTCTTCTCGACGTTCTTCTCGACGGTCTGCTCGTCGGCGTCCTTGGCCGCTGCACCACGGCGTGCCCGGCGCCGGCGCGGGCGCACGGGCTCCTCGTCGGCGTCGTCCTCGGGGGTTGCGGGAGCAACCGGCTGCAGGAACAGCGGGGCGGCGACCGCATCGGCCGCGGCGGGCTCGGGCGGCGTGAACAGCGGCGTGTGCTGCTCCGGCGAGGTGAACAGCCCGGCCGGTCCGCCGACCGCCGACTCCTGAACCGCTTCCCGCTCGGTGGTCGGCTCGTGCTCTTCGGCGGGCACGGGCTCAGCAACGCGGGCGTCGGCCGGGGCGGTCGTCGCAGTGCTCGGGGTCTCGGTGACCTCGGCCGGGGTGGTATCCGGCGTGGGTGTCTCCGCCGGCGGGGCCGTGTCCGAGCGCGCCTCGGGCGTCGCTGCGCCGGAGGGGGTGCTCAGTGCCGCGTACACCTCTTGGGCGACGTCCCGATGCAGCGTCGCGTGTGCGCTGCTCAGCTGCGTGCCGAGCTCGGTGGCCTTGGCGATCACCTGCTTGCTGGTCAGTCCCAGCATCTTGGCGAGCGCATGCACGCGAATCTTCGCGGGCAGACTGGGCGTCTCGGTACCGTCGACGACGGCGTCCGATGACCCGATGGAAGTGTTCTCCGGCGGCTCTTGATCGGCCACGTAAGTCTCCTAAGCCCCCGGGCGCGTCCATCACCGACTCGTGCGATGTGAGCGGCCACGCGAGGGCGCTGCTTGTATGCCCGCGCCTGGGGGCGCGAGTTCATCCGGTCGCGCATCACGCGGTCGTGCGGTGCCCGTTATCACTGCACAGCCGAGCGATGCCTGGCTTGATCGCGGTTCGAGCGCCGGAACATCCAGCATGTCGCGGAGCGAGGTGGTTCCTTCGTCCTCGGCCACAGCGATGTCGGGCATCGATCCGTGATGTCGTTCGGTCGCCCCGGACGGGTTTCGCACGGTGCAACCTCCCCCAGTATCCCACACAGGTGTGCGCGGATACGCCAACGGCGCCCCGTGGGGCGCCGTCGGTCGGTCTGCGAAGCTCGTTTTCGGGTCGTCGCGGGCGGTTGCCGCAGCGACACTCGCGGTGGTCGGACGACCACCGCCGGTTGGGCTAGTTACCCGCCAGCGCCGGGAACCACAGTGCGATCTCGCGCTCGGCAGACTCCACCGAGTCGGAGCCGTGAACGAGGTTCTCGCCCGGATCGAGACCGAGGTCGCCTCGGATCGAGCCCGGCACCGCCTTCTCCACCGGATCGGTGCCGCCCGCGAGCTGACGGAACGCCGCGATCGCGCGGGGACCCTCCAGGACGGCGGCCACGAGGGGGCCGCCGGTGATGAACTCGATCAGCGAGTCGTAGAACGGCTTGCCGTCGTGCTCCGCGTAGTGGGCCGCGGCGACCTCCACGGGCGCAACACGCAGCTCGAGAGCCACGATGTCGAGGCCCTTGCGCTCGATGCGCGACAGAATTTCTCCGACGTGCCGGCGGGCAACGCCGTCGGGCTTGATCAGTACCAGGGTGCGCTCAGTCACCCGACAAGCGTAGAGGTCAGCCCCGCTGACCCGGAAGCAGACCCCTGCTTTCCCGGTCCTTGATGTCTTTCCGCAGGTAGAGCAGGTAGGCCCACACGACACCGAAGATGACGCCGACCGCGCCGAGTGCGAGGTCGATGAGGAACCCGAGCAGAAGAAGAGCCTGCAACGTGAGATTGAACGGAATCGCCCACGAGCGTCCCTGCACTCCCGCCCCGAGAATCATCGCCACGGCGATCCCGACGACGTAACCGCCCGACCAGGCGGTCAGGCCGCCACCGAGAGAGGAAATCACCGGAAGTACGAGCAGTACGACGATCGCTTCGAGGACGAGCGTTCCGGCCATCACACCCCGGAAACCCTTCCACGGGTCTTTGGCGGGCGGTCCGAACTCCGGTTCCGCCGGGTTCTGGTTGGTCACGCGGGTTCCTTTCCGAACAGACTGCGGGCAGCACCTGCGGTCACCACCGAGCCGGTCACCACGACGCCCGCACCCGATACTGCCTCACCGGCCTCGCCGACTTCCTCGGCGATCGCGATGGCGGTCTCGATCGCATCCGGGAGCGTGTCCGCGGTAACCACCCGTTCGTCGCCGAACCGCGCGACGGCGATGTCGGCAAGCTCCTCGACGTCCATCGCGCGGGGCGAGCCGTTGTGGGTCACCACGATCTCGTCGAACACCGGCTCGAGCGCCTCGATGAGTCCCGCGACGTCTTTGTCCGCCATGACGCTGACGACTCCGACGAGCTTACGGAAGTCGAACTCGTCGGCGAGCGCGGCGGCGAGCGCTTTCGCGCCGTGCGGATTGTGTGCGGCGTCGAGGAAGACGGTCGGTGCGTTACGCACGCGCTCGAGTCGTCCGGGGTTGACGACCGAGGCGAACGCGTCGCGTACGGCGTCGACATCGAGTTGCTTCTGCGGTCCGGCGCCGAAGAACGCTTCGACCGCAGCCAGCGCCACCGCGGCGTTGTGCGCCTGATGTTCGCCGTGGAGCGGCAGGAAGATGTCGGTGTAGACGCCACCGAGGCCCTGGAGGTCGAGTTGCTGGCCGCCGACCGCCACGGCGCGACGCGCGACCGCGAACTCCGACCCCTCGCGCGCCACGGCAGCGTCGGCTTCGACGGACTGCCGCAGCAGGACATCCATGGCCTCCGGTTCCTGCTGCGCGATGACGGCCACGGTGTCGCGCGGGACGAGATCGTCGCCGCGGGCCTTCTTGATGATCCCTGCCTTCTCCCCCGCTATCTCGGTGAGCGTCTCCCCGAGATAGCCGGTGTGGTCGATCCCGATCGGGGTGATCACGGCGACCTGGCCGGTCACCACATTGGTGGCATCCCAGCGGCCTCCGAGACCCACCTCCACGACCGCGACGTCGACCGGCGCGTCCGCGAACGCCGCGAACGCCATGGCGGTTGTCACCTCGAACTTGCTCATCTTCGGCCCGCCCGCGGCCTCGGACTGCTCGTCGACCATCCGTACGTAGGGCTCGATGTCACGGTAGGTGTCGACGTAGGTGCGCGGAGACACGGGAGCGCCGTCGATGCTGATGCGCTCTGTCGCGAGTTGCAGGTGCGGACTCGTGGTCCGGCCCACGCGATGATGCATCCGCGTCAGGAGTGCGTCGATCATCCGGGTGACGGAGGTTTTGCCGTTGGTGCCCGCGACGTGGATCGTCGGGTAGTTGTTCTGCGGCGAGCCCAGGATGTCCATCAGTGCCGCGATCCGCGCCAGCGACGGCTCGATCTTGGTCTCCGGCCAGCGCTGGTCGAGTTCGGCCTCGACCAGCGCCAGTTCGGCGACGTCGACCGGGGACGGTCCCCCGGCATTGTCGGTGCTCACGCCTGGCCCAACTCCTTCAGACGGGCGTCGATACGGGCGATCTCTTCTTCGGCGACCTGTTTGCGCGCGCGGATCTTCGCGACCACCGGCTCGGGCGCCTTCGCGAGGAACGCGTCGTTGGACAGCTTGCCGGACGTGGCAGCGAGATCCTTCTCGGCCGCCGCGAGATCCTTGCGGAGCCGTGCGATCTCGGCTCCGATGTCGATGCTGCCCGAGGTGTCGAGCTCGACGGTGACGGTGGCACGGGTCAGGCGCACCTCGATGGACGCGGTGGCTGCGAATCCGTCGTCCGGGTCGGTGAGACGCGCCAGCGACCGCACCGCCGGGACCTGGGCGACGAGATCTGCGTCCTCGATACCCGCGAGCCGGGCCGCGACCTTCTGCGAGGGCTTGAGCCCCTGGTCGCTGCGGAATCTGCGGATCTCGGTGACGAGCTTCTGCATGTCCTCGACGCGGCGCAGGGCGTCCACGTCGGCGGGCACACCACTCGCGGCCGGCCAGGACGCGATCACCAGCGACTCACCCCCGGTGAGCACCTTCCAGAGCGTTTCGGTGACGAAGGGGATGACCGGGTGCAGCATCCGCAGCAACTGGTCGAGCACCGTGCCGAGGACGGCCTTCGTGTTCGCGGCCCGGACATCACCCTCCGCGAACTGGACCTTGGCAAGCTCGAGATACCAGTCGCAGACTTCGTCCCACGCGAAGTGGTAGAGCGCTTCGCACGCCTTGGAGAACTCGAACTTCTCGAAGGCCTCGTCGACCTCGGTCCGCACCTGTTCGAGCCGGTCGAGGATCCACCGGTCGGCGTCCGTGAGGTCGCTGCGCGCAGGGATCTCACTCACCACAGCACCGTTCATGAGCGCGAACTTGGTCGCGTTGAACAGCTTGTTCGCAAAGTTCCGCGACGACTGCGCGTGATCCTCGCCGACGGACAAGTCGGCACCGGGGTTCGCACCGCGCGCGAGAGTGAAGCGCAGCGCGTCGGCGCCGAAACGGTCCACCCAGTCGAGCGGATCGATGCCGTTGCCGCGCGACTTGGACATCTTCTTGCCGTACTGGTCACGCACGAGCCCGTGCAGGAACAGATCCTTGAAGGGCACCTTGCCGCCGCCGACCGCGTCGTCGCCGGCGACGTACGTGCCGAACATCATCATGCGGGCGACCCAGAAGAACAGGATGTCGTAGCCGGTGACGAGAACACTTGTGGGATAGAACTTTTCGAGTTCCGGGGTCTTGTCGGGCCAGCCCATCGTGGAGAACGGCCACAGGCCGGAGGAGAACCACGTGTCGAGCACGTCGGGGTCCTGCTTCCAGCCTTCCGGCGCGGTCTCGTCGGGGCCGAAGCACTCCACCTGCCCCTCGGGGCCGTACCAGATCGGGATGCGGTGACCCCACCACAACTGCCGCGAGATGCACCAGTCGTGCATGTTGTCGACCCACGCGAACCAGCGCGGTTCCTGGCTCTTGGGGTGAATGACCATGTCGCCGTTGCGCACTGCGTCACCGGCGGCTTCGGCGAGTTTGTCGACCTTGACCCACCACTGCATCGACAGGCGCGGCTCGATCGTCTCACCGGACCGCTCCGAGTGGCCGACACTGTGGACGTACGGACGCTTCTCCGCGACGACGCGGCCCTGCTCGGCGAGTTCCTCACGAATCTTGACGCGCGCTTCGAAACGGTCCATGCCGTCGAAACGCGTTCCGCTGTCCGCGATCTTGCCGGTCTTGTCCATGATGGTCGGCATCGGGAGGTTGTGACGCAGGCCCATCTCGAAGTCGTTGGGATCGTGCGCGGGGGTGATCTTCACCGCGCCCGTCCCGAACTCCGGATCGACGTAGTCGTCGGCGATCACGGGGATCTGCCGGCCGGTGATGGGGTGGTAGATCGTCGTTCCGACGAGGTGCTTGTACCGCTCGTCCTCGGGGTGCACCGCGACGGCGGTGTCACCGAGCATGGTCTCGACACGGGTGGTCGCGACGATCACATGAGGCTCGTTGTCGTCGAGGGAACCGTAGCGCAGCGACACGAGTTCGCCTTCGACCTCCTCGAACTTGACCTCGATGTCGGAGATCGCGGTCTGCAGCACCGGCGACCAGTTGACCAGGCGTTCGGCGCGGTAGATCAAGCCGTCGTCGTACATGCGCTTGAAGATCGTCTGGACGGCGCGGGAGAGGCCGTCGTCCATCGTGAAACGGTCGCGAGACCAGTCGACTCCGTCACCGATGCGCCGCATCTGGCCTTGGATGGTTCCGCCGGACTCGCGCTTCCAGTCCCACACCTTCTCGATGAACAGTTCGCGGCCGAAGTCTTCCTTCGTCTTGCCGTCGGCGGCGAGTTGCTTCTCCACCACGGTCTGGGTCGCGATGCCCGCGTGGTCCATTCCGGGGAGCCAGAGCACCTCCGCGCCCTGCATGCGCTTGCGGCGGGTCAGCGCATCCATCAACGTGTGGTCGAGTGCGTGCCCCATGTGCAGGCTGCCAGTGACGTTGGGCGGCGGCAGCACGACGGAGTAGCCCGGCTTGTCGCTTGCCGGGTCCGCCTCGAAGTAACCGGCGTCCACCCACCCCTGATAGAGCTCGGCCTCGACAGCGCTGGGGTCCCAGCTCTTGGGGAGGGCATCTGCGGGATTCTGGGGGTTCTCTGGCGCACTGGTCACCAGCCAATCGTAAGCGTCGAGCACAAACCGGCTGGACACGGCCCGTCTGCCGCCGCCCGCGTCCGGGACCCGGTACGGGACCGATCCGCAGCAGTCCTCAGCCCAGCAACTCCGGCAGTTCGAGTGGCCGGCCCAGGACATGCTCGGACAGGAACGCCTCGACCACCCTGTACCAGAGCTTGGTGTGCTGAGGGCTGAGCACCCAGTGGCCCTCGGACGGGAAGTAAAGGAACCGGTGGACGGTCGTGCCGTCGTCCTCCGCGGGCAAGCCGGATTCGTCGAGCAACTCGTACCACAGCCGCAGGGCTTCGCCGATCGGCACGCGATAGTCCTTGTCACCATGGATGACCAGCATCGGAGTGACGATGTCGGCAACGAAAAGGTGCGGAGAGTTCTCGACGGCCATCTCGGGGGTCATCTCCCGCTGCCAGTACCAGGCGACATCGGTGGTCGGCGTGAACTGGTCGAGCGCCCACAGCCCAGCATGGGTGACGACGGCGCGGAAACGGTCGGTATGCCCGGCCACCCAGTTCGCCATGTAGCCGCCGAACGATCCACCCATCGCCGCGGTGCGCTCGGCGTCGATGTCGGTACGGGCGACAGCCTCGTCGGTGATCGCCATCAGGTCGGTGTACGGTTCGGCACCCCACCGGCCCCAGCCACGCCGGACGAACTCTTCGCCGTACCCGGTGGACAGTGCGGGGTCCGGCAGCAGCACGGCGTACCCGCGCGCCACCATCAGCCACGGATTCCACCGCCACGACCAGGTGTTCCAACTGCCCATCGGTCCTCCGTGAATCCACAGCAGCAGCGGGACGGGTGACCGGTCGCTCGCGTCGTGGGGCAGCACCAGCCAACCGCGCAGCGGCGTTCCGTCGGCCCCGGTCGTGGTGACCTCGGTGTGCCGGCCCGGCAGGTCCGGTAGTTCGGTGGCTGCCTGCAACGGAGTCACGGTGCCGGCGTCGGATCCTGTCAGGGTGATGCGGACGGGGTGGGGCGGCATGCGGTACGACGCGCGCAGTGCGTAGAGCGAAGTGCCGTCGGGTGCGACACGCACATCCGTGTACGCCTCGTCCCCGCCGGTGAGAGCGACGGGACGGTCGACTCCCGAGCGAAGTACGAAGATCGGCGCGCGTCCGTGGTCGTCCGCGGTGAGGACGAGTCCGGACCCGTCGGGAAGCCACGCGATCGAGGTGGGCAGACGCTCCCAGCCCGGTGCCGCAACCGTAGTGGTGCCGGTCGCGAGGTCGAGCACGCGCAAGGTCGCCTTCGGGGGCGTGTCGGGATCGCTTGCCGCCTCGTGCAGGTAAGCGAGCCTGGTCTCGTCGGGCGAGACAACGGGGTGGAGCGCGTCTCCGCTGGGATCGTCGACGAGCGGTGTGCGCAGCCCGGTCGCGAGGTCGATCCGCACGAGGGTGGTCCGCCGGGACGCACGCGGACCGGATACGACCCAGGTGGACACTGCGAACGACCCGCCGGCGGCAAGATCGAGTTGCGCGTCGCGCAGAGCACCCCGGATACCCGGCGTCAGGTCGACGAGTTCTGCGTTGTTCCCGACGACGAACAGATGCGGGCGGTCCGGTCCGAGGTCGTGATCCCAGTACCGCACCGGGTATCCGGTGTGCAGCATCGCCGTGACCTTCGCCTCGTCGCGCGCTTCCCGAATCCGTTCGTCGTCGCTCTCCTGATGACCGAGCACGCTCGCGGTGGCGACGATGCGGTCTGCACCGGTCGCGGCATGCACCGTCGCGATGCCACCCTTGCGACCGGCGACCGGTGCTGCTTCGCCTCCGGCCGCGGGAAGCCGCCACAGCGAGGCCGGTTCTCCGTCGACCCGGGACGCCGTGAACAGCAGGTCGCCCTCCACTGTGAACGCCGGGTTCGATTCACCGGTCACGCGGTGGGTCAGTCGACGGGCAGGCGCGTGACCGGCCGGGTCGATTTCCCACAGGGATCCGGTGAAGGCGGTGGCCTTCTCGTCGAGCGCCGATTGCGCGAGGACCAGCCGAGTCCCGTCGGGCGACATCACCAGGGCTGTGGCACGCGGCAACGCGAGGTAGTCGTCGAGGTCGTCGAAGGCAGTCATGCCGGAACCCTAGCGTCGGAGCACACCTCACGGGTTGGTCACGACGGAGGCGGGCACAGCCCCTCCCGTGCGCGTTGCCAGAAAGGGAACAGCTCCGGACTTCCGGCATTCGGATACCGGACGCGGGCGAGGTCGACGAATTCGAGGTCGGTTTGCCCCGGCCGGCCGATGAGGTTGCATGCCTCGACGACGAGGATCGCCGACTCGTCGAAACCGATCGTCGCGGCCCACGGCCCGAAGTCGGCGCCCCGTACGAAATCGTCCAGTCGCGGAGCGATCCGGTTGTAGGTCGTCTGCACGTCCACGCTGCACGGCGCGCCGAACAACTCGCCGCATGTCGTGGGAGTGCCGTCGAGAACTACCTCGGTGTCCTCGACGGACCGGGTCGACTCGGAGTCGGATACGCCCCGCAAGGCGAAGTAGAAACCGGCAGCGACGACCGCCACGAGCACCAGCACCACACCGAAGAAGCGTGTCATCGTCCCTCGCCTCATCCGTCACATATCTCCATGCTGCAGGACACAGACCGCGCACACCGGGCGTTTCGCCCGATGACCCGTACAGGCGGCCAGGGCCCTGTTGTTAGGCTGGGACGCCTGCTACCGATCGCGTGAGCCGTCCGCGATCACCCCAGCCGAACGGAGAACTCATCGTGGTCGATCTCGCCTTCGTCATCGCCGGATCGGAAGCCACCGGCGGTGCCGGGTTGCAGGTGGACCTCAAGACGTTCCAGCAACTCGGCGTGTACGGCGTCGGCACCATCACCTGCATCGTGTCATTCGACCCGAACAACAATTGGGGCCACCGGTTCGTGCCGATCGAACCGCAGGTCATCGCGGACCAGATCGAGGCGGCGACGGCGGCCCACGACCTCGATGTCGTGAAGATCGGCATGCTGGGCACTCCCGCGACGATCGACGTGGTCTCGGACGCACTGAGCCGCCGGACCTGGCGGCACGTCGTGCTCGACCCGGTACTGATCTGCAAGGGGCAGGAACCCGGCGCGGCACTCGACACCGACAACGCGCTGCGCACCCAAGTACTCCCCCACGCCACCGTGGTCACGCCGAACCTGTTCGAGGCACGCACGCTGTCCGGCATGGACAGCATCGATTCCGTCGACGATCTGGTCGAGGCAGCAAAGCGCATCCACGACCTCGGCCCGCAGTACGTCATCGCGAAGGGCGGCGTCGAACTCACCGGCGACGATGCGGTGGATGTGCTGTTCGACGGCCGAGAGGTGACGTTGCTCTCGGCACCCAAGATCGGCAGTGAGCGCGTCTCCGGTGCCGGATGCACTCTCGCCGCAGCGATCACCGCGGAGCTGGCGAAGGGCACCGAGGTGACTCGCGCGGTGCAGATCGCGAAGGACTTCGTCACCAAGGGCATCGAAGGCCGCGTTTCCGGCAACACCCCCTTCGACACGGTGTGGCAGGGCGCCTGAGCACCGTACGCGCGGGCGTGTAGCCCACAGCGCGCACAATCGATTCGATCTTGATACCCTGTCGCCGATGTCGCCGGACGGGGGGTCCGGCGTCGCCGGCCGATCAGGGGGATCGTCGTGACCTTACCGTCGCATGAACCAGCACCATTTCTGCAAAGTCCTTGTGCCCCAGGGTCCTACGACCGCGAAGACCCTCACACTGGCACCGGGGACGCGATGCGCCGGCAGGCGACGCGTTGAGCCTGGGCGTCGATCCGGGCGAACTCCTGCGTGCCGCAGCACGATACGAAGACTCCGCCCGGGTGGTGGCGACGGCACTCGACCCGCTTCCCGAGACGGTGCGAGGGGGTGCGGCCACCGGCACGCTCGCCGGAATACTCGGTCGAGCCGCTGCTGATGTCGCCGGTCTCGTGCAGACGCTCGGTATCACTGCGGGCATGCTCAATTCCTGCGCCGAGGCGTACCGCGACAGCGACGCCGGCACCGCCGCGCGGATCGTTACCGCCTGGCCCGACCGGGGCGAGTGAGCCGTGCCGATCGATACTTTCATCGACGGCGACCCCGCCGACATCTCGCGCGTCGGGCACTCGATCCGCCGACACCTCGCGGCCGCCGTCGCAGCGACCGGGGACGACGCCGAAGAAGCCCGCCGCATCGCCGACGATGCGTGGGAGGGCGAGGCGTCCGACCGGTATCTGCGCGAGGCCTCGCGGATCGTGCAGGTCATCGACGAACTTCACGCGAGGACGCTCTCCGCTGCGGACGATTTCGACACACTGTCGGTTGCGCTCGCTTCGGCTCTCGCGGATATGTCGGATATTCGCGACCGCGCCGCGAGTGCCGGACTGCCGGTCGTGTGCGACACCATCGGCGATCCCGGCCCGCATTCGGACGAGTCGCTGCTCCGCACGTACGAAGAGATCGCGGATGCCGCAACGGATGTGCACCGTCGGTGGGCGCGCGACATCGCGGAGGTCACCCACCGGTGGACGAGTCCCGCGTGGGCCGCACTGTTCACCACCACCACCGGATTCGACTATCTCACCGCCGAAATGCGCCAACGCGTCGGGCTGCTGGCAGATCGAGCGGCCATGTGTCTCGAGAATTCGGCGCGGTCGATGGAGGCCGTGCTCGATCTCGCGCCGGGTACCCCGTACGACGAGGTGCGGCGCCTGTTCGGACAGGCGAAATCATCCACCGACGATGTTTTTTCCGCGCTCGCGAAACACGCCGATCTGGCGCCGGTTCCGACCAGGGTGGCCGTGGGAACGGGGGCCCTGGGCGTCGTTGCCGGTGTCGGACTCGACTATTTCGGAGGTGGTGAGCCTCTCGAGCAGGCTGTGGTCTCCAATTCGGCCGGGCTCGCCGCATCGATAATCGCGGGAGCGGTCGCCGGATCCATCGCGCCCGGCGTAGGCACGCTGGGTGGCGCACTGGCGGGAACAGCGGCGGGCATCATGGCCTCCGGCAGCGTCGACCACCTCTACGAAGATTCGTCCGCGACGTTCCTCAGCACGTTCGATGCGGGAGTCCGCGAACTGACCGAAGCTAAAGATGCGTTGGTGAGCCTCGGCGAATCCGTCCGAGAGGTGCTGACCGATGGCAACTGACGATGCGCCGACGGAGGCGGATACCTGGCCCCGGCAGAAGGTCTACGGAACTCTCACGGTCTACGGGCATTGCATGACCGCTGCTGCATTGATTTTTCTCAGCATCGGCATGCTCGTCGTCGCCCTCGAAGATGCGGTGCATGTCGGTCCGAGCGGGATCGTGTTCGGTCCGACCTACGCGACCGATCAGCTCTGGTTCACGCTCGGATTCGGGGTGTTCATCTGGCTCCTCCCGGTCTTGGTCTTGTTGATGCACGGCCCTCGCACCCGGCGTTCCGACATCACCGTCGGGACCGACGAGGGCACACCGGCTCTCCTGCTCCGTCAATCACGGTTGATCTACAACCTGACCATGTTCGTGGCGCTGCCTGCACTCACCGTCTTCGCGGTGTTCCTGCTGAAAGCCGACACGCCCCCTGCCGACATGTCCGCCACCGATATCTATGCGACCGAGGAGGAGTTCAAGCCCTCGTTGTTGGCAATTCTCCTCGTAGCCATGTGCGGGTATCAGGCACTCATGGTCGTGTTGATCCTTCTCGGACGTGTCCGCGCCGGCCACATCGCCATCCGGCACGACGGACTCCACCTCCGGGGTTACGCCCACGACGCGTGGATACCGTGGGATGACCTCCTGCTCGTCCAAATCAACAGCCACTGGAAATTCCTCACCGTCTGGGTCCGTCCCGGCCACCACGCAACCTTCTCGTCGCCGGTTCCCCTGTGGAGAAGATTCGACAACACCGTGCTCACAGTCGCTTCCCACACCAACGGTGAGGGGTTTGCTGTGCGTGTCGACCGCCGGCCCTTCCGGATCGCACCCGAAATCATCGACGCAGCCGTCGAGCACTACATGGAAAACCCCGAAGCGCGTGGCGAATTGCGCGATCCCGAAGCGATCACTCGCACCGTCGAAGTCCTGCGATCGCACGCCACGACAGCGTGGTGGCGGTCCCAGAAGCGTCCGGTCACCGTCCCCCACCTCGGGTCGGACCCGGACCCCACGGGTCGCGACGACACTCGCCGGAGCCGGAGGTTGTGACGGCGCGCGATCGAGTCCTCCACCGATCGCGCCGGGCTGCCCCGTGATCGTTTACCTTGCTGTCACACTGCCGCACTCCCGGCGCGTTTCTCGATATGCAACACTGTTTGCCATCAGGAAACACCAGCGCGATTGCGAGGACAGCGATGGCAGAGAGTGCCCGCGTAGTGATAGTCGGAGGCGGACTCGAGGGATTGGCCACCGCCTGGTCGTTGGCCGAACGCGGGGAAACCGATGTCCTCGTCCTCGAACGAAATACGTTGTGCTCCGGCATGACCGGAAAATCGAGCGGAATAGTCCGGTGCCATTACGGGGTGCGATCACTTGCCGCGATGGCCTGGCACGGGGTGCAGGTCTTCGCGTCGGCCGACGAGATCTTCGGCACGGACATCGGATTCCGTCGGACCGGATACGTCGTCGGAGTCGGAGCGAACAACGTCGCTCCCCTGATCGCGAACACAGCGATGCACCGCGAACTGGGCGTGCCCGTGGAATCACTCGACGGTGACGACGTCGCGCACTTGTGGCCCGGTATCGCACTCGACGATTTTTCGGCCTTTGCGTACGAACCACTCGGCGGGCACGGCGACGCGTATATGACGGGCATGGCCTACGCCACGCAGGCACGGCGCCTCGGAGTCCGGATCCGGCAGTCGGCCGAGGTCGTCTCTCTGAGGCAGCGCGAGAACGGCGAGGTCTACGGTGTCCTTCTCGCCGACGGAACCGAAATCCACGCCGAAACAGTCGTTCTCGCCACGGGAGTGTGGTCCCCCACGCTCGGCGCCACCGCCGGAATCGACGTTCCCGTACGAGTGCAGCGGGAGTCGATTCTGCTCGTCGATCAGGGAACACCCACCCCTGACGTTCCCACCTTCTCGGACCTGGTGAATCTGCAATACATCAGACGCGAACCGAACGGCGACCTCCTCGTCGGCAACAGCGACCATTCCGATCCCGAATGGGCCGACCCCGACACGTATTCCAACCGGGCGGACGACGATGTCGTCTCCACCGCGATCGGCAAACTCGACCGCCTGCTCCCCCACATGCCCGACCCCCGACTGTCGTCGTCCTATGCCGGATGTTACGACGTGACACCCGATTACAATCCCGTCATCGGGCCGTCCCCCGTTCCTGGTCTGTTCCTGCTGGCCGGTTTCAGCGGTCACGGCTACAAGATCTCTCCCGCCGTCGGGCGCCTCGCCGCCGACCTTCTACTGGACGGCATCTCGAGCGACCCAGCGGTCGACGGTGACGACTTCCGCTTCTCCCGCTTCGACGAGGGCAAGCCTCTGGCGAGCCTCCACCCCTATATCGGCGCCGGCGAGATGCGATAGCGGTTCAGGGCAGCGACAGCATCGCGTCGGCGACCTCGCCGACAGATGCCGTCGGGATTTCTGTCGAGGCGTCGTCGAGAACGAGTAGTCGTGCACCCGGGATCTCACGGGCGATCGCCTCACCGTTGCCGAGAGGGAAGAAGGGGTCCCGGCGACCGTGGACGACGAGTGCGGGGACCTCGATGTCGGGAAGCCGCTCGCGCCAGCGCGGTGTGCAGTCGAGCGCGGCGAAGACCGTCCCCATTTGGTCCGCCGCGTGCGTCGCCGGTGCGGTGCCGGGCGTTCTGTCCCAGATGCGGGCGGCAGTCGCGCGTGCGACGTCGGGATCGTTACCGAGGCGCTCCGCCTGAGCGGCGCCGAATTCCGCCACCGCCTGCCGGTCGTTCCAGTCGGGAATCCGCAGCGCAAACAGGCTCTCCATCGTCTCTTTGTCATGATCGGGGAGGTCCGGGTCACACTGTCCGGGCGCAACCGCGCGGGTGCCGACCAGGGTGAGTGCCCGGAACACAGCGGGGTGGTCGAGCGCCGCGACCTGGGCGACCATTCCGCCGACCCCGATTCCCGCCAAGTGGGCAGGCCCACCGCCTAGCACATCGACGAGAGCCGCCGCGTCGCCGGCGAGGTCTCGCAGCGTGTAGGCGGGTGCGGCAGGGTCGTCCCTCGTCGACTCGCCGCTGTCGCGCAGGTCGTACCGCACGACCCGTCGACCTCCCGCTGCGAGATGCTCGCACAGCTCGTCCGGCCAGGAAAGCATCGTCGGCCCGCCCGCAAGGAGGACGAGAGGTGCCTTCTCGTCGCCGAAGGCTTCGATGCCCAGGTCGATCTCGCCGATGTGGACGGTTGTCATCTGTCGGTCACCTCTCCAGGTCGGGACAGGGGTCGATCTTCATACGGACTGACCGGAGGAGAGCTCCGATCTCATCGACACTGCGGCATCCGGCCACGGAATCGGGAGGCAGGCACCGACGAAGACATTCCGGGCGACACGGCCGCGATGACTTTCGGGTCCGTATCAGGTCGACACCGGGGAACGGAACCTCCGACTCCGGGAGACACCATGACTCAGCAGACCGCCCGTGCCCTCCCCCCCGATCGTCGACCGTGAGACCTGGCAGAGCGCGCTCGACGACCTGCGCATGCGGGAGAAGGCCGCCACCCGCGAACTCGATGCCATCGCCGCTCAGCGCCGCAGGCTGCCGATGGTCGAACTACCCGACTACACGCTCATCGGACCGGACGGCCCGATCCGGCTCGTCGACGTGTTCCAGGGCCGTTCCCAGCTCATCGTCTACAACCACATGTGGTCCGACGGCGACGAATGGCAGTGCCCCGGTTGCACCGGCCTCACGCCGCAGTACACGCGGCTCGGCATTCTCGACAACTACGACGCTCGGTTCGTCGTCGTCACCAACGGCCCCATCGACGAAGCGCTTGCCTACAAGGCCAAGGTCGGCAACAAGATGGAATGGTATTCGTCGTCGGAGAGTTCGTTCGGCGCCGACGTCGACGCGCCCCCGGGCGGGGGCTTCGCGGTCAACGTGTTCCTCCGCGACGGCGACACCGTCTACCGCACCCTGGCACACCACCGGACGCGGCACCGAACAGCTCACCTACACCTTCCCACTGGTCGACGTGCTGCCGTGGGGACGTCAGGAGGAGTGGCAAGATTCGCCTGAAGGCTGGCCACAATCCCCCACCTACTCCAACTGGCTCGACTCCCCCGATGTCGCCCGGCTGTACGGACCGGGGACGGAGGCCGAGTAGTGGTCGCGGAGGACAACATGGATGTGAAGGCCTCTCGCAGTGGTCATGTCTCGATCAACGGGTTGCGTCTCTATCACGAAGTACACGGCGCACTCGGCAATTCCTCGGCGCTCCCTTTGCTGCTCATACCGGGCGCGTTCATGGGGACCGACTCCATGGCGTCGTGGGTATCCGCCTTCGCAGACGAACGTCCGGTGATCGTCTTCGATCAGCAAGGGCACGGCCGCACCCCGGACACCCCGCGCGCGATGTCGTACGAACAGTTCGCCGACGATGCTGCAGCACTGCTGCGCGCTCTCGAGATCGAACGCGCGGACGTGATGGGGTACTCGCGAGGTGGCCGGGTCGCGCTGCACTTGCGCTCCGGCACCCCGGCCTCGTCGACAAGCTGGTCTTGCTGTCCGCCACCTACCGCCGGGACGGCTCGTACCCGTCGGTGCTCGCGGCCATCGAGAATCTCGGCGCCGAGCACCTCGCCGGCACTCCCCTGGAGCAAGCGTTCGTGGACCACACGCCGCACGACGGCGCGTTCGCGACTTATATCGAAAAGATGAAGGGACTCAACACCGAAGATCACAACATCGGTGTTGCACAGTTGCGGTCGATCTCCGCGAAGACGATGGTCGTGGTGGGTGATGCGGACGGCGTGAAGCCGGAGCATGCGGTGGCGATGTTCCGAATGCGGGGCGGCGGTGACGAGGAAGCGGCGGCGGGGACAGCGCAGAAGGCACCGTCCGCGCGCCTGGTCATCCTGTCGGCGACATCGCACATGGGCATCTTCGGCGAAACCGCGGTGCCGGCTCCGATGATCAGTGCTTTCCGCGACGATGCACCACCGGCGACTGCCGACCTCGTCTAGGACTGCGCTTGTTGATGGCCGGTCGCCGCACTTGCTACGGTGTCGGCAGTGATACGCATGCTGTCTTTGTGAGCCGAACCCACCGCGACGACTACTCGTCGCTTCTCCGCGGTGTGGTGATTCCGTGTGCTTCGGCAGGGAACCGGACCCTGGTTCCCCCTTCCCCGATCCGCACCCGCATCACCTTCTGGAGCACCCATGTCCGTCACCGTTCCCCTCCCCTCGTCCATCCCCCTCCCCTCGTCCATCCCCCTCCCCTCGTCGCTGAAATCCGATTGCGCGAACTGTTTCGCGTTGTGCTGTAACGCCTTCGGGTTTTCCGGATCGGCGGATTTCCCCATCGACAAGCCTGCCGGAGCACCGTGCCCGAACCTCGGGCCGGACCATTCGTGCCTGATCCACAGCTCGCTGCGCGCCAGAGGATTCCGCGGCTGCACGGTCTTCGACTGCTTCGGCGCAGGGCAAGCGGTCTCCCAGCGGCACTTCGGCGGCACCGAACCGCACCACCCCGACGATCGGCGCACGATGTTCGCGGCCTTCACGATCACCCGGCAACTCCACGAGATGCTCTGGCACCTGGCGGAAGCCCGGGCACGCACCTTCGATCCCGACACCGCGCGCGCAGCGCAGCGTCTCGAAGCCCTCGTCGCGGCCACATCGCTCGGGCCCCTCGACGCACTGTTGGCGACGGACATGGACTCGTTGCACAGGACGGTCGCAACCATGCTGCGGGACATCAGTGAAGAAGTGCGATCCGCGTACCGGGCGGACGGGCGGGACATCTTTCCCGAGGCACGTCCGGATGTGGACCTGGCCGGCAGAAATCTGCGCTCGTACAACTTGTTCGGTGCCGATTTGCGAGGTGCGTGCCTGATCGCGGCTGATCTGCGCGAATGCACTCTGTCCGGGGTGGATCTCCTCGGCGCCGACCTGAGAGACGCCCGGCTCGAGGGCGCAGATCTGTCGACCGCGTTGTACGTGACGCAGCCACAGATCGCGGCCGCGCGGGGAAACCGGGAAACCGAACTCCCGCGTCGCCTCTCGGCCCCGGCTCACTGGGGCAGCTGAGCCACCCGCACCGATCCGATCCGATCCGATCCGATCGAATCGAACAGAGGCAGCGTCACCAACGTTTCTCCGCTGTGTAACACCTCCGTCATGCCTGCGGTGTTTCATTACATTCGACGCCGATTCACCCCATGAAACAACCCACGAAACCTCGCCGCCGCCGAAACTCAGGAGTTTCCATGACGCTCGAAGCCACCGACCTCACCACCCGGCGGTTGCAGTCGACGAACGGACATCCGCTCGAGAGTTCCGCCATCGCCGCCCCCGACCACGCCACCGACCTCGCGTCCCTCGCACGCGCCACCGATACCCGTTTCATCCTCGCCGTGTTCACCACCTTGTCCGGAAAGCCCTGCGCCAAGCTGGTTCCCGTCGAATCGGCAGACGAACTGCAGAACGAGGGTGTCGGGTTCGCCGGATACGCAGCGGGTGCCATCGGCCAGGTACCGAAGGATCCCGACCTGGTCGCACTCCCCGACCTCTCCTCGTTCACGCCCGTGCCCTTCATCCGCGAGGGCCTCGCCCTCGTCCACTGCGATCCCCACGTCGAAGGTGCACCCTGGCCGTTCGCTCCGCGTGTCATCCTGAAGAAGGCGCTCGCCGCCGCCGCCGACAGAGGGCTCACGGTCAAGGTGGGCGCCGAGATCGAGTACTTCCTCGTCCAGCGCGGTCAGGAGGGCACCCTGCGCACCGCCGACCTCCTCGACACCTCGCGCCAGCCCTGTTACGACGCCCGCGACGTCACTCGCATGTACGAGCACCTGACCTCCATCTCGTCGGCGATGAACACCCTCGGCTGGGGCAACTACGCCAACGACCACGAGGACGGCAACGGGCAGTTCGAACAGAACTTCCGCTACGACGAAGCCCTCGTCACCGCCGACCGCGTGATGACTCTCCGCTATCTGATCTCCGTTCTCGCCGAACAACGCGGTATGACAGCAACATTCATGCCCAAGCCATTTGCCGATCGGACCGGTTCCGGCATGCACCTGCACATGTCGCTGTGGAAGGGCGACCACGCCGCATTCCCGGACCCCGACGACCCGCGGGGACTGGGACTGTCCGACCTCGCCTACTCCTTCATCGGCGGAATTCTCGATCACGCGTGCGCCCTGCAAGGAGTGCTGGCACCGACGGTGAACTCGTACAAACGCACGGGTGCGACCGCGACCACCTCCGGTGCCACCTGGTCGCCGCGTCACGCGACCTACGGAGGAAACGATCGCACCCACTACCTGCGGGTACCGGACCGTCACCGGATCGAACTGCGCGGCGGTGACGGCGCCGCCAACCCGTACCTGGCGACCGCCGTCACCGTGGCCGCCGGACTCGACGGCATCGACCGTCAACTCGATCCCGGCACTCCCGGCGACGGCGTCGCGTCCGATGCGTTGCCGATGACGCTGCTCCACGCGATGGACGCTCTCGCCGGCGACCCCGTCGTGACCGCAGCGCTCGACGCAGCCGGCCCCGGGGTCGCGGAGTACTTCACTTCTCTCAAGCGCGAAGAGTTCTTCCAGTGGCACAGCACCGTGACGCCGTGGGAGATCGACAACTATCTGACCGCTTTCTGACACTCACAGGAGACGACATGTGCGGAATCGTCGGGCTTCACCTTCGTGACGCCTCACTCGAACCACGGCTGGGTCACTTGCTGACCGGCATGCTCGGCCGGATGGTGGACCGTGGCCCGGACTCGGCGGGCGTCGCCATCTACGGCGACCCGGTGTTCTCCCCGGAGGGGCATTCCTCGGTGTCCGTCCTGGGCGCCGACCCGTCCCTGCCCGCGGCCCTCGGCGAGGCACTGGGCGTGCCCGTCACCGGGATCGACCTCGCGCCGACCACCGTCCTGCACGCCCCGGTTCCGGCGGCGCTGCTCGCCGAGTCGGTCCGCCGGGTGGACCCCGGCGCGACCGTGATCGGATTCGGTGCCGACGTCACGGTGCTCAAGGGAATGGGCAATCCGCTGCAACTCGCCGAACACTTCGGTCTTCCCGGAGCGTCGGGTCACCAAGGTGTCGGCCATACCCGCATGGCCACCGAATCCGCGGTGACCGCCGCGGGGTCGCACCCGTTCGCCGTCGGCCCGGACCAGTGCCTGGTGCACAACGGTTCGTTCTCGAACCATCTCTCGATCAAACGTGAACTGGAAGACGAGGGCGTGGTGTTCGACAGTGAGAACGACACCGAAGTCGGAGCTCGCTTCGTGGCCAAGCACCTCGCCGAAGGCGCCGACCTCGACAAGGCGCTGAGATTGCTCGGTGAGCGGTTCGACGGCTTCTACACCCTGCTCGTGTCCACCGCCGATTCGTTCGCCGTGGTGCGCGACCCGATCGCGTGCAAACCTGCGATCGTCGCAGAAACCGACGGCTATGTCGCCATGGCATCCGAGTTCCGAGCTCTGGCAGAGCTTCCCGGAATCTCCGACGCGCACATCTTCGAACCCGAACCCGAACGGGTCTACGTATGGCACCGCTGACCAGTTCTGCCGCTTCCACTTCGACGCCGGAGAATTCCATGACCACCGACACGCTTCCCACCATCACCGCCTACGACCTCGGTGTGACCACGACACGTGAACTCAACGCGGCACTACAGGCGACCGAAGCACCCGCCGCCGTGCACGTCACCAACCCCCGAGGGCAGCACGCACTCGCATGCGGACTGAACCGGCCGATCGACGTGCACATCGACGGGCACGCGGGGTACTACGCCGCCGGCATGAACCAGCACGCCCACGTCACGATCGACGGGAACGCCGGGGTGGGCGTCGGGGAGAACATGATGTCCGGCACCGTGCGGGTGAGGGGCGACGCGTCCCAGTCCGCGGGGGCGACGGCCCACGGCGGCCTGCTCGTGATCGAGGGCAACGCCGCAGCGCGGTGCGGGATCTCGATGAAGGGAGTCGACATCGTCGTCGGCGGCGACATCGGGCACATGAGTGCGTTCATGGGACAGGCCGGACGACTGGTCGTGCTCGGCGACGCCGGCGAGGCGCTTGGCGACTCGCTGTACGAGACGCGGATCTACGTGCGGGGCACCGTTGCCTCGCTCGGTGCCGACTGTGTCGCGAAAGAGATGCGCCCCGAGCATGTCGCCGAACTGCAGGACCTGCTCGACGCCGCGGGTTTCGACGCCGACCCGGCCGAATTCACTCGCTACGGCTCCGCCCGCACCCTCTACCACTTCCATGTCGACAACGCGTCGGCGTACTGAACCCGACCCGCACGACAGCGAGGAGACCTCCATGACCTTCCGGCCCGGACTGCGCGAATCGGCGACCTTCGACCGCAACGTCATCCACGAGATCCAGCGTGCCGCCGACACCGGCATCTACGACATCCGCGGCTGGGGCGCCAAACGCAAGGTCCCCCACTTCGACGACCTGCTGTTCCTCGGTTCGTCGATGTCCCGCTATCCCTTGGAGGGCTACCGGGAGCGGTGCGACACCGACGTCGTACTCGGCGATCGTCACGCCAAGTACCCGCTGCATCTGGACACCCCGGTCACGATCGCCGGAATGAGTTTCGGAGCACTGTCCGGCGGCGCCAAGGAAGCGCTCGGACGAGGTGCGAGTGAAGTCGGCACCTCCACCACCACCGGCGACGGCGGAATGACCCCCGAGGAACGCGGTCAGTCCAAAACTCTCGTCTACCAATACCTTCCGTCGCGGTACGGAATGAACCCGGACGACCTGCGCAAAGCCGACGCCATCGAGATCGTTCTCGGGCAGGGCGCGAAGCCCGGTGGCGGCGGCATGCTGCTGGGCCAGAAGATCACCGAACGGGTTGCGGGAATGCGCACCCTGCCCGTCGGTATCGATCAGCGCAGCGCGTGCCGGCACCCGGACTGGACGGGACCGGACGACCTCGCAATCAAGATCATCGAGCTTCGCGAGATCACCGGTTGGGAAAAGCCGATCTACGTCAAGATCGGCGCGACCCGGACGTACTACGACGTCAAACTCGCGGTGAAGGCCGGGGCGGACGTGATAGTGGTCGACGGCATGCAGGGCGGCACCGCAGCGACTCAGGACGTCTTCATCGAGCACGTCGGGATCCCGACCCTCTCCGCGATCCCGCAGGCGGTACAGGCCCTGCAGGAGATGGGCGTGCATCGCACTCCCGGTGGGGTGCAACTCATCGTCTCGGGCGGCATCCGGTCGGGTGCCGACGTCGCGAAGGCGATGGCACTCGGCGCCGACGCCGTCGCGATCGGGACGGCCGCGCTGATCGCACTCGGGGACAACGACCCTAGGTACCAGGCAGAGTACGAGCAGCTCGGCTCGGCCGCCGGTTTCTACGACGATTTCCAGGACGGCAAGGATCCGGCGGGCATCACGACCCAGGATCCGGAACTGCAGAAGAACTTCGATCCTGTCGAGGGTGGACGCAGGCTCGCGAACTATCTGCGGGTTCTCACTATGGAGGCTCAGACCATCGCGCGCGCGTGCGGCAAGTCGCACCTGCGCAACCTCGAACCGCAGGACCTGGTGGCCCTGACGATCGAATCCGCGGCGATGGCCCGCGTACCCCTCGCGGGCACCGAATGGATTCCAGGACGAGCGTTCTGACCCTGCTTCCCCACGGCACCTCCGATGCTCCGGTCGGAGGTGCCGTTGGCTGTCTACTGTCGGGAAACAGGATGTAGTCTGCCGATATGACCAGACCGGACCGCGCCGTCCTCCACGACACCTCCGGTCGGGAGGTCCCCCGGGACACCCCCACGGGCGTCGACCTCGAACGCGCCATCGCGCATCAGGTGCGGGCGCTGCGTCTCGCCAGCGGACTCTCCGTCGGCGACATGGCCGCGAAGGTCGGGATCTCCAAAGCGATGCTCTCGAAGATCGAGAACGCACAGACCTCGTGCAGCCTGTCGACGCTCGCACGTCTGGCCGCGGGCCTCGACGTGCCCGTCACCTCGCTGTTCCGCGGCGCCGACGCACACCGCGAAGCAGTGTTCACCAAGAGTGGCCAGGGCGCCGAGATCGTCGGCCGCGGCACCCGCGCCGGTCACCACTACGAGCTGCTCGGCGCGCTCCGCGGGCAACACCAGCGTCTCGAGCCGGTGCTGGTGACGCTCACCGACGCGAGCGACGTCTTCCCGCTCTTCCAGCATCCCGGCACCGAACTGCTGTACATGCTCGAGGGCGAAATGCTCTACGGCCACGGCGATTCGGAATATCGTCTCACTGCCGGGGACTCGCTTCTGCTCGACGGTGAGGGCGTGCACGGCCCGAACGAACTCGTCACACTGCCGATCCGCTTCCTCGCCGTGACCGCCTACCCGGACAACCACCAGGGATGACGATGCCCCCGCCGGAAGACACCGGCGGGGGCACTTCGCCCGTCAGGGATGCTCAGGGCACCGTCGCTAGTTGGTGGGTACGACGATGTCGCGGTCCTCCGCGAAGTCGGACGGACGCATCTTCGACTGCGTACCGGTGGCGAAGGAATCCATCACGTACGCCGTTTCGCCGTGCACGGGCACGTCGATGCCGATCTTCTCGGTCTCGGCGTCCACCCGGATACCCATGATCTTGTCGAGGACCTTCGCGATGAGGAAAGTCACCGCGAACGAGTACGCGAACACCGCAGCCATCGCGACGATCTGGCGACCGAGGAAATCGATGCCGCCGCCGAAGAACAGGCCGTCGACTCCGGCCGGAGCAGCGGCGGTCGCGATGAACGCGATGAGAGTCGTGCCGACGACACCACCCATGAGGTGGATGGCGACCACGTCGAGGGAGTCGTCGTAGCCCATCTTGAACTTCCACCCCACCGCGAAACAGCTGACGGCACCCGAGACGACGCCGACCGCGAGGGCGCCGAGCGGCGAGACGAGGCTCGCAGCCGGGGTGATGCCCACGAGGGCGGCGATCATGCCGGACACCGCACCGAGAGTGGTGGCGTGCTTCTCCGTGATGCGTTCGACCAGGATCCAGCCCAGCAAGCCGGCCACGGCCGCGGCCATCGTGTTGAGTACGACGACACCGGCGGTGTGGTTGGCACCGCCCGCGGATCCGCCGTTGAACCCGAACCAGCCGAACATCAGGATGCCGCCGCCGAGGACGACGAGGGGCAGGCTGTGGGGCCGCGCCACATGCGGGAAGCCACGCCGGACACCGAGTGCGAGGGCGACCGCGAGCGCGGCGACTCCGGCGTTCATGTGGACGGCTGTGCCGCCCGCGAAGTCGTGCGCGCCGAGCGTGTTGGCGATCCATCCGCCCTTGGTGCCGGCGTCTTCGTCGTCGAAGGCGAACACCCAGTGCGCAACGGGGAAGTAGACGAGCACGAGCCAGATCCCCGAGAACACGAGCCATGCGGAGAACTTCATCCGGTCCGCCACCGCGCCCGCGATGATGGCCACCGTGATTCCGGCGAAGAGCAGGTGGAAGGCGGCGGTGAGGGCGGCCGGAATCCCACCGGCGGGATCTTCTTCGAGCAGCGAGCCGAGTCCGACATCTGTGAACGGATTGCCGATCAGGCCGAGTCCGCCGACACTGTCGCCGAGGACGGCCGCGGGGCCGAAGAACACCCACACGACGCCCGCCACCGCGAACCCGCCGAGCACCATCATGATCATGTTGAGCGCACTCTTGACGCCGAGCATGCCGCCGTAGAACAGCGCGAGGCCCGGGACCATCAGTGCGACGGCCGTGAACGCCGCCAGTATCCAGGCGGTATCCGCAGCAGCAAGTGCCTGTTCCATAGGGTCACCTTGTCCAGTCCTGAGGGAAGACCTTTCGGCCCATCGATCGGCGAGGGTCTTTCCTTGTTCATCACCGTTCCCTGAGAGTGGACCGGGCATGTAAACCCGCACGCTCCCGAGCCGTGAAGATCTCGTTACGGGCTGGATCCGCCGCGACTGACGACGTATCCGGCCCGACCCGGCCGTGGGAGCGTTCCGGGCGGGACTTCCGTATCGTGGGAAGACGACACCTCGTCCGGGAGCGACCCCGTGTCCGGCCGGGCAGAAAACCGTACGCCGACGCACGACCCGCAACGAATACGAACGCCGCTGCCAGCGCAGCGATTACAGCACTGCCGGGAGATCCCGCTCCGGCACCGGAGGTGAATGATGGGACGCGTGACCGCCCGTCGACCCGTACTGCGCATCACGGCGGGCCGAGTGTCTCGGCGACCCGACACCCTCGCCGTCGAGGAACCGCTCGAGATCCGGATCGGCGGCGACGCGCTGACGATCACGATGCGAACGCCCGGCCACGATGTGGATCTGGTGCACGGCTTCCTGCTCGGCGAAGGCATGATCGGCGACCGCGAGGACATCGCGGCGGTCCGGTACTGCGACGGAGTCGACGAAACCGGCGCCAACACCTACAACGTCCTCGACGTCGCGCTCGCCCCCGGTGTCACGATCGGGGAAGGAGTCGGCCGGCGTTCCTTCACCACCACGTCGGCGTGCGGTGTGTGCGGCAAGGAGTCGCTGGATCAGGTGCGCACCCGTACCCGGTTCCCGCTCACCGACGCGGACTCGCCCATGCTCGCGGCCGGAACCCTCACCACGCTGCCCGACACCCTGCGCAGCAAGCAGCAGGTGTTCGCCTCGACCGGCGGTCTGCACGCCGCGGCGCTGTTCACTCCGGACGGCGAACTACTCGCGGTGCGCGAGGACGTCGGACGGCACAACGCGGTCGACAAGGTTCTCGGCTGGGCGCTCACCAGCGGCCGGGTCCCACTCTCGAACAGCGTGCTCATGGTGAGCGGGCGCGCGTCGTTCGAACTCGTCCAGAAGGCGGTCATGGCCGGGGTGCCGATGCTCGCCGCGGTCTCGGCACCGTCGTCGCTCGCCGTGGACCTGGCCGCCGAGTCGGGATTGACCCTCGTGGGATTCCTGCGGGGCGACACGATGAACGTCTACACCGCAACCGAGCGCGTCAAGGTCGGCTGAGCAGGCGCGGTCAGTCCACGTTCGGCGCCCACTGCACGCCGTTGATGTGGCTGCCGCCGTCGACGAACAGCGTGTTGCCGGTCAGATATCGCGAGTCGTCGCTCGCGAGAAATGCCGCGACGGTGCCGATGTCGTCGAGCGGGTCACCGATCCGGCCCATCGGGTTCGCTGCGGCCTGCGTTGCCGCCATCTCCGGATCGGCCTCCGCCACCCGCCGATAGGCTGCGCTCTGCGCTCCGGGACAGATCACGTTGCAGCACACCTGCTTCGGCGCCCACTCGCGGGCCGCGGTGCGGGTCATGCTGCGCAACGCTTCTTTCGCAGCGTTGTACGACACCGAGTACATGTGCGCGTTGACGCCGTTGAGGCTGCACATGTTGATCACCCGTCCGGTGCCGTGCCGCGCCAGTTCCGGGTAGGCGCCCTGCATCGCCCAGAACGCGGCCATCACGCCCATGTCGAAGCCTGCCCGTATGGAGTCCTCCGGCGTCTTCTCCATCCGCGCGAATCCCAGCGACCGCCAGGCGTTGTTGACCAGGATGTCGAGGCGGCCGAACTCCCGGGTGGCAGTGTCGACCATCGCGTGCACCTGCTCCCGATCGGTGACGTCGGTGTGGACGAACTCCGCGCGGACGCCCCACCGGTCGGTGAGCCACCGCGCGGTGTCGGCGCCCGCCTCCGAGTCCACCTCGGCGACCAGGATGTCGGCACCCTCACGAGCGAGTGCGCCGGCGACTCCACGGCCGATGCCCATGCCCGCACCGGTGACGACGGCGACCCGCCCGTCGAGTTTGCCCATCGTGTTCACTCCCGGATCTCGTTGACGCTCAATGGTGGTGGGTGACCGTCAGCGCGGACGGGGAACCGTCTTGTCGATGAACAGCGCTTCGACGGACACACATACGGTGCCGTCGGCGGTCTTGATCTCTCCCACCGTGTCGATCTTGCGGCCGTCCTGCCGAACCAACCGGCCTGTCACGGTCAGCGGTTCGAACAACGGGGTGGGCCGGTGGTATCGGACGTTGAGTTGCGCGGTGGCTCCGCTTCGTCCGGCCCAGGCGTTCGCCACCCCGAGCGTGTGGTCGATCAGCAGCGCGGACACACCGCCGTGCACGTGCCCGGGCGGGCCCTGGTACGGGAAGGTCAGCGTCACAACCCCTTCCACCGATCCGTCCGCACGACCGGCGAGCACCAACGGCGGCGCCAGCGCATTCTCCGGCCCGGTGACGGGATCGTGCCGGGTGACACCCTCCCCGTGCCACATGTCGACCAGCCGCTCCTGCACTTCCGGGGCGTGCTCCTCGAGATGCTCGGCGATGTTGTCGAGTTCCTCCGCGACCCGCTCGAGATTCGCGTTGGTGCGATCGGTGCGCAGAAGTGCGTCCACCACGCGCCGAGCGGCGGCAGTGGCCCGATCGACGGCGGTGTCCTGCGGGGCCGACGTCAGAATCGTGCCGTCGGGCGCATTCCCGACGGTGGGGTGGACGTTCGGATCGACTCTCATCGGATCTCCATCGTGGCGTGGGTGAGCACCGGTTGCCCGTCGCGCTCGAGGCAGGTCGCGAGCACGGTGAGGGTGTCGCCGTCGCGCCACACCGCGGTCTCGATCGTCTCTCCGGGGTACAACGATCCGGCGAACCGCACCGAGAACGTCCGGACCCGGGTGGGGTCTCCGTCGAGCACGCCGTCGACCACCGCCTTGCAGACGATGCCGTACGAGGCGAGCCCGTGCAGGATCGGCCGGTCGAAACCTGCCATCTTCGCGAATGCCGGGTCCGCGTGCAGAGGGTTCATGTCGGCACTGAGCCGGTACACCAGTGCCTGCTGCGTACTCGTCGGGGACACGAGGACCTTGTCCGCGCTCCGCTCCGGCACCGCGTTCGACGTATCAGGCCCGGCATCGCCACCGAAGCCGCCCTCGCCTCGCGCCCAGATCTGCATCGCTGTGGTCCACAACGGGTTTCCACCGGAGTCCTGCGCGGACTGCTCGAGCACGATCACCGCCGCTTTGCCCTTGTCCCATACGTCGGCGACACGCGACGAGATCGTCGCGGCGCCCGAGACCGGGATGGGGGCGTGCACGGTGAGGGACTGCCCGCCGTGAAGGATCTTGCGCAGATCGATGTCGATTCCCGGCAGATTCAGCCCGGCGGGTGTGACCGCGCCGGCCGAGACTCCTTGTCCCGCAACCATGGCGAATGTGGGAAGGACCCGCAGGTTCTTCTCGTAGACCCATCCCAGCTCGGCCGGGTCCAGCGAGTCGACACCCGCACCCAGGCCGAGGTGGTAGAGCATCACGTCCCGCTCGGTCCAGCCGGCTTCGCGGACGGTCGGGTCGGCCGTCAGCGCGGCGGTCACATCGATCGGCATGGGTTACGACTCCTTCGAGAGGGTTCCGGACCGGTAGAGGGTAACGACACACGCCCCGCCGAGACCGAGATTGTGCTGCAGGCCGACGGAAGCGCCGTCGACCTGGCGGGCGTCCGCTGCTCCGCGCAGCTGCCAGGTCAACTCGGCGCACTGTGCGAGACCGGTGGCACCGAGAGGATGTCCCTTCGAGATCAGTCCTCCTGAGGGGTTGACCACCCACTGCCCGCCATAGGTGGTGGCGCCGGACTCGGCAAGCTTTCCACCGTCGCCGGGCGCACACATGCCCAGGCCCTCGTAGGTGATGATCTCGTTGATGGCGAAGCAGTCGTGCAGTTCGATCACGTCGACATCGGCGATCGTCAGTCCTGCCTGCGCGAATGCCTGCTCCGCGGCCGCACGGGTCATCGGCGCGCCGACGACGTCGATCATCGAGTTCTCCGCGAACGCCGCGGCACCGTCGGTGGTCATCGCCTGTCCGACGATCTCGACCGCCCGGTCTTCGAGCCCGTGTTCGCGTACGAACGTCTCGCTGACCACGATCGCGGCGCCGGCGCCATCCGAGGTGGGCGAGCATTGTGAGCGTGTGAGCGGAGCGTGGATCATTTTGTCCGCCAGGACCTGCTCCAGGGTGTACTCGTCCCGGAACTGCGCGTACGGGTTATTCACCGAATGCGCGTGGTTCTTGACCGCGACCGCGGCGATCTGCTCGGCGGTGGTGCCGTACCGCTCCATGTGCTCGGCTGCGGCGTTGCCGAAGAGCTGCGCGGTCATCGGACCGGAGGCCCAGCCGAACTTCTCGACCATGATCTTCAGCTGGTCGTCGAGAGTGGTGACCTTCGGCATCTCCCCCGTGCCGGTCAGCGCGGTTCTGGTCATCTTCTCGAAACCCACGGCGAGCGCACAGTCCACGAACCCCGCCTGAACCCACTCACGGGCCATCAGCAGCGCCGTCGATCCGGTGGCGCAGTTGTTGTTCACGTTGACGATCGGGATACCCGTCAGGCCCGTTTCGTACAGTGCCCGCTGCCCGGCGGTGGACGCTTCGAAGACGTAACCTACCGCCGCGCGCTGGACCTGTGCGTAGTCGACACCGGCGTCCGCGAGCGCGTTGGACACGGCCTCGGTGACCATGTCGGGGTACTCCCAATCACGGGTCTCGATCTTCTCGAACTTGGTCATGCCGACGCCGACCACGAAGGTGCGATTCATGCGGGGGCTCTCACTTTCCGGGCTCGGGATCGCGCGGCAGGCCGAGGATCCGTTCACCGATGATGTTCAGCTGGACGTTCGTGGTGCCACCGGCGATCGACATGCACTGCACGTTGAGGAACATCTGTGTCGCAGACCGTCGGTCCTGTCCGCCGACGAGCGAGGACGGGCCGGCCCACTCCATCGCCACTTCCCACACCTGCTGGATGTGCTCGACTCCGAGCAGTTTGGCCACCGACGATTCGGCGCCCGGCTGAGCACCGGTCAGGGTACGAAGCGTGGAGCGCAGACCCATGAGGCCGCCGGACTGGGCGTCGCACAGCACTTTGCCGAGCACGGTGAGCTGTTCGTCGTCGAGTCCACCGGGGATCGACTCGGCCAGTGCCAGCAGGGCTTCCCCGCCCGCTCCGAGCGACGAGTCGTGCGACAAGGACACCCGCTCGTTGGCGAGAGTCGTACGAGCGAGTTTCCAGCCGTCACCCGGCTCACCGACCAGGCAGTCGTCGGGGACGAACACCTCGTCGAAGAACACCTCGTTGAACAGCGCCTCACCGGTGATCTCGCGCAGTGGACGAATATCGAGGCCCTCGGTGTTCTTGATGTCGATCAGGAAGTACGACAGCCCTTTGTGTTTCGGCACGCTCGCGTCCGTCCGCGCAAGGCAGATTCCCCAGTCCGCGACCCGTGCCATCGAGGTCCAGACCTTCTGTCCTTGCAGCTTCCAGCCACCCTCGACCTTGGTGGCTTTGGTGGACAGCGATGCAAGGTCGGATCCCGCGCCGGGTTCCGAGAACAGCTGGCACCACACGATGTCACCGCGCAGCGACCCCGGCACCAGACGCTCGATCTGCTCCTCACTACCGTGAGCGAGCAGAGTGGGCACCACCCAGTTGCCGATGATCATGTCGTGCGGTTCGAGTCCCGCGGCGCGCAATTCCTCGGCGATGACGAGTTGGGTCACCGCGTCGGCGCTCTTGCCCCACGGTGCCGGCAGATGCGGTGAGGTGTAGCCCTTCTCTGCGAGGTATGCGGTGCGCTCGGCGCCCTCGAGGTCCGATGCGGGTTCGAGCTCGATCCGCACGTCTGCGCGGATCTTCTCCGCCTCGGGAGGCAGTTCGATGCCCAGCACGCGCCGGGCACCGCCGAGGGTGAGTCCGGCGACTCGGCGCTTCCAGGATGCTGTCGAGCCCGACAGGATCCGCAGGGTCTGTGCGCGGCGCATGTACAAGTGGGCATCGTGTTCCCACGTGTATCCGATTCCGCCGAGGATCTGGATGCAGTCCTTGGTGACCTGGAATGCGGCCTCGGGTGCGACGGCGGCGGCAACAGCAGAGGCCAGCGAGGATTCGGCTGCCGGGACATCTTCACCGAGCGCGCGCACCGCGTCCCAGGCCGCGACGCGTGCCTGTTCGGTGAGGCCGAGCATCCGTGCCGCTTTGTGCTTGACGCCCTGGAACTGGCCGATGACCCGGCCGAACTGTCGACGAACTCTGGCGTAGTCCGCAGCGGTGGTCGTGGCCCAGTCGGCGAGGCCCGCTGCCTCCGCGGCGAACAGCGTCGCGGCGATGTCGAGCACCCTCTGGGGAGAAGCCTCCAGTACCTCGGAGGCGGCCAGAGGCAAGTCGTCCACGGTCACTTCGGCATTCCGGCGGACCACGTCGTAGCCGGGCAGGTCGGTGACCTCCAGCCGGTCGCGGTGCACGAGCACGAAGGCGAGTTCTCCGGCATCGTTTGCGGCGAGCAGGAACAGATCCCCCACCTGTCCGCCGAGCACGTGGCTCGACGTACCTGACAAGGTGACCGAGCCACCGTCGCGAGAGATCCTCAACCCGCCCGGTTGCAGCGAGACAGCACCGAACACCGAACCGTCCGCCAAGCCCGCGAGTTCGTCGGTGCGCCCGGCGTCGTGAAGTACGGCCGACACGACGACCGTCGGCAGAAAAGGTCCGGGAACCATCGAGCGGCCGAGTTCTTCGGCCACGATTGCCGTTTCGAGCAGCGTGAACCCGGCACCACCGACCGACTCCGGCAGGTGGAGACCCAGCATTCCGAGTTCCGCGAGCGAACCCCAGTACGAAGGCCGAGCTTCGGTCTTCGCCTCCACAGCCTCGCGGATCACCGCGGGTGTGGCATGGCGTCCGGCCCAGCCACGCACGGAGTCGCGAAGGTCGCGGTCCTCATCGCTCAAGCCCAGAGTCATGAACGCATCCTTTGTTAGAAGAAATTCCAATTTTCCGGCGGACGTACGCCTCCGACATGGCGTACCGCCGGGCCGAACAGGGTGTCAGATGCGCTCGATGACGGTGGCCGTCGAGAGCGCGCCGCCCGCGCACATGGTGATCAATGCCGTGGAGCGGTCGGAACGCTCGAGTTCGTGCAGGGCACTGGTGATCAATCGCGACCCGGTCGAGCCGACCGGATGGCCGAGTGCGATCGCACCGCCGTTGACGTTGACCTTGCTCATATCGGCCTTGTGCACCTGGGCCCACGAGAGCACCACTGAAGCGAACGCCTCGTTGATTTCCACGATGTCGATGTCCGACAACGTCATTCCGACCCGCTCGAGGACCGCGCGGGTGGACTCGATCGGGCCGTCGAGATGGTAGTACGGATCGGAACCGACCAGTGTGGAGGCGAGGACCCGGGCGCGCGGCCGGAGTCCGGCTTCCCGCGCTGCGTCCTCGCTCATCAGCAGAACCGCAGCCGCGCCGTCGCTGACCTGCGACGAGTTGCCGGCTGTGTGGATGCCTCCCTCGATGACCGGCCGCAGCCCCGCCAGTCCCTCCGCAGTGGTCTCGCGGAGTCCACCGTCGCGAGTAACGGTGGCGATCTCTCCGGTGAGTTCGCCCTCCTTCGTGACGACGGGTGCGTCGACCGGCACGATTTCGCGGTTGAAGCGGCCCTCGGCCCATGCGATCGCGGCACGGCGCTGGGACTCCAGTCCGAATGCGTCGACATCGCCGCGTCCGATACCGCGGTTGGCGGCGATCCGCTCGGCGGAGGTGAACTGGTCACCCATATCGATGGCCCAGTCGTCGGGGTACGGGTTGCCGGTGCCCGGGGCGTTGGCCTGACCCAGGAACACCCGGCTCATGACCTCGACGCCACAACCGATACCGGCATCGATCTGGCCGGAGGCGATGAGACCGGCGACCATGTGGACGGCCTGCTGGGAGGAGCCACACGCGCAGTCGATCGTGGTCGCACCCGTCGAATAGGGAAGGCCCGCGTGGAGCCATGCCTGCCTGGTGACGTTGTTCGACTGCTCCCCCGCCTGGGTGACAGCGCCGCCGACGAGCTGACCGATTCGGTCCGCCGGCAGACCCGTCCGGTCGAGCAGTGCCTTTTGTGCGGCGCCGAGCAGCACCGCGGGATGGACTCCCGCCAATTGACCACGGCGGCGCCCGATCGGTGTCCGCGCGGCCTCGACGATGACGACGTTGCTCATGCCACTCCCTTGCCATTTCGGAATTACTGAAATTTATTCTATTTAGCAGCAGGGTGTGGAACCGTGTCGTCCCACCGAGCGGGACTGTGCACGTAAGAGGGCGTCCGCAGGGGTCGATCGGACGCGGGATCGAGGGTCAGCGCGGGTTGCCGGGCAGATCGCCGAGAAGCCGCTCGCACGCGACCCGCAGGTCGAATTCGACCTCGGGAATCGAAGTACGGTTGTTGAGCGCCGACTGAAGCAGGCCGAACCACAGTGCCACCACGAGCCGCAATACGGTGGCATCACGCGTGGTGGGCTCGTCGATGCCGGCAACGTCGAGAAGCAACCGCTGGAAATGCTGGTCGATCTTCGCCGCGTCCGGGACAGTGGCCGCATTCGAGGTCCCCGCGGACTGGAGCATCGCGTTGGCCAGCAACGGCGCTCGCAGCAGCGCCCTGCCGGCCCTCACGAGCGTCTCGTAGACAGCGTCGCACGGCGACGACGATGTGGGCGAGCGCCGCTCGGCCTGCGCGTCCAGCCGATCGATCCGGTCCAGCATCACCGCGACGAACAGATGCGTCTTGGACGGAAAGTACCGGTAGAGCGTGCCGAGCGCGACGCCCGCCAATTTCGCGACCTCCTGCATCTGGACGCGTTCGAGTTCTTTCTCTGCGCCCAACTGGGCCGCTACACGGAGAATCCGAGCGTGCCGCGCGCGCTGCTCGGCCGAAGAGGGCTCGGCGGCGTCGCGCATCTCCGCAAGTCTCGGCATGTCCGCCACCCTTCCCCATTCGGACGACACCGAGGATGAATACTCTCATCCACCGGTACCGGACACCACTCCGCTCCGATGACCGGAAAGGCGCGCCGGTGTCGACATCGCTTGTCGCACTGGGACAGATCTCTTCAACCGGCGCCACCGGGTGTTGCAGTTCACACGTTCGGCCCGGAGTCCGGGTCTACCGATCTCCGGCAGCCGCCCCGGGGACGCGCACGGGTGGGCCGGTCACTCGGCCGACTGGAGAGTTGCCTTCGCCCAGCGATAGTCGGCCTTGCCTGCGGGTGACCGGACGATCGCCTCGACACCGACCACTGTGCGGGGAACCTTGTACCGCGCGACAAGGGAAGCGACATGGTCGATCAGTTCGTCGAGCGAGGGGACTTCGTGCCCGTCGCGGGGCTGGACCACCGCGCCGACCTTCTGGCCGTAACGCTCGTCGTCGACGCCCGCGACCAGCGCGTCCATCACTGCGGGATGACTCTTGATGGCCATCTCCACCTCTTCCGGATAGACCTTCTCGCCACCGGTGTTGATGCACATCGACCCACGACCCAGCAACACGATGGTGCCGTCCTCCTCGACCCGCGCCATGTCTCCGAGGATCGACATCCGCACGCCGTCGATGACGGGAAAGGTTGCCGCGGTCTTCTCCGGATCCCCCCAGTACCCGAGTGGGACGTGGCCGGCCCGGGCGATGTACCCGATCTCGCCCGAACCCGGTTCGACGGGACGAAGCCGCTCGTCGACCACCCGCACGGTCGGCTTGGCCGCGATCCGCATGACCCCGTCGGCACCGATCTCGAGATTGCCGTCCACCCCGGACTCGGACGAACCGAATCCGTCGCGGACCGTCGTGCCCGGAAGGAGTGAGACCAGTTGCTCGCGTACCCCTTTCGAGAACAGAGCTCCACCGGACCCGAGCACCATGAGAGAGCTCAGGTCGTAGTCCGCTCCGTATGCGGCGATGGCATCGGCGAGTGGACGGGCCATGGCGTCACCCACGAGGGTCAACGTCATGACCCGCTCGCGCTCGATGAGCGAAAGCGCCTCGGTCGCATCGAAGGCGGGCATCAGCACATGTGTGGCACCGACACAGAATGCGGTGAACAGGCTGTACAACGCCGCCCCGTGGATCAGCGGCGCGGTGAGCATCCACGACATTTCCGGGATATGCGGGACCGCGGCTGCCACCTGCTCCGCGCTGCCGTACGGGTCGCCGAACGGGTTCCCGCCGGTGAGAGCGGCGTGGAAGAAGTCCTCGTGGCGCCACATCACGCCTTTCGGCATTCCTGTGGTGCCGCCGGTGTAGATGATGAACAGATCATCGTCGCTTCGCGCCTCGAAATCACGCTCGGAGGACTCCGGGGTGGCAGCCTTGTGGAAGTCGACGGCGGGCACACTCCCCCAGTCCACCTCGGTGGCCGGGCCGACGGTGACGACGTGCTGCACCGTGGGGGTCCGAGGCAACACGGCGGCCGTGGTGGCAGCGAATTCGCCGTCGGCGATCCTGCTCGCGGGATGACGTTACCGAGCCTCACGTTGGGCCCGTCTCCTCGCTACCCTTCTCCCGAGAGCAGAGGCGCATTACCCGCATATCCCGCGTATCATGGAAAGTGTAGTGAGTTCCGAGGAGGACACATGCCGATCCCTAGCACGCGGCGCGATGCCAGCACCGGAGCGTATGTCCTACTCACAGCCTGCACCGCACCGGAGCAAGATCTTGCGAGCACGAGGTCCGTGTCCACCCCGGCAACGACCGAGGTGCGCATACAGCTCTGCGATCACGTACCGGCAAGCGAGAATCCCGCTGACCGAGGTCTCGACCTGCCTGAACCGGTGGCCGAAGCAGTAAGTTCTGCGCTGCGACATCTCGCCGATGCCTTATCAGGTATTGACACCCACCCCCGCGATGCCGAGGTTCAGGACAGTTGGGGGCCCGTGATCGACGTCGAGGAGGCCCAGACGCTCGAACGCGAGAACCTGCACCTGCAGGCCCGACAACGGCGAGAGCAGCTCACCGCCTCGTTCAGTCGCGCCGAGGTTGCCGAGATGCTCGACGTCTCGACACAGACGGTGTCGGACATGCGCGTGCAGAACCGGCTGATCGGTCTGAGGGACGGGCGGGAATGGCGGTTTCCTGCCTGGCAGTTCACCCCGGACGACGCCGAACCGGTACTGCCGGACCTGGCCCGGCTCGTGCGCGACTTCCCCGGCGGAGTGGTGAGCCTGTCGCGGTGGATGACCCGCCCGAATGTCGACTTCGACGGCCGCACCCCCCAGCAGGAGATGCTGCGTGATCGCGAGCATGTGTTCGCGGTGATCCATGCTCTGACGGCGGCTTGATGGCGCGTCCGCTACCCAGCCCCACCCGTCCGCTGCCCCACGCAGATTTCCGGTGGACCTGGGCTCCGGAGTCGACCGGTGCCCAACGTCCCTGGTTCCGGGTCTATCACCAGGCCTCCCACACTCCGGACGGGGTCACCTTCCGCTCCTACGGCCCGTTGCATCGCTTCGACCACCACACACCACCGTTTCGAGCCCCGGCGCTCGATCCCGCCGGACGTTCAGTGCTGTATGTGGGCGAGGATCTGGCGACCGCCGCATGCGAAGTGTTCGGCCAGGCCGGGGTCGCACCGCTGTGCTCGCGGCGACGAATCAGCCAGGTCGTCCCGACCCGCGAGGTGCAGACCTATGCGATGGACACCCCCGGGGCGGCGATGGCGCTCGGGGCGTTTCCTGCCTTGGCCGACGCCGACCTGCCTCGCGAACGAACCCAGGAGTGGGCGCGGGCAATCTACGAGGATCAACCGGCCAGGGAGAAGATCGAGGGAATCCGGTACCGCACCGCCTACTACGGCGGCACCTCGCTGGTGCTATGGGACTGCCCCGACGCGGTCGCCGTGGCACGAGACGCGGCCGGCCAACCTTTGGACCTTCCGCTCGTGCATGACGCAGTGCGCCTTCGACTGCTGAAAGCGATACTGCCCCTGAATATCCCGGTGATTCTGGTCGCCGACACCAGTTGCCGAGAGTGCGTTGATGATCCTCTCTGACTTCAAGGTGACGCTAACGACATACCCGGCATTGTCCAGAAGCTCATATCATCACAACATGCCAACTGGGCCAGCACACGAACGCATTGTTAATGAGGTCGTCAATGGAGAGGTAGTTGCGCAGCAGGTGTTTCCGTGCAGGTGCATGCAGGGTGAGGACCACCTAGCCGACGATTCGTCGTGGGGTGACGAGGACGACTCCCACCCCAAGTCCGGCTTCGCTGGCGCCGAGGAAATTTGGCTTTCTAGCGGGATGGATGAGGATTACGACTTCCGAACCACCAAGCACTGAGCGTCATATTCCCGGCTTGGACCGGAATTTTCGAAGCCGTCGTCGCCCGTCATGCCCTCCCGCTGCTCCGCCGCCTGGCGCGGTCCGAAGCTGAGCAGGTACGCGGGATCGCGACCCTGACCGATGTGCGTCTGCTCGGCCTGTTGACCTGGGCTGTCGGCTGAACCCGTCACCGGACTCCGGTGGGACGTCCCAGCCCACTTGGATACGCCTCGCGCCTCTGGGCTGTCACGGCCGGTATCGGCTCTTGCGGCGCCCCGCCGAAAGGAGAGTCGAGGCGAGAAAAAGGAACCGCCGTTCCCCGCTGCGCCCACTCCCAAGGTCAGCGCCAGGACAGCCGTCATGGCCTGCACCCGGAACGGCCCGTTCTGGCGCGGCGCCCATCTCCAGAATGCCGCGATCTCGGCATCGGTGTAGGGCGGCGACAGCTCGTGTCGCGACGAACGCTCACCGGCGGGAGGCCACGGGGCCCGCACCGTCACCACCCGGGCCAGCCGCCGCAGCCGCGACATCTCCGCAGCCCGCGACGTCGGCGCCAACTCCCTCATCCCGACCAGGCGGTACCGCTCGAGCACATCCGGGGTCAGCACCACCTCCCTGTCGAGTCCGAGTCCCTCGTCGAGAGCCCACACCGCCAGCCGGGTGAGTACCTTGAGCGCGTTCGCAGCCTGACTGAGCAGCGTCGGTGCAGACAATTCGACCGTCTCCCGCACCCACGGCCCCACCACCGCCCACGCGCCCGGATCAACCGATCGTGGTTCAAAGTTCCTGATACACGCCGCAATCGACTCCGGATCATCGGTGCGGCGCCGGTACGCGGCCATCATCGATCACCCAGGTCATCGGATAGCGCAGTGCACCGCGTGCTTCCTGGCCCTATCCGGGCGCAGAGGGGTATTGTCATGAGTGGTCACAACCTCATGAGTCACATCGATCCCGCAGGATCCTGGCTGACGAATTCAGAAGGGCACCGAATGCGCCTCGGTGTCCTTCGAGGTATCAGAGGTATTGATCACCACCTTCGCGAATGCGCACGACAGTGCTCGTTCTATGTGGATCTAGAACGAGTCGGCGGAATTCAGATGGCGTAACACCCACGGTAGCCCTCGATTCCGCATCAAGGAACCGGCCCGAGGAACGGATCGAGAGCGCCGCGACCACGCAGTAGATCAACAGCTCGGGGCATGGGCTCACGCCAATCTCAGGCCTGCCATCTGCCACGACGCAGGCCTAGAATTTGGGGTTGCGGGCCCGCAACAGCTGTCGCTTGCGGATCAACCCGTAGTGCCGTCACCGGCGGTGGCGGTGCGGTTCGCGACACCAACGGAAACTCCCGACGCCGCGGGCTAGGCGTATATCGGGGCGCCGTCAGATCACGCGGCGCCCCATACGACCACCGTCAACCGACTGCCCGGAACCGCCCTCGCGCTGGGGCTGCTAACTCAAGTTGATGTGCCATGCGCGTCAGACTTGCCGAGGCCGCGCCACAACGTGGAGTAGCCGCGTCGGCTTCTGGTCAAGAGCGGTCCAGCGTGAACGAGCATTCTGGGGGTAGAAGATCGAGTCACCTGCGCCCAGCGTGTATGTCTGGTAGGGAGGCTCGACTTCTACGTCCAACCGGAATGTGTCAAGGGGTTTGAGTCCAGTGGGTGTCAGGCGGCTATCGTGGCGTCCTCCACGGTGGCCTCGGGATCATCGCCTGGCCGGTTGATGTAGACGGTGTCGGGCAGGTCGAGGATCTTCGGCGCTGCCGTGGTGCCGAAGCGATGCGGATGCCGGGCACGAGCAGTATCGAGTACCTCTCGGCGTTCGGCCGCCTTGCCGGCGGCCAGACCGAAGTGGACATCGGCGGGTGTGTGCAACCCGATTCCGGTGTGGCGATGTTCGTGGTTGTACCATTCGGTGAACTCGATCATGAACCCCCTTGCCTGACTGAGGGATCCGAAACG